>CAYVFA010000147.1:0-5324 GCA_964450075.1 uncultured Smithella sp.
ACGCAACCGGATTTATCCGCCTCAACGGTCTGCGTTTGAGAATTCAGAATGTTTTGAAAAATAAGTAATTGATCCGCGGAGAGCATATGGCACAAAGCAAAAAGGCATGGGGAGGGAGATTTAAAGAAGCGACAGCTAAAAGTGTAGAGGCGTTTACCTGTTCTCTGCACTATGATTCAAGGCTGTATCGTTACGATATTGAAGGCTCCATTGCCCATGCGACCATGCTGGCTGATACGGGCATTATTTCCCGGAAAGAAGCGGCGGCGATTATCCGCGGACTCAAAAGCATTCTGAGTGACATTGAAAAAGGCAGTTTTGTCTTTGATCCGGCCGATGAAGATATTCATATGGCCATTGAAAAAGCATTGATCGGGCGCATAGGAGATGCAGGCGGAAAGCTCCATACCGCACGCAGCCGCAATGATCAGATTGCCTTGGATGTCCGGCTTTTTCTGCGTGAGGAAATTGACGCCATCCTTCAACTGCTGACCGCGCTCCAAAAGCAGCTGGTAAAGCTCGCCAAAAGTGAGATCAAAACCATCATGCCCGGCTACACCCATATGCAGAAGGCTCAGCCGGTCTTACTTTCGCACTATTTTCTGGCGTTTGCGGAAATGTTTTCACGCGACGCACAAAGAATGGCAGATTGCAAAAAACGGTTCAATATTTTGCCTCTGGGTGCCGCGGCTTTAGCCGGTACAGGGCTGCCCATTGACCGCAGTTGTACGGCAAAACTTTTAAATTTTCCGGCCGTCAGTAATAACAGCATGGATACGGTAGCGGATCGTGACTACATTGCGGAATTTATTTTTTCGGCTTCGCTTTCCATGACGCATCTGAGCCGTTTTTGCGAAGACCTGGTTTTGTGGTCGTCTGATGAATTCGGCTTTGCGGAAATATCGGATGCTTACACCACGGGCAGCAGCATTATGCCCCAGAAGAAAAATCCGGATATCGCTGAACTGATCCGTGGCAAATCAGCGCGGGTGTATGGAGATTTGTTCGCGATGATGACGCTGCTCAAAGGATTACCCATGACGTACAACCGTGACCTGCAGGAAGACAAAGAACCGCTTTTTGATGCGGTGGATACGGTGAAGGACTGTCTGTCGATTTTTACGGAAATGCTGGCACATACAAAATTTAATGCCGGCCGAATGGTTGCTGCCGCAGGCGGCGGGTATTCCACAGCGACCGATGTGGCGGAATATCTGGTGGAAAAAGGCGTGCCTTTCCGTCAGGCTCACGAAATTGTCGGCAACATCGTTGCCCATTGTGTAAAAGGCAAAAAGACGCTTGCGGATCTTGATCTGAAGGATTATCAGAAGTTTTACAGAGGATTTAAAGCCGATATCAAAGACCGAATAAAACTGGAGAATTCTGTCAATGCGCGTGAGCATCAGGGCGGTACGGCGACGCCGTCAGTGGAAGAAAGGATTCGGGAATTTGAGAAGCGTTTCGGCAAAAAATAAAATTATATTAAGCCTGGTCATGGTGGTTTTGCTGATGGGATGCGGGCTGAAGACGAATCCCGTTGCGCCTGTGCCTGTCGTTTCACAAAAGCAGGTTGAACAGAAACTAACGCTCACGGTCACGGAAAAGGAAGTGGTGCTGCAATGGCAGATGCAAAATCCGGCCGGTACGATCCGATACATTAATATCGAGAAAAGTACCTTGGGGAGCGCGGGAAATATCTGCAAGGATTGTCCCCGCACGTTTGAGAGGATTGGTCAGCTGCCTGTTCAAGTAGAAAATAACCAGTATCGATTTATTGATTCGCTTGTGGAAAAGGGTGGAATATACAGTTACCGTTTAAGACTATGCGATGAATACGGTGTCTGCAGCGAATCGCAAACCGTGGAAACTGATTTTAAATAAACAAAATCCAGGAGGCATTTTTTATGTTTAGAGGAGCCATTACCGCTCTGGTGACACCCTTTAAAAATGACAAGGTGGACGAAAAGGCCCTGCGGGAGCTCATTGAGTTTCAGATTGCCGGCGGCATCGATGGCCTGGTCCCCTGCGGGACAACGGGTGAATCGCCCACGCTGACGCATGATGAGCATGACCGGGTGATTGAAATTACGATTGACGCCGTCAAGAAAAGAGTGCCGGTGATTGCCGGTACAGGATCCAACAGTACGGCGGAAGCCTTGCGTTTGACAAAGCACGCCTGTGATGCGGGTGCGGACGGTGCGTTGATTACCTGCCCCTATTATAACAAACCGACACAGGAAGGCATTTATCAGCATTTTCAGCTGATTGCGCAAAATGTGGCTATTCCGATTATTCCCTATAACATTCCCGGCAGGACTGGTGTGAATATGTCGCCGGAATTGATTGCCCGGCTGGCGAAGATCAGCAATATTGTCGGAATCAAGGAGGCATCCGGTTCGCTCAAACAGATGAACGATGTGATTGATTTGTGCGGTTCTGATTTTGATGTACTCTCCGGTGATGACGGCATGACGCTTCCTTTAATGGCTATTGGCGGGAAGGGCGTCATTTCTGTTGTGTCCAATATTGTTCCCGCCGACATGGTCGCTCTGGTTGATGCGGTTGAAGTTGGGGACATGGCAAAAGCAAGATCATTGCATCAAAAGATAAGTCCGCTTTTCGATGTTCTTTTTATCGAGGTGAACCCCACACCCGTGAAAGCCGCTTTGTCGTTGATGGGAAAGATCGAATACGAATATCGACTGCCGCTGTGTAAAATGGCCCCGGCAAATTATGATAAACTCAAAAAGGTTATGGAAAATTATGGCCTGATTTCATGATCGGGAAAAACTAATGATGATCTAAGGAGTGGGTGTTATGGTCAAGGTAATCGTCACAGGCGCGGGTGGAAAAATGGGCGGCAGGATTATCAACCTTATTTCAACAATGGACGATATGCAGGTTGTCGGCGCTATTGAAGTGACGGGGCACCCCATCATCGGAAGAGATGTCGGCCATTCACTGGGATTAGGCAGAACCGGTGCACTGGTCAGTGATAAATTGGCCGATTGCATTGGTCAGGCCGATGTGGTGATAGACTTTACCGATCATAAAGCCTCTCTGAATTATCTGAGTATTGCCAGTGAAAAAAATTGCAGCATCGTGATCGGCTCCACAGGATTTACCGCTGAGGAAATAGAAATTGTCAGGCGGCTTTCCGAAAAAACACGCTGTGTGTTGTCTCCGAACATGAGTGTCGGCGTTAATGTGATGCTGAAAGTGCTGGAGTATTGCTCGGGAATTCTCAGCGATGATTATGATGTTGAAATTATCGAGGCACATCACCATTTAAAAAAAGACGCTCCCAGTGGTACGGCGATGCAGATGGCTCAGGTGATAGCAGATAAACTGGGACGGGACCTCAAGAAGGATGCGGTTTATACGCGCCGGGGGATGATTGGAGAGCGCACAAAGAAGGAAATTGGCATCCAGACCATTCGCGCAGGCGATATTGTGGGAGAACATACCGTGATGTTTGGCGGAATCGGAGAGCGGTTGGAATTCACGCATCGCGCCCAAAGTCGTGATAACTTTGCCAAAGGGGCGATTCGAGCGGCGGAGTGGATCGTCAATCAGAAAAACGGCCTGTACGATATGCAGGATGTCTTGGGATTGAAAAATATCAAATAAGCAGGTGATATGTTGGAAGGCACTCTGGCCTATGTAGGGATTGGTTCCAATTTAGGCAATCCTTTGTTGCAGTGCAGGGAGTCTGTTAATAAATTGTCTCATGTTTCAGACATGACCTTGGAAAGGGTTTCATCTTTTTATAAAACGGAACCCGTCATTGCAAATTCAAGCATCGGGGAAGAGCGAAATGAACTTGAAAATCAGAACTGGTTCATCAATGCAGTGGCAGAAATCCGGACGACGCTTGTGCCGGGAGATCTTTTAAAAGTATTACAGAATATTGAGAAAATGATGGGGCGGGTTCGAGCCTTTGCCGGTGCTCCTCGCACCATTGATCTTGATCTGCTTTTGTATGGTCAGGAGATCATTAATGACGTTGATTTGATTGTTCCGCATCCGGAAATGCATAAAAGGCTTTTTGTGCTGGAACCTTTGTGTGAAATTGCATCGTATCTCATTCATCCGGTTTTCGGTGTTTCGATGCGGGGATTAAAAGAAAGATTGAACGATCAGAAAATTGTTGAGCTTTACGGTATATAAAAAAGAAGGTGATGATGATTATTAAATTACTGGGCATATTAATATTGCTTTATGTGGGTTACCGGGTCGTGACGATGTTCCGGCGGGTAAAATCTCAGGAAGTAAAAGGGTATCGGGTGGATGCTGCGACACCCAAAGGTGAAGACCTGGTGCAGGACCCGTTTTGCAAAACTTACGTGCCAAAGAGTCAGGCATACCTCAATGAAATAGAAGGTCAGCCGCAATATTTTTGCAGCAGGGAATGTTGTGAGAAATACGTTTCAGGCAAAAAATAATTTGTTGGAAATATAGGGGGTATTATGAAGTTTTTTATCGACACCGCGAATATTGCGGAAATTAAGGACGGACTGGCGCTGGGCATGGTAGATGGTGTTACGACGAACCCGTCGCTGATTGCCAAAGAAAAAAGAGACTTTAATTCGGTCGTTTCGGAAATTCTGGAAATTGTGGAAGGGCCGGTCAGCCTGGAAGTGATCAGTCTGGAGGCGAAAGGCATGTTTGCCGAAGGCAAAAAGCTGGCCCGTCTGGGAGATCAGGTTGTCATTAAAATACCGATGACGACGGAAGGTCTGAAAGCCACCAAGATGTTTGCCGCCGAAGGCATCGACGTGAATCAGACGTTGATATTTTCACCGCTTCAAGCCTTGATGGCGGCTAAAGCCGGTGCGGCCTATGTCAGTCCGTTTGTAGGGCGATTGGATGATATCGCGCATGACGGTATGGAACTGACCCAGCAGATTCTTGATATTTACGACAACTATGAATATGACACGGAAGTTATTGTAGCCAGCATCCGGCATCCCAAACACGTTTTGGACGCCGCTTTAATGGGCGCGGATATTGCCACGATTCCCTACAAAGTCATCGCGCAGCTGGCGCAGCATCCTCTCACGGATAAGGGCATTGTGTTGTTTTTGGAAGACTGGAAGAAAGTGCCGAAAAAATAACGGGACCTCCAACCCTCCCGAACATTTAACGTCGATTACATGGCTGAAACGAATGAACAAAAAGCGTGATATGTTCAATTTGCCCAATACCATTACTCTGGCGCGCATCAGCGTTGTTCCTTTTTTGTTTTTTCTCCTGATGTCGCCCGGCCCTTTCTGGTCTTTGGTGCTGGCATTTTTATTTGTATTGGCCGCCATTACGGATTT
>CAYVFA010000148.1:0-5283 GCA_964450075.1 uncultured Smithella sp.
CTTACCATTAAGTTCCACATAATGTCAATTCAAATTGGGTAATTGAGGATTATTTGACCCTGTGCTGCCTTATTCTTGAAAAATGGCGAAGCGGACGTAATTTGATATACCGGCTATTGAATTTTTGTAAACCTCCAAGCGCCATCCATTATTTTTACCTCCCACACGGAATTACTGCATTCAGCCACGCATCCTGAGGGATAGCTGTAGGGCGTATTGGTCGTTGGGAAAATACATTGGCTTCGCTGAACGCTCGTTGAACCCTGCGGATAAAATGTCGATAGAATTATATATTTTGGACAGTTAGCCCCCGTATTTACCGTACCAGAGTTGCCGATGGCAATGTCACCCCCTCGACTATCCGAGCAAGAATCCCGATTAATCCGATTGCAGGCGTTGACCGCTACGTTTTTAAAAATATGTTCTGTTGAGTTATTTTTGATGACGACGGTGAACGCGAATGAGATTGCGCTGTCCAGCAGAAGGACAAAAACAAACGATACCACAACGAGAAATTTGCACTTCATATTCCCCTCCACTTTTGTGTGATGTGCCAGCAGCTCAGTTATTATAATGGAAAGAACTTCCATTTCGTAGGGCGCAGTATATTAAGTGACCTTCTGTGTGTCAAGGTGAACTTGACCGCAGTTTCAATGATCCTCTTGCAATCCCGCGATACATGCCATAGACTTTCGCCAACTCGTCGTTTCTCCGGGATAGCCCCAATCATTATTTTATGGACGGGGGAAACAAGGTCTGCGGTACATGAATATATTAAACGGTAAAAGACAACGGCGCCGGCCGTTTTTATATGATTCACCCGAGATCAAAGCGATCTCCTGCCCGGCAAACGCCCGCGCACGGCTGCCTTACCTGATCATTCTGCTCTGCCTGCTTTCGGGTGCGGGGCTTACCGGAATCGCCCGGGCAGCCGACCCGGTAGAAATGATCGTAGAGGGCGTTGAAGGCGACGCGCGGAAAAATGTTCTGGCGGCGCTGGACCTTCCTTACGGTCTGGTGAAGGACGGAAAAGCAGACAGGCTGTGGCTGGAACGTTTTGTCAGTCAGGCTGAGCAGAAAGTGCTCGCCGCGCTTGAACCGTTCGGCTATTATTCTGCCCGTGTGACCATCACTCTGGAAACACCCGAAGCGGATAGCTATCGTGTGCTGGTCAAAGTGGAAACCGGACCGCCTGCGGTTTTGACGGACGTCCGTGTCTCCATAACCGGTTCGGGTGCATCTGAATCGTTGCTTCTGGCTCTCGTTTCGACCTTTCCGCTCCAAAAAGGCGGCGTGCTTCTTCATCAACCTTACGAGCAGGCCAGGCAGGCGCTGCAAGCCAGAGCGATGGAACTGGGGTATCTGGACGCCTTGTATGCCGTCCATGAAATCCACATCGACGAAACCGGCCGGCATGCCGCCATCACACTGGTTTTGCAAACCGGCGAGCGGTATTATTTTTCCGATACCACCCTGACGGGCGCCCCCGATTATCCCGAAGCCTTTTTACGGCGTTATCTGGCCTTTGCGCCGGGCAACGTGTTTTCATACACAAAGCTTGCCGAATCCCAGCTTCAACTCAGCAATTCGGAGCGATTCCGCGAAGTGACGATTCTGGCGGAAAAAGAGCAGGCCAGCGATCACCGGATCCCCGTTCGCATTGTGCTGAAACCCGCGCCGCGAAGAAGCCTGAGACCCGGCGTCGGATACGGAACGGACACGGGAGCAAGATTTGCACTGCGTTACCGGGACCTCAACATGCTGCAAAAAGGCCACGAATTCAATTCTCATTTGTATGTTTCAGAAAGGCTGCAAGGGCTTACGGGCCGCTACATTATTCCGGCTGACCAAGACATCCGCTCTTACACGTCCGTTCAGGCCAATATCCAAAAAGAGCATATTACAACCTACAACAGTCAGCTCATTTCTCTGGAGCTGGCCCGGACGAGCAGCTTTGGCAATCAGAGGCAGGGCACAGCTTATGTCAAGTTTCAGCAGGAGGAATTTACCATCGGCGTTCAGGATTCGACGTCGCGTTATGTGCTGCCGGGCGTCCGGTTTTCCGACAACCATTACGACAGCCTGATTCGTCCCAGCCGGGGTTTTCGCTATGCCCTCGATCTGCGCGGCACAGATGAGGTTCTGGGTTCAACCACCCAGTTATTGCAGCTGCTTTTTGAGGCCAGTCATATCCTGCCGCTGCCCTGGCGTCTGTCTCTTTCAACCAGCGCCAAAACGGCGGTTACTTTTTTTTCGGACCCGATCAGCGAGCTTCCGCCATCCCTGCGCTTCTTTGCGGGCGGCGATCAAAGCGTCCGGGGCTACGCTTATCAGTCGCTGGGCCCCCGTGATGTTTCAGGAAATGTTGTGGGTGGTAAAAACCTTTTAAGCGGCTGCGTTGAGCTGCAGCGCGCCATAGGAGAAGACTGGGCTGTTTCGACGTTTTACAACGCCGGCAACGCCTTTGATACTTTTTCCGATCTGACGCTGTTTCAGGCTGCGGGGGTCGGCGTCCATTACTTCACGCCGGTTGGCGCCCTGAATTTGTCCGTCGCCAGACAAATCGGCGTAGATGATCCGGGGTTTCGTGTCCATTTTACGGTGGGGTTTGAATTTTGAAACGGGTGCTGAAATATCTGATGATCGTGATGAGCCTGGCAGCGGCCATTGCCTGTGTTGTCGCCTTCGTTTGGCTTTTCGGCACGGAGGCAGGCGCGCACCGCCTACTGGATATGGTTTCCCGCCAGACAGGCTTGAAGATTTCGTCGGAAAAAATCGAAGGAACGCTGGCTTCTGCGCTGCGTCTGGAAAACACGGATATTCAATGGCCGGAGGGGAAAATCACCATACAACACGCGGCGCTCTCCGCCTCCCCTTTTGCTCTCGTTGCTGGGCACCTTGGCATTCAAAATCTTGTATTAAAGAACGTATCCATTTCCGACCAGTCGCCGGATACGCCACCCAGGCTCATCTGGCCTAAGGCAGCGGGTTGGATGGCATGGGTGAACGTCAGCATTGATCGTCTGGAAATCAGCAATATCACTTATCGCCATCTGGACAAACAGCCCCTGTCTGTTCAGACGCTAACCGCCTCCGTGGCCTTTCGACGCGCCCGTTTGTCCGTCACTAGTCTTCAGGTGGTTGCAAGCGAAGGCGTTGCCAGTGGAAACATACTGGCCGGATTTAAACGCCCCCTGCTGGAAGCGGATCTCACGGCGGCCCCTTCTCATCGGCTGGCCGGTATGGATCATTTCCAGCTCAGCGCAAAATTCGGACCGGGAAAACAAGCAGGCGAACTTGGGGGCAACCTTCATCTGACAGGCCTTCAGAACAAGCAACCCCTCTGGGAGCTGTCAGCGGAAACCGGCATGACACCTAAAGGCTTCCCCCTGAACCATGTTCGTTTGCATCGTCCCGGCAAACCGGGGCTGATCACCGCAAACGGTATGCTGACGGTAAGCGAACCTTTGCCTTCGTTGGATCTGCAAGCCTCGGCATCGGAAATTGATTGGACATCGGAAATCAAAATCCCGACGAATCTCTCCGGAACTTTAACCTTCACCGGAAACCTTAACCAGTACCATGGGCATATCACGCTTACCAACAAGGAGAAAGGCTGGCAAGCCACCCGGATGGCGGGTGATTACTCGGGAAACGACAAAAGCATAGCCATAAAAGCGATACAGGGAACAGCGCTGGGCGGCACGCTCAACGGCCACATGCAGATCGACTGGCAAAAAAATCTTGCTGTCACAGGCGTCCTGACCGGCCGGGATTTGAATCCAAAAGGCATTGACCCGGCCTGGGCGGGTATTATTAATTTTGATCTGGAAGGCGGCGTATCCGTCTCGCCGCGAAAAGCAATCAGCGGCGAAGTCACCGGCATCCTGCGACAAAGCCGTCTCCACGGACAACAACTGACCGGAGACCTGCGCGCAACCTTTACAGACGACGATGTCCGGATTGCTCGCCTGTTGCTTACGGGAAAGGGTTTTCAACTGACCGCCCGAGGAGCCCTCCAGGACAAACTGGACTTTACCGCCCGGATCAGCGATCTTTCCCTGCTTGTTCCCGAAACGTCAGGCAGGGTATCGGCTGAAGGCTTCCTGCGCCTGCATAACGGCAGGCCAGGCGGCGTTATTTCCGCCGCAGCCAGTGGGTTAACCGCAGGCGGTTTAACGATCGCCCGGGCTAACCTTAAAGCCGCCGTGGCGGATCAGGAAAATTCTCCTCTGTCGGTAAACGCAACACTCAACTCGCTTCGCTACCGGGGTTTTGCAGCCGACACACTGATGGCGGAGGTCAATGGAACGGCCGCACGGCACACGCTGACGGCTCAGGCTCGTCACAGCCGCCATGAAATGAATCTGGTTCTGTCCGGAGCTTATCGTCAGGACAGTTGGCAGGGGAAAGTGCTGCAGATGAACGGCGTGGACAGCGCCGGTCCCTGGAAACTTGTTCAACCGGCTTCCCTGTCCATCACGCCCGGCAGCCTGTTAATGGATCCCTTGAACCTCACAGGGCGGGGACCAGAAACCCTCAGCTTGTCCGCAAAGCTTGCAGGCAAACCATGGACCGGTTCCCTGGATCTGACCTGGAATGAACTCAATCCGGCAAGAGCCTTCGCCTGGATGGATCAGGAATTTATCACCGGCAAAAGCAGCGGCAATCTTCATTTAAATCTTCTGCCCCGGAATCAGATTTCGTTTACGGGAAAGATTTCCCTGTCGGGAACACTGCTGTCGCAGGGACAATCCGTCAACCTCCGGCAAAGTGAGCTGACCTTAAAAGCCAATGAAAAAGGCACCCGGGCCGAACTGAATGTGTCTCTGGTTCAAGGGGGAACGCTGCAAGGCACTTTTTCCTCTTTGTCGCCCGCACGGCTTGCGCTGCCGGATCAAGGAGATTTAAACCTGCGCTGGCAGAAATTTGATCTGATGGCTTTTTCGGCATGGGTACCCGGCCAACCCGCCCTGAAAGGTGAAATGGCAGGCGAGGCCAGAGGCAGACTCCTGCCGAACGGTCGTTTTTCCCTGACGGGTCATACGACGCTCCATCAATCAAAAATGACCTGGCGGGGTCAAAAAGGAGATGTGAGCGTTGATCTCCAGGACGCATCACTGGACTGGTCCTGGCGGGAAGATGCCCTGAGCGGTGAGGTCACCGCGACGATGACGGAATATGGGAAACTGCGGGGCAATTTCCGATTGCCTTTTCCGGCTCGGTTTCCGGTGGCGATGAATACGGAAGCACCCCTTCAGGCATCGCTTGCCGGACAGCTTC
>CAYVFA010000149.1:0-5260 GCA_964450075.1 uncultured Smithella sp.
AAATGGGTAATCTTTATAATGATTACGATTTGAGAAGCCGATTGGACGATTATTTAATCTTCGGCAGTTATCCTGAGGTGCTAACGTCAGAAGCTGTAAATGATAAGAAAAAAGTTTTGGAAGAGCTGGTGGGGTCTTACCTTTTGAAAGATATTCTGGAATTAGAAAAGGTTAAAAGCTCCAAAATACTTTTAGACCTTTTACGCCTGCTGGCTTTTCAAGTAGGCAGTGAAGTTTCCCTTTCGGAATTGGCCAGACAATTAAGAATTGATAGCAAGACCGTAGCCCGATATCTGGATTTGTTTGAAAAATCTTTTGTAATTTTCAATCTGCGCGGCTTCAGCCGTAATCTCCGCAATGAAATTACATCTAAAAGCAAATATTATTTTTTCGATAACGGAATACGCAATGCCATCATAGCTAATTTTAATCCCCTTGATATTCGCGATGATATCGGGAAGCTCTGGGAAAATTTTCTGGTTGCCGAACGCCTGAAGAAACAATCATATAAACAGATTTACTCAAATAATTATTTCTGGCGCACTTGGAATCAAAAGGAGATTGATTGGGTAGAAGAAAGAGAAGGCAAGCTCTTTGGATATGAATTTAAGTGGAAAAGAAAGTCCCGCAGAACATCGTCTGCCTGGGTTGATAGTTATCCGGATGCGGCCTTTGAAATGATTGACAATGAAAATTACATTGACTTTGTAAAATGAAAAACAGGATTGACCTGCCCCAGCCAGTATTATGCAGATTGATTTAGAGGAGATTGCCTTATGAGAAAAGTTAAATTTGTTGAGCCGGTAAAAGTTTACAATATGATCAAGGACGAAATTGATGCGGCTTATTTTGAAGTGATGTCCAAGGGGGATTTGATTGACCGCGGACAGTTGAAGAGCTTTGAAGAGAATCTGGCAAAATTTGTCGGTACGAAATACGCAGTGGGATTGAACAGCGGTTATGACGCTTTGCATCTGTCATTGCGGGCGGCAGGGATTGGACCCGGCGATGAGGTGATTGTTCCCGCGCATACTTTTGTGGCTTCTTGTTCGGCCATTGTGAATGTGGGGGCAACTCCGGTACTGGTGGATGTGGGGAAGGATTTTAATATTGATTGTGAGGAAATAGAAAAAGCCATAGAAGACAGAAGACAGAAGGCAGGAGGCAGAATTAGGGCGATTATGGCAGTGCATTTGAGCGGGTATATGGCGGACATGGTCAGAATAATGGAGATTGCCGAAAAATATAATTTGGTTGTTATTGAGGATGCTTGTCAGAGTCTGGGTTCGAGTATGGAAAATCAGAAGACAGGAGACAGAAGACAGAAGTCAGAAGACAGAAGACAGGAGGCAGGAGAAAAGCGGATGGCTGGGTCTTGGGGATTGACAGGGTGTTGGAGCTTTTATCCGTTCAAGATACTGGGTGGTTATGGCGATGGCGGGGCGATCACAACGAATGATCCGGATGTGGCATTGTTTGCCACACGGATGCGCTACAACGGCGAAGATCGTGACACTGGCGAATATCACGGTCACGGGTTCACCTGTCTTTTGGATAATATGCAGGCGGCCTTTCTGGATGTGAAGCTTCGGTATCTGCCATCCTGGATTATTCGAAGGAAAGAGATTGCCGAACGTTACAGGCAGGCTCTATCTGATCTTCCGGATTTGCTTTTGCCGCATTATGATGATCCGCGCAGGGATCATATTTACCAAAATTATACGCTGCGATCAAAACAGGGAAGTGAATTTTCCGATTTTCTGAAAGCAAATGGCATCGAAGTCCTTACGCAATTCAGAAAACCTTATTACAAACATGAAGCTCTGAAGCTTGAAGATCGTGGTTTCCCCGAAACGGAAGCATTAAGCCGGGAAGTTTGCTCGTTGCCGATGAATGTGGAAATTTCCGAAGACGAAATTGATTATGTGATTGAGGTAGTGAGGAAGTTTTATAAAAAATAGGAGACAGAAGTCAGGAGTCAAGAGTAAGAAGGCAGAAGTAAGTATACAGAAGAAAGCAGACAGGAGGTAGGCGGTAGAATGGAAAGGGAACGGGCAAAGTCTTTTCAAGATTTGATTGTCTGGCAAAAAGCACATCACTTTGTTCTTTCTGTATATTCATTGACCAAGAATTTCCCTAAAGAAGAACTTTATGGCCTTACTTCGCAATTTAGACGTGCCGCAGTGTCTATACCGGCGAACATTGCAGAGGGATTTAAGAAAGTCGGCAAACTTGATAAATGCCGTTTTATGAATATTGCACAGGGTTCGATGGAGGAATGCAAATATTACTTAATTCTATCGCAAGATCTTGGCTATGGTAATACTTCAAAAAGTATGTCTGACATTGAAGAGATCAGTAAATTATTGTCAGCTTATATGAAATCAATTCTCAATTCTGCATAAGACTTCCGACTCCTGTCTCCTGTATTCTGAAATCATTAAGAAAGGTAAATGCTTATGTCTTTAAATTTAAGTGCCCGTCATGAATGGGTGATGCAGTCTGAGATTCGGAATATGTCCATCGAATGCGACAGGGTTGGTGGTATCAATCTTTCGCAGGGGGTTTGCGATACGGAGGTGCCACTGGTTGTCAGGGATGGCGTCCGGCAGGCGATGGATGCAGGGATTAACACTTACACCCATTACGCCGGCTTGATGGAACTGCGCGAAGCGGTTGCGGCAAAGCAAAAGCAATTTTATGGCATGGATGTCGATCCGGAAAATGAGGTTATCATTAGTGGCGGTTCCACCGGCGCGTTTTATTGTGCCTGTCTGGCACTGCTGAATCCGGGCGATGAGGTTATTCTGTTTGAACCGTTTTACGGGTATCACATTCAAACTTTGGTGGCAACGCAGGCGGTGCCTGTTTATGTCCGGATGAAGCTGCCCGGTTGGCAATTTTCGCTTGCTGATCTGGAAGCGGTTGTAACGCCCAGAACGCGCGGTATCATGATTAACACGCCCGCCAATCCTTCCGGAAAGGTGTTCACAAGGCAAGAGCTTGACATGCTTGCAGCGTTTGCCACAAAGCATGATCTGTTTGTTTTTACTGATGAGATCTATGAACACTTTCTTTACGGGGAATGTCAGCATATTCCTCCTGCTATGCTTCCGGGTATGAAGGAAAGGACGATCACGATTTCGGGACTGTCCAAAACGTTCAGTATAACAGGGTGGCGCATCGGTTATTGCATTTGCGATGCGCGATGGACAACGGCTATCGGTTTCTTCAGCGATCTGGTTTATGTATGTGCGCCGGCGCCCCTGCAATCCGGCGTTGCCAGAGGTTTGCGAGAAATCAGCACGGAATATTATCTTGGTCTTTCCAAACTTTACAGGGAAAAAAGGGATAAAATCTGTGATGCGCTGTTTAAGGCAAAGCTCACACCACATGTTCCGGATGGGGCCTACTATATCCTGGCAGACATCAGCGCGCTGCCGGGAAGCAACAGCAAAGAACGGGCGATGTACCTGCTTCGCGAAACGGGCGTTGCCTGTGTTCCCGGTGAGGCGTTTTATCATGACGACAGCGGTGAAAATCTAGCCCGCTTCTGCTACGCAAAAGATGACGATGTGATTGATGAAGCCTGCAAAAGACTATTGAAACTGATGAAATAAAAGAAGTTTTATGTGGCCGTCGGCTTTCCGCTATCAGCGGTCGGCCGATAGCGGAAAGCCGATAGCCGATAGCTAATTGTTATGTGAAAACAAGGGCTTTTGGATTTCGATTTTGATGATTGAACAGTAATGTTATGGCGTAATCATGGTGATTGCGCAAGCACGGATGGGTTTTTAGACTGGATGCCCGACAGGAGATTTCGGGCATGACAAAAGGGCGTGGATGCTTGACAGGCATGTACCCGAGATTATCTGTCGGGGAGGATTTCGAGCACGCGTGACCTGAAAGGTTATGATAAAAAGAAAGTCATTCCCGATTTTTTTTGTCGGGAATCCAGGAAGATTGAAGCATGGATGACCGACAGGCGATTTCGGGCATGAAAAATTGACGGCTTTATGTGGTTATGCAAATCTCTCGATTTAATCTTGTAAAGTACTTCACTAAGTGGTATAGTATGGGCAAGGATGATTTATAAGACCAGACATTTTACTCGTTGGGCACGAAAGGCCGGTTTAAAAGATTCATTACTTAAAACGGCTGTACTTGAAATTCAGAGTGGTTTGCTGGAAGCTGATCTTGGTGGTGGTATTGTGAAAAAACGCATTGCTTTGCCAGGGCGAGGCAAGCGGGGTAGTACGCGAACATTGCTGGCGACGAATCTGAAGGACAGATGGTTTTTTGTGTTTGGTTTTGAGAAGAATGAGCGTGAAAATATATTGGAAAACGAACTGACCACTTTGAAAATGCTGGCAAAAGATATTCTTGGTATGTCTGCGACGCAAATTAAAGTTGCCATTGAAGAAGGTTTTTTGGTGGAGGTTGAAAATGAAGCGTGAAATGCATAAGAGCCGCCTTTTAAGCGCGGTTCATGAAACAGCCCGGGATCTGCATAAACTTGGGGTTATTGATAAACGCAGAATGCGTGAGTATGATTTTTTGTGTATAGAGCCGGTTTCTGCTTATTCGGCAGATCAGATTCGCGCTCTCAGAGAACGTTATCGTCTTAGCCAGGCGGTTATGGCTGCAGTGCTCAATACCAGTCTTTCAACAATTCAGAAGTGGGAGATCGGTGATAAGCATCCTGCCGGTCCTTCTCTTAAGCTATTGAGCATTCTTGATCGTAAAGGTCTTGAAGCGTTACGCTGACCTTGCGGACGGAAAATAAACAAGTACAGCGCTTCTTTAAAAAAGTTTTAAGTAGCTAAGATTTAAGGGGAAAATAGTAAATGTGGATGGTGGAAAAGCTAGCAGCTCATGGCTCGTAGCTCGTAGCAATAGAAAAGAATGTAGGGTGTGCCTCGCGTGACCTTCAGGTTATTAGGCGCGCCGAGTGGCGACGTGGCTGTAGGGCGCGGTCCAAGAACGCGCAGTAAGGTAGAAGAGCAACGAGTCGTGAGGGGAAAATATTTGACAATGTTTCATAATTGGTACATACAATACCCATGAGAACAAGCATGCCACTATCGGTTGTTTTTTTTAAGACGAATTCGGGAAGTGAACCTGTTCGAAACTGGCTGCGCGATGATTTTACATCAGCACAAAGGGCGATTATCGGTAAGGATTTGAAAGTGGTTCAGTTTATGTGGCCTGTAGGAATGCCCCTGGTAAGACCGATGGGAGATGGCTTATGGGAATTGAG
>CAYVFA010000150.1:0-5215 GCA_964450075.1 uncultured Smithella sp.
GTTTTAAATCACGCTCCCAGCTTAGAAATCACTTTTGGCAAAGCCTAAAAAATTCTTAATATCCTCATGATTTCAAACGGTTACCCGCATACAATTTTTCATCCGCGGGGCTTATGGAAATTTTTTATCATAACAGCCTACACGGTGAAGGTTTGCATATATGCGATCTGAATCGAAATTGCAACTAAAATAATAAAGTTAACCCGTGACACCTTTAGCCTGCTTTAAAGGCTTCTTTTTTTCGCTGCCAATTCCAGGCGTCGCTTTCATATTTTTTGACCAGGAACGTGCTTAATTCCTTTTCGGCGGATGTTAGCGGCTCTTCGGTCAAGCAAATGCCCAATTCGTTTATAAAACCCTTCTGCAAAACCGAGCAGAGAACCTCCGCGCTGACGGGTGAAGCAATCACCTCATTGACAGCCGCAACAGAGCGTCTGAGCTTTTCGACCGGTTCCGAAGCCCAAGACAACAGAATCAAGGCGGCGGTTTCCACCGGATCAAACGTCATCAAGAGCGAACCGTGCTGCAAAAACCCTCCGTGCGTTCGCATTTGCGCACTGCCGCAAATTTTCCGGCCGTCAACCAGCAGTTCATTGCCGGACGGTACGGAAAAGCAGCAGGACGACCCGTTCTTCTTTGTGCCCGCAACATTCCCGTTCCCTTCCGCCAGATGAGCATGGATCCCCAGTTCAGACAGGCCGCGCGCCAGGCAAAGGCTGATTCTTTCATAGGTCCCGGAAATATTGCCGGGAAATAATTTTTCTGAGTTTGCGGCGGTAAGCGAATAGGTGACTTCATCCTGGTGATAAACCGCTTTACCGCCGGTGATCCTGCGGACAATATCCACGCCGGACAACTGGCACTGATTAAAATTGATTTCGGTTTTTAATTCCTGAAAATATCCGATAGAAACAGCCGCCGGATGCCAGCCGAAAAAACGCAATGTCGGGGGTTTCTTGTTTTTGATCGTTTCTAGAAAAATGGCTTCGTCAATGGCCATATTTTCGAAAGCGCTGGATGGCCGATAATTGAGCAACCGCCAGGTCATAAGAGGACTTCAGTCCGTTTCCTGCTGCATAATAAAATCATGGTAGCCTGCGGCATCCAGAAGATCATCCAGTTGCTCCAGATCATCCATCTCAATGACAATCAGCCACCCGGTATCATGCGGATCGCTGTTGATGATGCCGATGTCGTCATTAATGTCTTCGTTAACGCTGACCACCGTCCCGTTGACCGAAGCAATCAGATCCACCACCGCCTTGGTGGATTCAATCGAGCCGAAAGATTCGTCACGTTCCACATAGGCATCCACTTCAGGGAATTCTATCGACAGGATTTCTCCGAGACTTTCCTGGGCGTAATCCGTAATCCCCAGCGTAGCCATATCTCCGTCAACCCGTACCCAAATATGTTCGCGACTGTAAAGCAGGTCTTCTGGAAATACCTTCATAACCGTTAAACCTCAAATTCATTCAATAACGATGAGATCTTTTTTCATCTTTGAAATTATTTCGCAACACTTTTTTTTCACCAAAACCGTGTCTTCAATCCGAATGCCCCACAAGCCGGGATAATAAAGACCGGGTTCAACCGTCACCATCATTCCGGCCTCTAAAACATCCTGCGAATTCGGAGCCAGCCTGGGTGCTTCGTGAACCTCCAGACCAACGCCATGACCTGTTCCGTGCACAAAATAACGGCTGTATTTTTTACCCAACACACCGCGAACCAACGCATCCACATCCGCCGCGGCTATTCCTGACCTGAGGGACAAGATGGCTTCATCGTGAGCCCGCAGTACGGCACGATAAGCATTTTTTTTATCAGCTGTCAATTCCCCAATTGTAAATGTACAAGTTTCATCTGAACAGTAGCCCCCGTACTTCACGCCAAAATCAATAACAACAAAATCTCCCTTTCTGATTTTGCGATGGGTCGGCTGGGCGTGAGGCAGCGCGCCATTTTCTCCTGCGGCGATAATCGTTTCAAAGGCGACCTGCTCGGCGCCCGCCTTGCGTGCCGTCATTTCCAGCTGCAGCGCCGTTTCCATTTCTGTCCAGCCGGGCCTTATTTCGCGGGCAAGCTGGCCTATGGCCTGCGAGGCGATAGCCGCCGCTTTTTTCATGGCGGCGATTTCATGGCTGTCTTTATAAGCCCGAAGCAACCGCAATTCGCTCCCCAGCGCAACCCACTGAACTTTTTTAATCCTGCTTGTTAAATCATTGTGCATTTCCACATTAACGGAGGCGGCTTCAAAACCAATTTTTTTCAGACCCAATTCCCTCACGGCCTGTTCAATTCCCTGAATTTTATTTTGATATTGAAGGACGGGAATCCCCTGAACCTCCGCCGCAGCTTGTACTGTGTAGCGTCCATCAACCAGGAGCCGCGCGTCATCGGCGCCTAAAACCAGCACCCCGTCGCTGCCGGTAAATCCAGACAGATAGCGGATATTGCTCATGTTGGAAAACAAGATGCCATCAACGTGATAATCAGGAAAGTTTTTCTGGACGGCATGAATTCTGGGAAGAGAAAAATTATTGGTGGTTTGCGGCATGCGTCTTAATCCTGCAAATACTCTCGTGCTTTTTTGCCCAAGGGTGACTGCGGGGCAAGCTTAACAACTTGCTGAAAGGATTTTTTTGCATTGGCCCTGTCTTTTAATTTCAAATAAGTTTCAGCCAGAAAAAAGTGAGCATCAAAAAGAGAAGGATTCAACCCAACGGATTTTTCCAGATGCTCCCTGGCCTGGATCCAATCCGATTTTTTGATGTAGATTAATCCGATATTTTTTTCGATTTGCGGCTGCAAATTGGTCATTCCATCCTGTCTTTGCGCCTGCTGATAACGGGACATGGCCATATCATAATTTTGCAGGTTATAATAAGCCCAACCGGAATTATAAAGAGCAAGCCCCGGTGTCTCATAAAGATAATTCTTCAGCGCTTTATCAAACGAATCAACCGCTTTCTGCCATTGTCCCTGATCCATATACAGGGTGCCTATGTAATTATGCGCTTCTGAATAATCTTCCTTTAAGGATACGGCATTTTGAAACCTTTCCATGGCCAGATCCCTCAAACCACGTCCCAGATACGCAATGCCTAAATGGTAATTGATGACGGGATCATCGGGAGCATTTTTATCAGCCTCCAGCAGTTCTTTGAGCGCACCCAGGTACTGTCGCGCCTCAATCAAAGCAATCCCATTTTTTAAAGATACATTAGCCTGATCTCTATGCCAGGGTGTGCTGGTGCAGGAAACCAGAAATAACTGGCAAAGTAAAACAGACAGGACGATTATGGTTTTCAGCTTCATGACTTGGCCCACTCAATTTCGCACATCGGATTAAATTTTGTGCATTGACCGATAAAAATCCCTCTGCACATTTTGCTGCAGAGGGATTAATGTTTGGGGAAGTGATTGTTTTAATCCCGCTTGGGACAACGATCCAGTTGATCGGCAGAAGTCGTATCACATGGATCTTCAACATATCCGGCTTCAGACAATATTTTCGGCGTAATAAATATCATCAATTGCCGCTTTTGCTTCTCGACAGATTCCGTTTTGAACAACCATCCCAAAACCGGAATCTTATAAAACAGGGGAAGACCAGAAGTCGCTTTACTCTCGGTGTTTCGGGAGATGCCGCCAATAACGACCGTATCGCCGTCGATCACGACAACCTTGGATTCCACTTCATTCTTCCGAATAGGTGGATTACCCTGAAGCGTCTGGCCTGTGGCGTAATCCGGTGTATCGTTGGTCGCTTTGATTTCCATGGAAATCTTGCCTTCATCGGTAATTTTCGGTTTTACTTCCAATCGTAAAACAGCTTCTTTAAACGTAACGCTGGCCGCCGAACTGCCTGAAGCGGGCGTCACGTAAGGCACTTCATCACCCTGCTTAATAACGGCTTTCACATTGTCCATCGTCACAACTCTGGGCGCTGAAATGATTTTACCCTGAGTTGTCTCCTCCAGTGCATTGATCTGAGTTTCAATAAAGCCTTTGGCTCCTCCAAAAACAAGACCAAAAGCAGGTCCGGTAACAGTCGATGGAAAGTTAACTGCCGCCATCGTTAATGGCGTAGCGGCTGTTAAGGCGTTAATTTGAGCTGGATAATTCATCGATAGAGGATTGGTGCCACCGATAAGCGGATTGGTGCCGCCGGAAAAACCCAATCCAAAATTGCCCGTTGACCCGTGCTGGCCAAACCCCCACTTGATCCCCAGATTTCTGGCAAATTCTTCCGATACTTCGACTATTTTTGCTTCAATCAGAATCTGGCGCAATTTTCCTTTCTCAACTAGAGATTGTTGTTCTCTTGCCTTGCGGGCATCATCCGCTTTTACTTTATCCTCTTCCGCCTTGAGTTTGTCTGCTTCATCTTTTTTCTTTCTGTCCAACGTCATGACGCTGATGATATTACCTGTTTGCTTCTGGCCAAGCCCTTTGATATCGAGTATGGATTCAAACGCCTGATCCCAGGGCACATTTCTCATCGTTAAAGTGACATTACCCTTCACGTCATCACCGGAAATGATGCTCACATTGCCGTATTCCGACATTAATCGGAAAACACTTTTAATATCAGCATCCTGGAAATCGAGCGATACGATTCTATCCGTATATCTGTTGGCTGCCTCGCGGCCAGCCTGCTTTTTTGCTGCACTCCCTTCACTGGAAGCATTGCCGGCAATCGCGTCTCCGGACTTCTGCTTATTCGCGCTTAACTTTTCTTCTACACTGGAAATATTGAAATCAATGACAACAATCTTTCCTTCCTGCCTGATGGAATAGGGAACCATTTCTTTAAGATTAATTTTTAAATTAATCCATTGTTTGCCTTCTGACGAGCGCTGCTGAAGCTGCACATCCGTCACATTAACAGCCTGTTTCCACGTCTGGATTTCCCGCATATTGTCGGGGGCATACAAATTTTCCAGACTGATGAGCAAACTATTATCGCCCTGAATGGACGTCGGAGCAATCGAGGGCTGCTGAGATACCACCAGACGGACTCTTTCCCGACCGGACAACTTATCAAATAATACATTTTCCAGATAGCCTACATTGGCCGTCTCGCTTTTGGCGCCGGGATTCATATGTTGATCTGCGTATAAATCCGTAATGACCCCGACGGGAGCATATAAGAAAATCCAAAAGATGATTAAAACAGGGATTATTTTGGATAAATATTTTTTCATGA
>CAYVFA010000151.1:0-5154 GCA_964450075.1 uncultured Smithella sp.
TCCGCAACAATAATTTATGCCTTTACTCACTCGATAAACATTTTGAGTTGATGAATAAGCATATTCAATTCGACAGATTCTGAGCATTTGGCATAATGGTTGTTCAGTAACAAGGGTGGGACGTACATACGGGCGCTTGAAATATCAGTTTTTTGCTCCATTCTTTATGGCCTGGCTTACCGTTACATAATAAATCCCCAAACATTCCGAAATCTCGTTTGAACCTGTCACCATAGCTAACCTGTGCCGCAAAAAAATATCTATTTCTGCCTTCCTTGTTTTCCGTCTTGCAAAATAACTCAGAAATCGCAGGCCTTTTCAAATAAGGTATTTCAAGACCCCGTAATTCACGATGTCGTGGCACTCACGGCTCTTAAATAAAAATCAGGGGTGCGCTTGCAAGTGGAATGGAGCTGGTATATAGAACGAACGTTTTCATGATGATGATCGACTATCCAAACGGGTATGTTCGTTTGGACTTCATTTTGAATTGAACGGGGGGACGGTGTGAAAGGATTCTTGAGTCTTGTGGGACGGTTTTTATATATGATAATGGGCTGGCGTTTTGAACCCTTGCCTCCTTATTTTTTAAAGAAACATGTGATCATTGGTTTTCCCCACACCAGCAACATGGACACGGTGAGAGCCTTCACGGGATTCAGGATTGTGAAAAGAACAGGTCATATCATGATCAAAAAAGAATGGTTCAGATGGCCCATGTCCACCTTTCTTACCGCCATCGGCGGCATTCCCGTGGACAGGAAAGCGTCAAGCGGTGTTGTGGGGCAGATGGTTGACGTTTTCAACCAACGCGACGAGTTTCTTCTCGCCATCGTACCTGAAGGAACAAGAAAGAAAGTTACAACCATCAAAACAGGTTTCTGGCATATCGCCAAAGCAGCCAACGTTTCCATTATCTGTTGGTATCTGGACAACGATCACAAAATCACCCGCTGGCTCGGCGAAGTGGTTCCCGGCGATAACAAAGAGGAAGACATCCTCCATATCCGCAAGCTTTACGCCGATGCCGGTTATACATTCCCGCACTCTGTGGACGCCATATCCAAAGATTGAATTGATGGATGCGAGATTTCTTTTGCTGTTGCGTCGTTTCGATAATAGGGATAATAAAATAAACGGGCGCTGTTGTCCCCAATTACCTAATTACCGCCCAAGTCAAGGAGGCTCCGTTGAAGAAAATACTTTTTCTGGTCATCATCAGTCTTGCATTGACAGGATGTTTCAATAAATCAGTCTACATTCCCTATAACAATACGACGCATAAAGACGCGGCTTACGAATGGTCTCCGCACGATGACGGAGGAGAGTGGTGGTATCTTACCGGATACGCGTCCGATCAGAACAACAAACTGTATCTTTATCAATTTACAATATTCCGCGGATATTTGATCCGCAACCCGGTTTCCCTGTTTGAAGGATACGCACTTCATCTGTCCTTTACGGATTGCGCGACCGGCCAGCATGTGTTTTCCGAAAAGGTTAAACTCCGTTCCGATAAGGTCTATGCCGACGCGCGATGCGCTGTTTTTCAAGACAGCATGATTTGCCTGGATAATCACCTGATTAAAATAGCAGGCAAGAGCGACAAGTTAAAAATGAATATTGAAGGCATACCGTCAAAGGATGCCACGTGGCACGGAAAAGACGGCATAATCGTCATGGGACATCCCGACAAGCCTAAGGAGAGGAGTTTTTACTACTCCTTTACCAATATCAAAGCAAAGGGAGAAATCGAATTCAAGGATAAAAACGGCAATTGGGTAAAGATCGATGGAAAT
This sequence comes from uncultured Smithella sp., assembly GCA_964450075.1. Taxonomy (GTDB): domain Bacteria; phylum Desulfobacterota; class Syntrophia; order Syntrophales; family Smithellaceae; genus UBA8904. The sequence continues at coordinate 1,800 of CAYVFA010000151.1, forward strand.
GGCAAGGCATGGTTCGACCGCCAATGGGGAAAGTTCAGCGAATTGGGCTGGGAATGGTTTTCTTTCAGATTTTTTGATGACGAGGAAATCATGCTTTTCCCTTTTCCCAAAACAGGGAGCAAGGAAGGAACCTATATTGACAAGCAAGGAAGTGCGGTCAGTTTCGATAATTTCACGTATAGTGTAAAGAAATTTGAAAAGTTCAATGGTAAAAAGATAGGACTTGGATGGCACGTCACCGTTCCGTTTAAAGAAAAGGAATATGACGTAGTCCCTATCGTTGAAGACCAGTATAATCCGGCATCGTTACAGGATTACTGGGAAGGAATCTGCCATGTGTTCAACCGCAAAGGAGAGCTTGTAGGGTACGCCATCATTGAAACTCCAGGAAGCGCCTACTGAGATAAAAAATATCCGATAATCTTAAAAAGGCAGAGCCGTTGATGACCCTGCCTTTTTTTGTAAACCGGTATGTTGAATAAAAATAGGGGGACAACGCCCAATCAAATCGTAGAAGATCAGTCCATCTCCATTTTAAAATTATATGGTTAAAGCCAACGCTCTATTGTCTTGGTTGATTTTCTTTTTAATATTAAGCCAATAAGTATTGACACGGCGAAGAAGAATATGCTTTTCTCCTTTCACTAATCAAGGAGCAATGAGATTTGAAAAAAAACAAGACAAGTTTTTTTTGTCAGCATTGCGGTTACATGTCGCCCAAATGGCTGGGGAAGTGCCCCACCTGCAACGGCTGGAATTGCTTTGCCGAGGAATTGATCGTTGAATCCGATTCCGGAAGCCGCTCGGAGATGAGCTTTGACGGCAAGCCAATGCCCATAGAAGATATTCCGGTGTCAGAAGGCAACCGGACCGTGACAGGCATTGCAGAAGTTGACCGGGTTTTAGGCGGCGGTATCGTCGGTGGTTCGGCCATTCTCATCGGCGGAGAGCCGGGTATCGGCAAATCCACGCTCATGTTGCAAGTCATGCATAATCTGGCGCAAAACGGTTTGAAGGTTTTATATGTTTCCGGCGAAGAATCCGCCAGTCAGATTAAATTGCGCAGCGAACGGATCGGCGCCGCGTCCAAAGATTTATTTGTTCTGGTGGAAGTTTCTCTGGAAAAGATTCTGGAGCAGATAAAAATTGTTTCGCCGGCCATTGTGGTTATTGATTCCATTCAGACGGTTTATGCAGCGGAACTGATGTCCGCTCCCGGCAGTGTCGGGCAGGTACGCGAAACTTCATCACGGTTGATTCTCTTTTCCAAAAAACACGGCATCCCTGTTTTTCTGGTCGGACATGTCACCAAGGATGGTTCCATTGCCGGCCCGAAAGTCCTGGAACACATGGTGGACACGGTGCTTTACTTCGAGGGTGATTCATCTCATTCCTATCGCATTGTCCGTGGGATGAAGAACCGTTTCGGCCCGACCAACGAAATCGGTGTTTTTGAAATGCGGGAGAAGGGCTTGATCGAAGTTCCCAATCCCTCCACTTTTTTTCTGACGGAACGGCCGCAGAATGTCGCCGGTTCGGTGGTGGTGCCCTCTCTGGAAGGAACAAGACCGATTTTGGTGGAGATTCAGGCGCTGGTCAGTTCCTCAAGTTTTGGAACACCAAGGCGTACGGCCATCGGCGTAGATTACAACCGTGTTTCTCTGCTGGTAGCAGTGCTGGATAAGATTTGCGGCCTGCATCTGGGCGGGGCGGACATTTTTATTAATGTTGCCGGCGGGGTAAAAGTAGAGGAGCCGGCGGTTGATCTGGGTATCGTTGCCGCCATGACTTCGAGTTTTCTGGATAAACCGATTGATGGCCGGACGATAGTTCTGGGAGAAGTCGGGTTGGCAGGAGAGGTAAGGGCGGTGTCGCAGATGGAGGTGCGCGTCAAGGAAGCGGCTCGTCTGGGTTTTACCCGCTGTATGATTCCGAAATCGAACGCGTCGCAACTGGAAAAAACAGCCAAAATGGAAATTTGCAAAATTGGTTCCCTGAAAGAATTACTGGAAAATTTATTTTAATTGATATAAATGCCCTGCAACACCTTGACAACTCAAAAATGGTGCATAAAATACGCCTGTTAAATCAGCACTCTAAATATAATTACAATAAGAAAGAAAGGAGTAAAAGAGTATGAAAATCAGACCTTTACAGGATAGAATCATTGTAAAACGTTTGGAAGAAGAGCACAAAACCAAGGGGGGAATCATCATTCCCGACACAGCCAAAGAAAAACCGATTGAAGGCAAGGTCATTGCCGTGGGCAAGGGCAAGGTTGCCGATGACGGTAAACTGATCAAACCCGAAGTAGCCGTAGGCGACAAGGTCCTTTTCAGCAAATACGGGGGAACCGAAGTCAAAATCGACGGCGAAGAATACCTGATCATGAGAGAAGAAGACATTCTCGGCATTATTGAAAAATAAGAAACTATTAAGGAGGAACATATACAATGGGAGCAAAAATACTTCTTTATGATGAAGAAGCAAGAAAATCTATGCTGAAGGGCGTCAACACCCTGGCCGACGCTGTAAAAGTAACACTCGGCCCTAAAGGACGTAACGTCATTATTGATAAAAGTTATGGTTCACCCACCGTCACCAAAGACGGCGTGACCGTAGCCAAAGAAATCGAACTGGAAGATAAATTTGAAAACATGGGCGCGCAGATGGTCAAAGAAGTCGCCAGCAAAACCAGCGACGTCGCCGGTGACGGCACCACCACGGCAACCCTCCTGGCACAGGCCATTTATCGCGAAGGCGTTAAAGCCGTCGCAGCAGGCAGCAACCCCATGGATGTCAAACGCGGTATCGACAAAGCTGTCGAAACCGTCGTCAAAGAACTCAGCAAGATGAGCAAACCCACCAAAGATCAGAAAGAAATCGCCCAGGTCGGCACCATTTCCGCCAACAACGATGAAACCATCGGCAACATCATCGCCGGCGCCATGGATAAAGTCGGCAAGGAAGGCGTTATCACGGTTGAAGAAGCCAAAGGTCTGGAAACTGAGTTGGAGATCGTCGAAGGTATGCAGTTTGACCGCGGTTATCTTTCTCCTTACTTTGTGACGAATGCCGACAAAATGCTGGTCGCTCTGGATGACGTTTTAATTCTCATTTACGAAAAGAAAATCAGCGGCATGAAAGACCTGCTGCCGATTCTGGAACAAATTGCCAAGATGGGCAAACCTCTGCTCATCATCGCGGAAGACATCGAAGGCGAAGCGCTGGCGACCCTGGTGGTCAACAAGATTCGCGGCACCCTGCATGTGGCAGCCGTTAAGGCTCCCGGCTTCGGTGATCGCCGCAAGGCCATGCTGGAAGACATCGCCATCCTCACCGGCGGCAAGATGAT
>CAYVFA010000152.1:0-5149 GCA_964450075.1 uncultured Smithella sp.
GTCAGGACCATTCTGGCGGTAAACGAAAAAGAAAAAAGCATGACCTTTGCGGGAGATATTCCCCAGGGCGCCTTCGCCCGTTTCATGAAAGCCAATTTCGAGCGGCTCATTGACGGCGCAAGCGGCGCGGCCGTCAGAAGTCGCGGCGGATTGGGCGAAAGCTCTCCTGAACTGGCCATTCTCATCAGTTGCGTCGGCCGGAAGCTGGTGTTGAAGCAGAGAATAGAAGAGGAAGTGGAAGCCGCCCGGGATGCACTGGGTGGCGCCCCTACGCTTACAGGGTTTTATTCTTACGGGGAAATCTCTCCTTTCAGGTCGGGAGAAGCCAGCGCGCTCCACAACCAGACGATGACCATCACCACATTTACCGAGGTTTAGATCCCGATGCCCTCAGAAAAAATGCACCGGCTGCTGAAGCGCCAGTTAAAAAAAGTTTTTGGCGATTCATTTCAAGCGCCCCCGGAGTGGAGCGGCTTTATCGATATGGTCAACAGCGCGTATCATGAGTTTGACAGCGACCGGAACATGCTGGAACGCTCTTTGGAATTAAGTTCACAGGAGCTTCTGCAAACCAATTCCGAGATGCGGGCGATCTTTGAGGCGGTGCCCGACATTATCTTCAGAATCGACGCCGACGGGAAAATTCTCGATTGCAAAACAGGCAACGCGTCCGATCTCCTCTTTTCTCGTCCGGATATCATTGGCAACATGATCTATAATGTCCCCTCGCCCCGCGTTGCTTTTAAATTCAGAAAAGTCATGGAGGACGTCAGGACAAGCAAGGCCGCCGTGACTTTTGAATATTCTCTTTTGCTTCATGAAACGGAAAACTTTTTTGAAGCAAGATGGATCCCTTTTCTGGAAGATCAGGCCGTGATCATTATCCGGAACATTACGGATCTCAAAGATGCGGAAAACGCTCTGAGAAAAAGCGAGGAGATTTACACCAAACTGGTTGACACCCTTCCGGATATCGTCGTTCGCACGAATCTGGAAGGCATGATCCTGTTTGTCAATGATTATACGGCAAAGATCAGCGGTTACACGCGCGATGAAATTGAAAGTAAAAATATCCTGGAATTCGTCGCACCGGAAGATCAAGTGAGGGCGATGAAAAACATCGCGCTCCTGATGAAGATAAAACTGGACCCGACAGAATATCACTTCATCATGAAAGATGGGAGAAAAGTTCCCTTTGAGGTCAACAGCGAAGTCCTGCGGAAAGGGGACAACACCCCTTTCGGCATGGTTCACATCTGCCGGGATATCACCGAGCGCATGCGGGCCGAGCAAGGCATGCGGGAAAGCGAAAAAAAATACAGGCTTCTGACCGAAACGATTACCGATATCGTATGGACCGCCGACATGAGTTTGCGCGAACTTTATGTCAGCCCCTCCATCCAGAGGGTGCTGGGATACACGCAGGAAGAGAGGTTGAAGCAGCCTTTTGCGCAGCAAGTGACGCCTGAATCCTATGCCTTGGCGTTGGAAACCCTGGCCCGGGAGCTGGCCCTCGAAGCACAGGGAAATGCCGATCCCGACCGGAAGGCAAACCTCGTACTGGAATATTATCATAAGGACGGTTCCACCCGCTGGATCGAGACGGTCATCAACAGCCTTCGCAACCATCAGGGAACGATCGTCGAACTGCATGGCGTCTCCAGAGATATTACCGAGCGCAAAAAGGCGGAGGAGGCGCTGCATGAATCCCAGAGGCGATTGGAAAGCATCCTTGAGTTTCTGCCCGACGCCACCTTGGTCATTGATCAGAAAGGCGTCGTCATCGCCTGGAACCGGGCCATGGAAACCATGACCGGCTTCAAGAAGGAACAGGTGCTCGGAAAAGGAAACTACGAGTACGCGCTGCCCTTTTACGGAGAAAGAAGACCCATCCTGATCGACTATGCCCTGCAATGGGACCGTGAGATGGAAAAGCGATACACGGAGATTCAGCGGGTCGATAATATCCTTTTCGGGCAGGCCTTTACACCGAACATCCCGCCCGGCAACGTCCATCTGTCCGGGACGGCGTCCGTTCTTCAAGACTCCAAAGGCAATGTCATTGCCGCCATCGAATGTATCCGCGATGTGACGCATATCAAAGAAACCGAGGTCAAGCTCAACCTGGAGCTCAGTAAATTCCGGGCGCTTTTTGACCTGGCCGTTAATCTGTCAGCCGAGAAGTCCCTGGAAGAAAACTTGATTTTCATCGTGGAAAAAAGTCGTGAATTGCTGGGCACCGACACCGCCTTCATCGCGCTGAAGGATACGGACGAGCAGTACTTGCACATGCATACGCTCTCGGGTATTCAGACGGCGGACTTTAAGAAGGTCCGCGTTCCCTTCCGTCGGGGCCTGGGCGGTCTGACCCTGACCAACCGCCGGGGTTACATTATTGATGATTACTTTAATCACAAAGATATTATGCCGATCAGCGCGGAGATTATCCAAAACGAAGGTCTGATCTCGGCCATGACCGTCCCGGTCCATGCCGGAGACAATAATCTGGGGGTCCTTTATGTTGCCAATCGCGAGGCCACCCGGTTTACGCAGGATGCTCTGGACACCTTGCTTCTTTTCGGCAATCTGGCGGCCATCGAAATTTTACGCAAAAAGGTCGAAAGCGACCTGCGCAGCTCCGAAACGAAATACCGGACGGTGTTTGAAAATTCAGGGTCGGCCATGGTCATTATTGAAAATGATACCCGGATCTCCCTGTCCAATGAAGAATTCAGCAGAATGGTCGGCTATGCCAAGGATGAAATCGAGGGCAGGAAAAGCTGGACGGAATTTGTCGTTCCCGAGGATCTTTCCAAAATGATGGACCAGCATAGCAAACGCAGGCTGCCTGCAAAAGACGCGGCCGCTTTTTATGAATTCCGGCTTCATGACCGGCAGGGAAACCTGAAGTATATTTACTTAAAGATCGACATGATTCCCGGCACCTTGAAAAGCGTCGCTTCCCTCATTGACATCACCGAAAGCAAACGGGCGGAAGCCGCGCTGCAAGCGGCCCATGATGAACTGGAAAAACGGGTTGCCGAAAGAACCTATGAGCTGACCGCCGCCAACACCAACTTAAAAGAACTGTTCCAGAAACAGGATATCAATATTGATCTGGCCAAAAATATTCTGGCCATGATTAATTACCGTCCGTCCCGTCACAATTTAATTCAGAATAACGTGGATCTTTTTTTTACCGCCTACTACCTGCCCTGTTATGCCGAGGGAGGCGATCATTATTTTGTAAAAAATCTGTCGGAACGCTATCCCGACATTCATAAAACGGCGATCAGCCTGAAAGATCAGTCGGGACATGAAGTGAGCTGCATTCTGCGCAGTATTATCACAGATTTGATCCACAATGCCCTTCTGAGCAATGCGCCGGGGTTTTCCATCGAAGAAACCATTACGCAGCTTAATCGCGAAATCTGCGAATTGCCTTTCTTCGGTGAAGATAACTTTTTCACCGCCATCAACGCCGAGATCGATCACGAAAATATGACCATGCGTTATGTGTCCGCGGGACATCCCCCTTTCGTGTTAATCCGCAATCAAGATATCGTCTGTCTTCCTTCGCTGGATAGTCCAGGGAGAAATCTGCCCATCGGCGTTCACCAAACCGTGGATTTTATGAGTGAAGAAATTCAGCTGCAGAAAGGAGACAAACTGATTTTTTTCACCGACGGACTCACCGACATACCGCATAAGGAAGGCCGGCATGTTTTGAATGCCGAAGACATGAAAGATCTGATGACCAAGATCGTCGAAAACGAGCCGCATCTCCCCGTTTCCATCCTGATGGCCAGACTGTTCAATCGCATCAACGGACAAGCGGGGGACAACGTCGAGCTCTCGCATGGTTTTGAAGATGATGTCACCTTGCTGGGTTTGGAGCTGGAAAATGAAAGTTACGAGTATGAAGACATCGTCCGCCCTGCAAATCTGGATGACTTTGACCGTTGCGTGAACCACCTGTATCAGAAGATCGCTCTGGAATGGGAGAAAAAAGGCTTCCCCTCGCCGGAGTCAAGATTGCGCATGGTTCTGGAAGAAGCCATGGTGAATGCCTGGAGCCACGGCAATCATGAGGATCCGCAAAAGATGATCGTGGTCCGCCGTCGTTATGGAAATGATGCGGTACTGGAAATTATTGACGAAGGCGAAGGATTCAACTTTAAAACATTTTATGATCCAACCTGCAAAGAAAATTTGTTAAACCCTCGAGGCCGGGGTAATTTCATTATGCGTTTTTTAACGGAAGAAACACAATGGAAAGGCGGCGGCAGGCATTTAATCTCATACTTTTCAAGGGAAGACAAAAGCGGACACGTCTCCCGGTCTTTCCCGGGATTAAACCTGTGGCAACGATATAAAAAGGGCTGATTTTTCATGATTGAACTAAAGGGATTGGCTGGATAACATCCCTATCGAGAAAACGGTGTATTCAATTTTTTACCTATAAGGAGGTCCGTCATGGACATTAAGACAACACAGGATGCAGCCAGTGGGCGCATCGAAATCATTGGCGATATTGATGAAAAAGGAGCGGAGATCCTGAAGACAAAGCTTCAGGAGATGAACCAGCTCAAGGCAGTGGAAATAGATTTCCACCAAGTCAATTACATCGGCAGCTCGGGCATCGGTAAATTGCTGCTTTTTTATAAGAATGTGGCGGCTCATGGCGGGAAAATGTTCATCACCAATCTTCAACCGGATTTATTCAGGTTGTTTAAGGAATTAAAACTCGACACGATCTTCTCGATCACGGCCAAGTAATTATTTTGACATGGCGAGCCACCACCCTGCAGGTGGCAAGCGAGATACGAGCCACGAGATACGAGTAACGAGTAACGAGTAACGAGTAACGAGTAACGAGTAACGACCAAGGAGTAACAATGCTGACACCTCTGCGGGTTCTGATGGTTGAAGATGTGGAAGATGACGTCCGGCTGGTCATTCGCGTCCTTCAAAAAGGCGGTTATCATCCTGACTGTTTGCAGGTGGAAAACGCTGAGGACATGCGAAAGGCCCTCCTGGAAAAGCCCTGGGACGTCATTTTATGCGATTATCATTTACCCGGTTTCAGCGTGCCTGCCGCCATGGCGGTGCTGATGGAAACAGAACTGGATATTCCCCTGATCATTAT
>CAYVFA010000153.1:0-5005 GCA_964450075.1 uncultured Smithella sp.
GACAAGCAGACCTGGAATAAGCGCTATCGGGAATATCTGGAAAAGATTAAAACGGGATCTGTTTTTGAAATTGCCAGTGTTTTGAGGGACTTATTTATCCTGAAAAGTGATAAGAACCTCTCTTTCGGAGAGCGGAAGATGATGGACACGGCTAAAAATCTGCTGGTTAAGGAAATATCTGTTGCCACGAACGCAAAAGAAGCCAATGTTGAGCGCGATCTGCAGATGATTTTCACCGTGCAATAGATTGTTATCATTGTTTATTTCATGCTCTTTGAAAAAACTGATAAGGATTGATCAGCTTTCCTTAGGTTAAGGGAAAAGTAAAACCTACCTGTTTCATCTTTGGTTACAGTAGCCTGATTTTATTGATATTATAAATATAGCATCAATCTGATTTTTTATGGAAAGGAGGTGAGGCAGTTGATTGTAAGAGCATTATTGGTTTTAGCCTGTTCGATTAGCGGTTATTTTATCGCTTTTCACATGATGGCAACGACAAGTTCGTATGCTGTTTTTCAAGCAATTATCGGCTTTATCATAGGTTTAGTCGTTGCGCTCTTGGTTATCAGAGTTGAACAGGACATTCGCAAGCTTTCGCTGAGAGTCATCGCGGGTGGCGTTGTCGGCATGGTTGTCGGATTGTTGATCGCGTTGATTCTTGGGTTTGGCTTGAACATGGTTGTCAAGATCACGCAAAATCAGCAAGTTGTCCCCTGGATCTATCTGCTGCTGATCGGCATTTTGGGCTATCTGGGACTTGTCCTCGGTTCCCAAAAAGTTGATGAGATCAATTTTCGCGCTACGGACAGCAAGAATGTTAATGACCATCGCCTGCTGGATACCAGTGTGATTATTGATGGAAGAATCGCGGATATTTGCGATACGGGTTTTATGGATGGCGCATTGATTGTGCCGCGGTTTGTGCTCAATGAACTGCAATTTATTGCGGATTCTGCTGATTCCATGAAACGTTCGCGGGGCCGGCGGGGATTGGATGTTCTCAACCGCATGCAGAAAAGCTCCTCCATTACCATTGAAATTGTTGAACAGGATTTTCCAAAAATAAAAGGCGTGGATAGTAAGCTGGTTGCACTGGCCCAGAAAATGAACGCCAAACTCATGACTAACGATTATAATCTTAACAAAGTCGCAGAGTTGCAGGGTGTGCGGGTCCTGAATGTCAACGAACTGGCCAATGCGATGAAACCGGTGGTTTTACCCGGAGAACAGATACTGGTTAAAATTATCCGCGAAGGCAAGGAGCAGGGGCAGGGTGTCGGTTACCTGGATGATGGAACCATGATTATCGTGGACAGCGCGCAGAAAATGATCAATATGAATGTCGAGGTTGTTGTGACCAGCGTGCTGCAAACGACGGCCGGGAGGATGATTTTTACCGAACTGAAAGAAGCCGCCGAAAAGAAAAATAACAATTAGTATAATGGATGTATGGTTTTTTTGCCGGAAAGAAATATCTTTGGCGAACGGGTCCGGGAAAATAATTTTCCTCGACCCGTTTTTTTATTTAACTTAGTGAATGATGAAAACAGTAGCTATTATCCCTGCCGGTGGTTCGGGTAAAAGATTGGGTGGCGATATTGCCAAACAATACCTTTTCCTGAATTCGCTGCCCGTGCTGGCTCATACGATCCGCGTATTTCAGAAATCAGACGTTATTTCTGAAGTCGTCCTGGTTGTGCCCCAGGATGATATAGCGTATGTCCGTGAGCAGATTGTCGAAAAATACGGTTTGACAAAAGTATCGGCTATTGTCGCCGGAGGCCATGAGCGCCAGGATTCGGTTTTAAGCGGCCTTCGGGCGATTGCTGAAACGTGCGATATCGTCATGGTTCATGACGGTGTGCGTCCTTTTGTAACCGGGGACATGATTGCCCGGGTTGCCGCTGCGGCAGCCGATGGCGGTGCTGCTTCGATCGGTGTTAAAGCCAAAGATACAATCAAGGAAACAACCGACGAAAATATGGTGATGAGAACCATTCCCCGCGGCAATTTATGGCAGACACAGACCCCTCAGGCTTTTCAATACGGCCTTTTATGTAGGGCTTTTGAGACGGCCGCCGGAGATGGTTTTTATGGAACGGATGACGCGTCGTTAGTTGAGCGAATCGGCGCAAAGGTCCGCATGCTTGCCGGTTCTTATGAAAACATTAAAATAACGACGCCGGAAGATTTGATGATGGCGGAAGCTTTGATGAAAGAGAAGAAGAAAGAACAGATAACTTGCCGCAGCGGGTTGGGGTATGACAGCCATCGATTTGCGCCGGATCGGAAACTGATTCTGGGCGGTGTTGAAATTCCCTTTGATCGTGGCCTCGCGGGTCATTCCGACGCAGATGCGCTTTTGCACGCCGTTTGTGACGCCCTTTTGGGCATGGCCGGGGCAGGTGACATCGGTCGGCATTTTCCGGATACTGATGAGGCATACAAAAACATCTCCAGCCTTATTCTTTTAGAACGGGTCAAACAAATCATTGAGGCCAAAGGGATGAGCATCCATAATATTGATGTCACCGTCGTGATGGAAAAACCCAAGCTGTCGCCTTATGCCGCTGCGATGGCCGCCAATATCGCGAGGATTTTGAACATTCCGGAAACCGCTGTCAACATTAAAGCAAAAACCAATGAAGGCATGGGATTTGTGGGTCGCGGGGAAGGCATCGCCGTGCAGGCCATTGCCCATGGTATGGAAAGGATCGTTAATGATTGACAAGCCAAGAGTTCGATTTGCGCCCTCACCCACCGGAGAGCTGCATGTGGGCAATGCACGGACCGCTTTATTTAACTGGATGTTTGCCCGTCATCACGGGGGCAGTCTTGTGTTGCGTATTGAAGACACGGATGAATCCCGCAGCGCGCTTTCCTATCAGCTTAACCTGCTGGATGATTTAAAATGGCTGGGGCTTACCTGGGATGAAGGGCCGGAAAAAGACGGAGCGTATGGTCCCTACAACCAGAGCGAGCGGCTGAATATTTACGCGGATCATCTGAAAAAGTTGATTGACGCGGATCTGGTGTATCCGTGTTACTGTACGGAAGAAGAGCTCGAAGACGAGCGTCAGTCGCTTATTTTGAGCAAGCGCATGCCCCGCTATATGGGGAAATGCCGCAACCTGACCGTTGGTGAACGCGAAGCACTGGCTACTTCGGGACGGAAGCCGTCCTACCGCTTTAAAGTGCCGCAGACGACGGTTGAATTTGACGACCTGATTCGTGGACCAATCAAATTTGAGAGTGATGCCATCGGCGATTTTATTATTGTTCGTTCCAACGGCATGCCCGCCTATAACTTCGCGGTTGTTATCGACGATCATCTGATGGCGATTACGCATGTGCTGCGCGGTGAGGATCATCTGTCCAACACGGCCCTGCAAATCATGCTGTATCGGGCCTTTGGCTTTGATCCACCGGCGTTCGCTCATCATTGTCTGATTCTGGGCAAAGATCACGCCAAGCTCAGCAAGCGCCATGGTTCCGTATCCGTGGGACAATTCCGGAGACAGGGATTTCTGCCCGAAGCGCTCATTAATTATCTGGGGCTTCTGGGAAGCTCTTTTGCGGATGGACGGGAAGTGCTGTCGCAGTCCGAAATGGTTACGGCTTTTTCTTTGGAGCGCGCTTCCAAAAGCGGTGCGGTATTTGATGAAGAAAAGCTCCGCTGGCTCAACGCCGTTTATATCCGAAGTTTGACGGTTGATGATTTAATGAATCGGCTTTTGCCGTTTTTGCATGAGGCAGGTTATCAGACGGAAACGCTGGAGCCTCAGTGGTTCAGAAATGTAATCGAGACGGTCAAAGACGAATTGACGACGCTTGCCGATGTCGGCGCTCATATCGATTTATTTTTTGATGATCGATATGAAATGTCATCTGATGCCAGACAGATGCTTGAATCCGAAAACGCCCGGAAAGTCGTACGGCATTTCGGTGAGTATCTGGAGAACGCCACAGGTTCGCCGCAGGAAATTTATGTTGCGGCGATCAAACACGCAAAGGAAAAATCCGGCGTCAAAGGCCGTGATTTGTTTATGCCCGTGCGGGCGGCGCTGACCGGTAAACTCAAAGGTCCGGAACTGGACAAGGTATTTGCGATTCTGGGTAAAGATTGCGCTCAAAAACGTTTACAGCGGATGGTTTCATTCATTTAACAATGATGAAAGGATAAAACGCATATTAACCTGCTTGCCGTCGATAAACTATTTTTGACGAGGAAGATATTCCAGCATCAGGCATCGGCCTTCTGCTTGTGCTTGGCTTTTTGCTTTTTATCCGGCTTATCTGTGCCCCATGGGGTTTGGGCCGCCAATCAACCGTCGAAAGAGTTGAAGCAATTTCTGGCAACGCTGGATCAGCACAACGTGCGCTATGGCTGGAAGGATATCAAATGCGGCGGCATTCCCTGGGAATATCACAGAACGACAAGGCTTCATCATCCCCTGATTTTTGCGCATTTCGGCAAACCGTCAGGCGATTGCATTTTGTTTTTTGGCGGTGTCCACGGCGATGAATTGCCGACTGTTTATCTGATGTTCAAGCTGGCGCATTATATTCAGGATCATCCCGATGTTGTCAAAGATAAATGCATCGTCATTGCGCCACTGGTGAACCCCGACGGATACCTTGTCTCATCGCCGACGCGTGTTAACGCCAGTGGCGTGGACCTCAACCGGAATTTCCCCACCAAACGCTGGCATCCCGACGCGCATCGCCAGTGGGCGAGCAAAAGTAAAAAAAATAAACGCTACTATCCCGGCCCGAAACCGGGCTCCGAGCAGGAAACGCTCTTTCAGGTGGCGCTCATCAAAAGATTCAAACCGCAGAAAGTTTTGAGCGCCCATTCACCGCTGAATTTTTTTGACTATGACGGCCCGTCATCCGATCTTGATTCTTTTGAGAAGTGGATGGAAAAAATATCCAGGGAAGCCAGGCATCCGCTCAAAAAATTCGGTTACTATCCCGGTTCCCTGGGAAACTATGCCGGACG
>CAYVFA010000154.1:0-4958 GCA_964450075.1 uncultured Smithella sp.
TCTTCTCTCGTGAGTGTGGCCGGTTGTTCGCATGATGATAAATATGCTGCAAAATCGGTAAGAAAATCGGACGGCGTCATTTCAAGGGTCTCCAGAGCCATAAACATCCAGCCCGCGGCGCCGCCGCGGTTGTAAAAAATTTCACAGGCATTTTTCAGACGTTCGGCCCGGGCCATTTCCGCTTCTGAAAAACCGGGCGAAGAAAGCAACGTATAAGGCGCGTCTTTAAGACAGTTCAGGCCAAAGGATTCCGCACGATCATAAAGGGCGGTCCCCGGTAAAACAGCCAGCGGAAAAATATCGAGATGGTTCGGCTGCAGGCCCAGAGCATAATCCAAGCTCTCTTTGAATCCATCCGGTGTATCGCCCGGAAGCCCGTAGATCAGGTCAAGCCCGAAAATGGCCGCCGCGTCATTCAGCAGTGATATTTTTTTTGCAAACTTAGCGGGATTGGTGGTTCTGTTGACATGAGCCAGCACTTCTGGATGAGCGCTCTGCAGACCAACCTGAAGGCTGCAGTGAAGCCCGGCAAAAAGTCCGGCAATTTCACGGTCGATAAACTCCGTCCTGATTTCAAAAGTATAATGAATCAGCGGCGCCGTTTTGTATATCATGCGCAGAATTTCTTTGGCGCGCTTGATGTCACAGTTAAACGTCGGATCCAACACAAAAACATGGGTTACTTTTTTTTCTTCGAAGAGTTCCAGTTCTTTTTGGAGACGCTCTATATCAATTTGCCTGACGCCTGCCACTCCCCGCGATTCAAAACAAAAACCGCATTTGAATGGGCAACCACGGGAAAGTTCCCACCACAGGTCGGCCCGATAACGGCCGGGATCAATAGCACCGGTCAAAAAAGGCGAGGGCAGGACGTTTAAATCCATAACGGGCTGCTGATCTTTTTTCGGATGAAACTTTGCACCTTTCAAAAAGACACCGGGGATGCCGTCCAGTGGATCAGCGTTTAGCACTTTCTTCATGACCTCGGTAAGGACGATTTCCCCTTCGCCTTTGACGACAAAGTCCAGGGGTGCGCTATCCAGCAAGGTTGTAGGAAGGGCTGTTGCCTCTGCACCGCCGGCAAAGAGGATAACCGCAGGGAATTTTTCTTTGATGATGCGGCAGATTTCAATGACCAGGCGCCGGTTCCACAGGTACGTGGAAAAACCGATCATCTCCGGCATACTCCGGCACAGGTCCTCTGATATAAAACCGGCGGATTGATCAATGATGTATTCATGGATGGATACATCAAGCCGCCGATGGATGGCGTCAACGGAATCGAGCTGTGCTTTCAGCGATGCCACGGCCAGAGGGACCGTCCGGGGGGAATCCTTAATATGGATGGATACCAGTTTCAGTGTTATTTTTTTCAACGATCCTTCTTCAAGTGCGTCCGCATCATTTTATGCATTTATTCTTTTCAATAACCAGGCCATGTTCTCGCCCAGAATCTTCATGGTGTTCAGACCTTCTTCATCATTTTGTACGTCTTTTTCTTCTTCTCCAATGCCCAGATTCCAATAGGCAGAACCCGGCACAATAAGCTGGTTGATAAAATAGAGCTTGTTAATCGCATCAAACGCGACGGTTGCTCCGGCTCTGCGCACCGCGACGACAGCCGCGCCGACTTTTCGCCTCAACATATATCCGTTGGCAATAGCGACCATGCCGGCGCGATCGATCAGCGCTTTGACTTCTGAGGTGACGTTTGCAAAGTAGGTGGGTGAGCCGATAATGATGCCATCCGCCTCAACCATTTTGGTCAACATCACATTCAGGATGTCATTGTCAATTGCGCATCGCTTATTTTGATTTTCAAAACACTTCAGGCATGCCGTGCAGCCATGAATCTTTTTTCCGCCCAGCTGAATCTGCTCCGTACCGATGCCTTCCTTTTGCAGCTCCGCTAAAACCGTCTCGATGAGCATGGCGGTGTTCCCCTTCTTTCGCGGGCTTCCATTGATTGCAATAACTTTCATTTTATCCCTCCCTGATTTCAAAACATTCATCAATTACCAAAGAACTCTCCCATCCGCATGAGGATGGAAATGTCGCCCTGGGTGGTATATTTCTTTTCCATAAACAGCTTTTGCCCGTCCGCTTTTCTGGTTAAGATGTCCATCCAGACTTCAAAGGGTGAGCAAATGATCAGATCGGGACTGTCGCTCTTGCCCGCTCCGGTTTGGATCCTTCCATTTTCGATCGTGAAATAGCAATCTCCTGCCACCTGACCTGAAAAATTGAACTGGATGGTGAACCTGACGTCCCTGGCTTTAGTGGCTTTAAATGAGAATTTCATCAGCATTAGAAAGGCATCGATGGAATCCGGACGTGGAATCAGGCGCTGCTTCTGGGCTTCTCCCATAGTGACGCCCTCGTTGATGCAGGTCTGCCACATCAGGTTCCCCAGAGGCGCCATCTCGTCAAAGTCGGTAATCGGTTTTTTGATTCTGTCCATGGTTTCCGGGGATATCTTCATGGACTGGACCAATTCCCGCCCGCCCTGAATCAGGGCATCACGGATATCAGAAATCTTCTTGCTGGTAGAAGATCGTGTAAACATTTCAGATGACGACCGATAGATCTCCGCCACCAACCGCTGCTCCCGAAACAGGAAATTCACATAGAATTTGAGGGCGTCGAAAACACTTTCTTCCGGAAACCCGGCTACCGATAGAACCACAACAGGCGGCGCTTCGCTCCGGAAAGGATGGCTTGTGACGCCGTCGCGTTTTTCAAAAAAGGGAAGCGCCATCGGAAGCGTTCGCTCGATGTAGGTTTTCATGGTGGCATTGACCGTAAAGTGGAAAAGTGGTGTGGCCAATATGACCAGATCGCTTGCCAGATACTTGGGGAGAATCTCATGGGTCATATCATCTTTGTGGATGCATATCCCGGGCGTCTTGGTCCAGCAGGTAAAGCATCCGATGCAGTACCTGATTTTCTTCTTGCGAAGCTCGATAACCTCGACGTCGGCGCCTGCTTCGCGCATCCCCTGGAGCAGAAAATCCAGCACAATTTCCGTCTTGCTGACGTCCCCCGTCCTCGCGCTGGAATTGATGGCTAATACTTTCATGGGACACCTCCTGTGGTCTTGTTCAACATGGGAATCAACCGGTGCTGAGCGATCGGCTGTATGTGTTGTGTGGCCTTTTTACGGCTAAGCCGGATTGAGGCGTTTGCGAATATTTTCCCAGATAACTGTATTCAAAAAACAATCATCCATATTTTCAAGCATGCTTTGAAACTTAGGCCAAGGAATTGAAAAGCTGAGCAAATCGGGTTTGACCCAGCCCCTGGCGCTCGGATCTAGCAGACCAATCACTGCTTTGGGCTCTGATGATTCCAGTTCCTTCATCGGAAAGGCAACAAGCATTTCACAACCTGAACAGAATGGCGTGATAACGCCATAAGGCGTCATGGTGTCGTAGTTTGCAAGGCCGTGCAGACCCGAGAGGACGTCCGGGGTGCAAAAGAAGAATATCACCTGCGGGTCGTCGTTCTCAGTTAAAAAATCCCAGCGTTTGAAGATCAGATACTTTTTGGGGGCTTTCAGAGATGGGCTATTTTGAAACATAGCTTTTACATGCGCCGGGCTTTTCTTATATTTCTCGACATTGACTAAAAAATCTATTGCTTGATCGTCAGCCTCCGCAGGTATAAACCCCAACAAACCCTTTGAACCCCAACAACCAAGGTTATCTTGATTGAAAGCGCGTGCCTTGCCCTTCCGGACAGGCGCCAACTGGCCGAAAATGCAGGTGAGGCCATGCTTATTCGGCTTGGGCGCATCCGGAAATTCAGCATCGTTCAGATCGTCAGAATAGAAACATGCAATCGGCAATTCACTTCCGGGAAAATACTTCTTCCATTTATCGATGAAACTTGTCTTAATTCCTATGTCCATATTATTCAATCCTCTGCGTTACAAGCATTCACATAAAGAAGAAATCACCCGAAACGCAGCGATCGGGAGATGTTGGCAGTTCTGTTACCTATCTCACCATTCAGTCATCTATTTTCTTTTGTTCTCCTGCTTCTCGAGATGTATTTGATCAAGGTTTTGTCGTTTGGAAAAGAACGCATTGTGGAGCTTGTCCATCTCTTCAGGTGTACAAATTCTAGCCGCAAGAAAGGATAGTCTTTCGGATTTCTCGAATACCGCACTTATCAATTCGCACGGATACACCTGACAAAGACCACAGTTTTGAATTCCTTTTTTATGGGCACAGGTGCGGACTTCCAAATAAGCGCATTTGTTTTCTGGCCTGCACCCGAAACAAGCCATATCTCGAGCCGGAAAATCTGGCTCTCTCATACCAAGACGAACCCACAATTCTTTGACTTCTTCCATCTTCGTGTCGCTCCCGTTTTTTGTTGCGATATATCGGGGGCAGTAAAGACAGTTATCACCGCAAATTCCTATCATGTTCATTATCCGTTTCTCCTGCCAACGAAAAAATCAGCCGGAGCGTAGCGATCGGCTGTATTGCTTTTGTTGGATTGCCTCTATTCCTACTGCAATTATTTCATTCAGGGCTACAACCTTTGCTTCAAAAGACTTACCTTTGAAAATATTTGCCAATTTACCCATGAGCTCTTTTGAAAGAACTGGGTTGTGTAGAATTTCTTCATGACATTCGTAGCAAAGGATAAGAGTGTCCATTGGGCTATCGATTCCCATCTTCTGCCAAGCCGTAGTTGAGATATTTCTGAAAATTTGGCGACCACGACCACCGCTGACATGCCCGATATGAGCTTCTGATTTTGCGTCAGGATCGTGTGTGTTATCCGTTATGGGTAAGCCCTGCTTGACTGCATGTTTGTTAGTTGCATTGTATTTTAGCGGCTTATCACACAGACAACATTTCTTTTGAAGTTCCATTTTATTATCCTGATCCAGTGCAATAGACGGAAAACATTCCATCATATCGGCACATATAGATGGAACTATT
>CAYVFA010000155.1:0-4919 GCA_964450075.1 uncultured Smithella sp.
CGTCCCGGTAGATAAAGGCAATAACGTCCGCGTCCTGTTCAATCGCGCCTGATTCGCGTAAATCCGCCATCTGCGGACGGCGGTCGGTGCGATCCTCTACTTTACGGTTTAACTGCGATAAAGCGATGACCGGCACTTTAAGTTCCTTGGCCAGTGCTTTGAGCGACCGGCTGATTTCCGATATTTCCTGCTCGCGCGAGTTGGTGTAGCCGCCACCCCGCATCAACTGAATATAGTCCACAACAATTAAACCCAGGCCCTGATCGGCTTTCAACCGTCTGGACTTTGCTTTCATTTCCAAAACGGTAATGGCGGGTGTATCGTCGATGTAAAGCGGCGCTTCGGAAAGTCTTCCCGCCGCAGTGGTCAGCTTTGGCCAGTCGGTTTCGCCCAGGAATCCTTTACGCATCCGCTGTGAGTCAACCTTGGCTTCGGACGCAAGCATTCTGAAAGCCAGTTGCTCCTTGGACATTTCGAGAGAAAAAATAGCCACGGGTGTTTGCGTTTCCAGGGAAGCATATTGCGCGATATTGAGTGCAAAGGCCGTTTTACCCATGCTGGGGCGTCCGGCGATGATAATCAAGTCGGAATTTTGTAATCCGGATGTCATATCATCGAATTTGTTAAACCCAGTAGCCACGCCGGTGATGAGTTCCTTCCGGGTGAATAGATCTTCAATCGCACGAAAGCTTTCCTTAACAATGTCTTTAATGGGATAAAATGAGGGCCGGACTTTGTTTTCGGAAATTTCAAAAATACTGTGTTCCGCCCTATCCAGCACCTGATCAACATCCGCGCCTGTTTCATAGCAGCTGGTGATGATCTCGGTGGCTGATCCGATCAGACCGCGTAAAATGGCTTTTTCTTTGACAATCTTGGCGTAATTGGCGACATTGGCAGCCGATGGAACATTATCCACCAGCAATGCCAGATAAGCGACGCCGCCTATGGAATCAAGGATATTCCTGTCTTTTAATGCATTGCTGAGCGTGATGAGATCAACCGGCTCGTTCTTATCGGACAGTTCGGCGATCACGGAGAAAATTTTACGGTGAGACTCGTTGTAAAAATCACCTTTATTGATGATTTCCAACGCGGCGTTGATTGAACCGTTTTCCAACAGAATACTGCCTAGAATAGACTGCTCGGCGTCGATATTCTGTGGCGGGAGTTTGTAAAGCGATGGATCGATATGTTTCATGATTCTTCGCCGACCACGTTCACTTTCAGTTCAGCTTCGATGCCCGAATGCAGTTTAATTTTGACTTTAAATTCGCCTAAGTGTTTGATCTGTTCATCATGCACAATCATTTTGCGGTCGATGGTAAACCCCTTTTCTTTAAGAGCGGTTTCGATGTCCTTGGAAGTGACGGAACCGAAAATCTTATGCTGATCTCCGACTTTGCGCGACAAGGTCAGCGTCACTTGCGAAAGTCGGGCTGCCAGATCCTGCGCAACGGCCTTTTCTTTTTGTGCTTTTTGCAGAACATTCTTTTTTTCTAATTCGAAGGCTTTAATATTACTATTGTCCGCCTCAATGGCCAGACCCTTGGGGATGAGCAAATTACGGGCATAACCGTCGTTGACTTTAACCAAATCACCGGCCTTGCCCAGGGAAGGCACGTTTTGTTTTAAAATAACCTTCATGGAAAACCTCCTGTTAGCGTTGATAGATAAAATTAATCAGTTTCCTGGTCTTTATGGAGATATTTACGAAAATCAATCCAGATGTCAAAGAATCCCAATGCTGCTATTGCTATCATAAGCATTTGCTGAATCGCAATTAAAAAATAAAAAAACCAGCGGAAAAAAATCGAGAGGTTTTTGTAATTAAAAAAGAAGCTAACAATAGCAAGGCCTTGCAGAAGATAAATGAAAGAAGCCACCATAAACAGGTTAATGCCGACATAACTGACATAAGTGTGAGGGACAAAGCTCAAACCGCCGCCCCCAATAAAAATCCAGACCAGCCAATCAGGCGCCCGCCATTCGGACAGCGCTGAAAGATTGGGCAGGTTTATTCCATGTCGGTGCAGCAGTTTATTTCCCATGAGAACATTGATCCAGGTTGTGAATAAAACCGCAATGACGCAAAGGGCGGGGAAAATTCGGGTCAAAAGTTGAACGACGGCAGGCTTGTTTTCTTGAATGCTGCTGATTTCTTCCGGACTTAAAGGCATTCGACTGTAGAACTGTATATTTAATTCCACTGCCTCTTTTATATATTTTTCAATCAATTCCAAGGGGCCGATGGAAAGCTGCGCACCCCCGTAAACAAAATAAGACGTCACGCCACCCATAATGACCAAGGAGGGGAGGAGCACAATGAGTTCGATCGGATAGTTTTGCCGGGTAATCCAGGCCATCATTATGCCGGCCAGTCCCATGGTTGCCAGGGCAAAGACAGGAATAGCGGCATGCATAAAGAAAGATAAAAAGATCATAATGGCGAAAAGCGCGGCAAGAAAAGCAGTTAGTGTTTTAGTCGGATCGTTAAAAATGGACAGGACAAACAAAACCAGCGGCAGGGTCATGAGAAACACCAGACCGATGAAAGGAATCAGAGAGGCTGTTGCAAAAAATACAATGATCAAAAACAACCGGAGAAACGGGCTATTCGGGGATAATAAATTCAATTTTGCCAAGAATAGTAACCTGCGCTGAAAATGGGTAATGCGATTAAAAAAATCAGTAAAGGCCTGCAGATAAAATTAATACCGGCCGGTTCCAAGCGATTGTGAATAAAACCGGCCGGTGGTTGTAAAATGTTTTTTACCGGCCTTCCGCCGTGACAAAAGGCATGATGGCGATGGTACGTGCGCGCTTAATCGCGACGGTCAGTTCTCTTTGATGTCCGGCGCAATTACCCGTAATTCTTCTGGGCATGATTTTACCGCGTTCCGTAACAAAATTATTGAGAATCATCGGGTTTTTATAATCAATCTTGATATTAGAATCCGTGCAGAAGCGGCAGAATTTCTTTCTGTGAAAAAATTTCTTCTGGGGCGGACGGGAGGGTCTTTCGCCGTTTTGTATGGCCATGGTTATTCTCCTTTCGTTGCGCTGTCTTCGCGTGTGATTGCTTTTCTGAATGTCGGTCTGGCCTGCCTTGCGTCGGGCGCGGGCTTGTCCTCTCTGCTTGCCGACGTGTTATCAACTGTTTCAATGCGGATCTGTGTTCGCTTCACTTCGGCTACTGCGACTTCCGCCTCCATACCTTCTTTGGTGACGGCGCCTTCTTTGGTAACGGTCATGAATTTTAAAACCCGATCATCAATTTTAAAATTTCTTTCCATTTCGGCCACGATTGAACCGTCACCGGCATAGTCGATGAAAAAATAAAATCCGTCTTTTTGTTTTTTGATTTCGTAGGCCAGACGCCGTTTGCCCCATTTTTCAGCTTTGGCGATGACCCCTTTGCGTTCGGTGATGATGTTGGAAGCTTTATCCATGATGGTGGCGATGTCTTCTTCCGTCAACTCCGTTTTGACAATAGCTATAACTTCGTATCTTTTCAAAATTTTCTCCTTTCGGCTCTAAAGCCCCTGATGAATTTCAGGAGCAAGGGGAGTCCATATAAAATTGTGTTGTTGCCTTCTATACCAGGCTTGCTCGAAAATCAAGGATAATGTTCATTATTTATTTATGCGGTTTAATAATGACTTTAATGGATTTCCGGCCGTCGGAAACCAGCTCAAATCCTTTGGCAATGTCGGTCAGGGGGAGACGGTGGGTGACCAGATCGTCCACTGCCATAGCGCCGGATTCGATTAAGTTCATTGCTTCGGTAATATCAGGGGGGCCGCAGTAGTAGGAAGTCAGAATCGTAATTTCTTTCATCCAGAAATTATTAATGGGAACAATCACTTGCTTGTCGGGACCGGGAACGGCAAACAGGACAATCACGCCCCCTTTGTCCACGCACTTCCAGGCCTGCTCGACTGCAGAATCAGCCGCCGCGCATAACAATACGACGTCGGCCTTTTGACCATTTTCCGCAATCAGCTGCTCCGAAAAATTGTTTGCCGCGTCGATGGTGATATCGGCCCCCATTTGCGCTGCCAATTCCAGTTTTGCAAGGTTGATATCGGCGGCTATGACTTTACATCCTTTTAGCCTCGCCAGTTTCACATGAAGCAGGCCAGCCATTCCGCAGCCGATAATCATGACAGACTGGCCTTTTTTCACGCACGCAAGCCGCTGCGCCCGAACGACGCAGGCCAGCGGTTCAATCAATGTGCTTTGATCATAGCTGATATTTTCAGGCAGCAGGTAGGTGCCCTTTGATACAATAACTTCCGGGACCAGAATATATTCGGCAAAACCGCCGGGCAGACGTTCCTTAATTTCCGTGCATTGCGGATGGTGACCGTTCAGGCAATAAGAACACTTCCCGCAGGGGACTTTCGGAGCGATAAAAACCCGGTCGCCCGGGTGATATTGCGAGACGGAATCACCGACCGCCACAACCTGCCCGCCTATTTCATGCCCTTGCACCAGCGGTGCTCGCGGGAGCCGGTACCATTCGACGATATCACTGCCGCAGATGCCGCAGGACATGACCTTGACCAGCATCTCTTTCGGTCCGGGGGAGGGCGTCGCTATTTCTTCGATCCGGATGTCTTTATTATTATACCAGTAAGAAACTTTCATCAGCCCTTCAATCTATTATAAAGATCAAATGCCGCTGCCGGAGTTTCGTTGTCATGGACGACGGCCCGCACGGCCTTAATCATGGCAACCGGTGCTTCGGACTGGAAGATGTTGCGTCCCATATCAACGCCGGCTGCGCCCCGCTGGACCGCGTTATAGGCCATGGTCAGGGCGTCTTGCTCCGGTATCTTTTTGCCGCCAGCCATGACAATCGGTACGGGGCAGGATGCCGTGACGGTCTCAAAATCTTCATCGACGTAGTAGGT
>CAYVFA010000156.1:0-4908 GCA_964450075.1 uncultured Smithella sp.
GGGTTCTTTTGGTGGCTTCATGCTTTTTGAGGTAGTTGATGAATCCACGGATGGCTGCGCGTGCGCGTCTGGCCTGTTCGTATGCATCCTGAAATTCATCCATAGTTATGTATGCCTCATCCAAAGCGACATAGAGTTCACTCTGGACTTCAGTACAAGAACGCTTTGCGTAACGTAAAAATCTTATAAACTCTGCATTGGTTTCGGAGTCGAAACCTTCAGCAATATTATGCATGGCTGATCCGGCTGCTTCCTGTATCTGCCTTTTTAGCCCATAGTCATGAACAAACCCTGGTAACTTCGTCAGACGATAAACAGTTCTGGTCAATTCGCGGGCCAACTGCCATGCTTCAATATCTTCAAAACGTTCAATTTTCATATTTTTACAACCGTTGAACCGTGAACCGCTGAACCGTGAACCTTTCTCCCAATGTGCAGCCAGGTGATGCCGAAGGTCAGCGGATATTTTTCCACGTCAACCATACCCGCATCTTCCATGATCTTTGCAAATTCATCGGGGGAGGGGAAGTTCATGATGGAGTCGGCCAGATAATAGTAAGCGGCGGGATTCTTGGAAAACACTTTGGCAAACGACGGCAGTAGATAATTCAAATAGAGGTAGTAAATCAGTTTAAAAAAACGGTTCTGGACAAATGTCATTTCGAGCACCATCACCTGTCCGCCGGGGACGGTGACGCGCAGCATTTCGGATAATGCGCGCTTGCGGTCGGGAATATTCCGGATGCCGAAGGCGATGCCCGTAACATCAAAATGGTTTTCTTCAAAAGGCAACTGCAGCGCATCGCCCTGCAGCAAGGTGATTCTGCCGGTCAGGTTTTTCTTTTGCACTTTTTCTTTGGCCGCTGCGACCATCTCCGGCACAAAATCAATTCCCGTAACGCATATTTCCGGATGCTTTTCTGCTGCGGCAATAGACAGGTCACCCGTGCCGCAGGCGACGTCCAGATAGCGGTTTGTTTTGAAAAAGTGCATTTTTTCGGAGGCAAATTTGCGCCAGGCCACGTCGCGCCTGAGACTCAGAGCGCGATTTAAAAAATCATATTTACCCGTAATGGTGGAGAAAATTTCTTTCACCATCCGAATGCGTTCCTGATCCGCCATGTTTTTTACCTGAGGATATTTTTCGGGGGTTGAATCGCCCATGAAATCATTGGTCCTTAAATTCTAATACCTTTTAACGGGTTTGTTTTTGCGCTTGTTGAAAAAAAAGGATTCGCGGGTTTTGGCGCCCCCCGCATAGCGCTTGCCCGGATAGTCGCCCCGTCCTCCTCTTTCGGCGTAATCGATTCTCACGCGCCGCTGGGCATACTTTTCCTTGCCGAACCGGGCGATCAGAACTTCGGCAAACTGAGCGTCCACTTCAAAGTAAGAATTGCACAACTGCACATCTACATTGGCAACGCGCAGCCTGGCGATATTAGCCGCCTCCAGCAAATAAGCCTGGAGTTTTTTGGCGTTGAATTTTTCCATCTTTCCCAGATTAACCGAAAGGCGTGCCATGCCGCCCGGCGCAGACTTGGACGCACTGTGTGAAGGTATGGGCCTCGTCTCTTTTTTCTGCGATACATTAATGTCGGTTGCGTTGCGGTAGTAGCTCAGGAAGTGATTAAATTCCTGTGAAACAAAACGCGCGATGATGTCTTCCTTGCTGAGCGTTTTCAGCCGTTCCATTGCGGCGGGCAGGAACGGATCAATATCCGCGTGCTGAATTTCCGTATTTTTGAGCTTTTCCACCAGATGCAGCAATTGCTTTTCGCAGACTTCCGGGCCGGTGGGAATTTTGGCCTGCTGAAATTTCTTGCCGATCTGTTTTTCGATCTGGCCGATGCGAAAGGTTTCCTTGATATTGACGATGACAATCGAAATGCCCGATTTGCCCGCCCGCCCGGTACGGCCGCTGCGATGGGTGTAGTCTTCAATATCGTCGGGCAGATTATAATTGATGATATGCGTCAGATCATTCACGTCGATGCCGCGGGCGGCGACACCGGTCGCCACCAGCATCTGTAAATTTCGCGAGCGAAACCGATTCATGACGGAATCGCGCTGCGCTTGCGACAGATCCCCGTGCAGCGCATCGGCATTGTATCCGTCTTTCATCAGCATATCGGCAATTTCCTGTGTTTCGGTGCGCGTCCGGCAGAAAATAATCGCGTAAATGTCGGGATAAAAATCGGCAATGCGCTTGAGCGCGAGATACCGGTCTTTGGCATGCACGACATAATATTGATGAGAAACGTTTTCCGCGCCGGTGTTGCGGGAGCCTACGGTGATCTCCATGGGTTTTTTCATGTAACTGTGCGCGATGGCTTCAATGCCGCGCGGCATGGTGGCGGAAAAAAGCATGACCCTTTTATCTTCGGGTGTCGAGGCCAGCACGCCGTTGAGTTCTTCCTTAAAGCCCATGTTGAGCATTTCATCCGCTTCATCAAGCACCAGCCATTTGATGCCCGACACATTTACTTTTTTCCGTTTGAGCATGTCCAACATCCGGCCCGGTGTGGCGACAACAATCTGCGCGCCGGCGGCCACCTGATGGATCTGGGTGACAATATTGGCCCCGCCGTAAATCGGTACGACATTCAGGTTGTCGATATATTTAGCCATATTGGCCAAATCGTCCGTGATCTGGAGGCAAAGCTCTCTGGTGGGGGCCAGAATCAGCGCCTGGGTCTGTTTGGAAGTGGTGTTAATCTGTTGAATGATCGGAATGCCGAAAGCCGCGGTCTTGCCGGTTCCGGTGTGCGCCAGGGCAACCAAATCCCTGGTCTGTTTCAGCAAAAAAGGAATGACCTGCTGCTGCACCGGCATCGGGGTTTCAAATCCCATTTCGCTGATGGCCTTTAAGATTCTTTTGTCGATTTCCGATTCGCCGAATGTTGCCATTTTTGTGTTCATGTTTAACCTTGCTTTCTTCTGTTTTGTTCTCACATAAAATATTTTTGGTAACTATATCTTATCCGTGTTTTCCACAAGGAACATTTTTTTCATACGCCATCCTCATTACTGTAAGCTTTTTTTTCTGGATACCCCGATGGCGTCGGCGGCAAGCATTGCATTGAGAACTTTTTCAGGCGTTACTTTTCCCGCTTCATGATGGATGCATTCCACCGGGTCGCAGGCCTTGCGGGCCGCGATCATCAGTTGTTCCCGGTTGACGTTGGCCAGACCCAGGTCAGCCAGTGTCGTCGGCAATGCGATTTCCTCGCAAAACGAATACACGGTCGCCGATTCCTGAGGAGATGCATCCGTAAGCTGCAAGCCAGTCAAAACGCCGAAGGCGACTTTTTCTCCATGATAAAACGAATGCGTTTCCGGAAGCGCCGTCAATCCGTTGTGGATGGAATGGGCTGCCGCAAGTCCCGCGCTTTCAAATCCGATACCGGAAAGCAGGATGTTGGCTTCGATAATATGATTCAGGGCCGGTGTGACGATGTGTTTCTCGACAGCAATTTTAGCGAGGGTGCCGTACGCCAGCAGGGTATCATAACAGAGTCTGGCCAGATGGAGACCCGCCAGCGTGCCGTGTCCGCCGCACGCATTTAACGACCGGGTGCGATCACAAGATCGGGCTTCAAACCACGTTGCCAGCGCATCACCCATTCCGGAAATCAGAAAGCGAGCCGGAGCATTGGCAATAACCGTTGTATCGACCAGGACCACCTGCGGGTTGGTTTTTTGATAGTAAACCTTGTCAAAAGTCCCTTCCTCCGAGTAAAGGACGGCGCAGCCGCTGCAGGGCGCATCGGTTGAGGCAATCGTGGGAACGATGATAACCGGAATACCGGCCCGGTCGGCGGCGATTTTTGCCGTGTCGATGGCCTTGCCGCCGCCCATGCCGATCAGAACATCAACCTGTTCATGGCTGATAATCCCGGCCAGCCGGCTCAACTCTTTTTCACAGCATTCTCCTTGGAACGGTTCAATGATGATTGCGCTGGCCTTCAAATCATCAGCATAGGGAACGAGGATTTTATCTTTTGCTGAACGTGATGCCAGAATCAATCCCCTTTTGCCGAAGCAACTGACTAAGCGGGGGAGTTGGTTCAATACGCCTTCACCCTGAATGTATTTTCCCGGAAATACCGCTTTCAAAAACATCGTTGGCCTCCTTAATTGGTCTGGGAATTTTTTACACCAGTATTTCTTGAAAATCAAATAATCATCATTGAATGCCGGAGCGAATTGTGTTTATGAATAGAAATGCTATACAGGAAAATACCATGACTCAAAAATCCAAACCAGTCGAAATCGATTTTAACGCCGAATTCCAGCGGGCGATTGCGCTGATGGAGGATACGCAAAGAAATATTCTGATTACCGGACGGGCGGGTACGGGGAAATCGACGCTGCTTGCCTATTTCCGCGATCATACTGGAAAGAAAGCCGTTGTCCTTGCGCCGACGGGTGTGGCGGCGGTCAATGTCCAGGGTCAAACGATCCATTCCTTTTTTCATTTCAAGCCGAATGTGACGGCGGCGTCGATCAAAAGAAAAAAGAAATCGGAAAAAGAAAAATCGACCCTCTACAAAAAGCTGACCACGATTATCATCGACGAAGTGTCGATGGTGCGCGCCGATCTGCTCGACTGCATCGACAAATTCCTGCGCCTCAATGGCCCGGATGAAAAACAGCCTTTCGGTGGTGTCCAGATGATTTTTATCGGCGATCTGTATCAGCTGCCTCCAGTGGTCACGTCCGCAGAGCGCGATATTTTTAAAAGCCACTATCCTTCGCCTTATTTTTTCAGCGCCAAAGGGTTTGACCAGTTGAATATTGAATATGTCGAACTGGAAAAAGTGTATCGCCAGAAAGACGATGAGTTTGTGCGTCTGCTCAACACGATCCGCAACCGCTCGGTGACGGATGATGATCTGGTGCAGTTTA
>CAYVFA010000157.1:0-4905 GCA_964450075.1 uncultured Smithella sp.
ATTTTTTATAGTTTTCCTGCTGAGCGACAACCGCATCATTGCCAATGGTACGATGGCCCATGTAGGCTGAAGCTTTCTGGATGAGTTGATGCCCGATTCCCTGGCTGCGCAGTTCAGGTTTCACTATATAAAATCCGGCAAAACCAAAGACCGGATCGTAGGCTACCGCCGACAGACACCCCGACGGTTTGCCGTTTTGCAAAGCCAGGAAAAAACCGTTGGGATCGGCCGCATAAAAACACGCGGCGTCATGGAGGCCCGGGTTCCAACCTTCCCCGGCAGCCCATTCAACCGCCACGCAAAACTCTTCCAGCGTCGCATTACGAACGATTACATCCTTTGCTTCATTCACAGATAGCCACTGACCTCAAGGTTATCAGCATCGAATCATCAGGGGATGTCAAAACAGATAGAAGCTTAAACATCCCAAATAAAAATCACACCGCTCGTCGGGAAAATCCATTCTTCATTGGATATCCTGATATTGATCGATTTGCCTCGGCTGGTCTGGATATCGGCCTGGGGATGGCGGCCGGCAAAAAAACTTTCCGCCCGGACATTTTTCAGATTTGCGTTTTCATAATTGAAGTTGATCGAAAGACCGCGCGTCGGGTACAAAAGATAAACAGGAAACGTCCGGTTGCCTTTGGCTTTCTTGGTGAGAATTTCGATTTCGATTTTGACTTCCCGGTTGATCTTTGATTTTAGTTTTTCGCTGCCGCACCAGACTTCATAGCCCCGGCCGGTCTTCTTGGCTTCAATGATGGGAATATCCTCGCCGTCAATGCGCATCTTCAAAACAGTAAAATCGCGTTCGATGACCAGATCATCGCCGCCGAGAATCCAGCGGTACTCGCAATGCTCGTCTTCTATCAGGGCTTCCAGCTGTGCGCTGTCCTGAGCGCAGCCGATCATAAAAATATCACTGCGGATCGTTTTTTTGTATTCGACATGGGTTCTCAACTGAAAATAGGCATCCGCGCGCCGCCTGTGTTCAGCGGCTTCCTGCAATTGCGCAATGGTAATATCATAGCGAAAAGCAGAACGCAGTTCGAGTTGCCGGTCTTCTTTGCCAAACAGGGTTTCAAACATTTCATAGTAAAGGGCGTCGCCAAGTTCTTCATTGCGCGTGCGGGTTTGGAAACAATGGCGGATGATATTATCGATACGCGCAATGGATTTTTCTTCACCCGGAACAAAAACCCGTCTGAGCCTGGGCTCGACCGCATCGGTTTTTCCTTTTTGCAAAAAAACGCGCGGCGCGCGTTTGCCAAGCGCGCAAAGCACTTCGTAGCTGATGGTCTTCGCTTTAGCGGCAATTTCGCTGGCACTGATATATTCGGACTGCTGCCTGCCCAACAAAACGACTTCGTCGCCGACTTTACAATCCGGAATATGCGTCACGTCCAGCGTGCACATGTCCATGGACACCCGTCCGATAATTGGCGCACGCCGACCGCGAATCAGCGCTTCACCCTGATTGGAAAGAATAAAGGGATAGCCGTCCCCATAGCCCACAGGAATGGTCACCACACGGGTTTTGTGTTTCGTCACATAAGTTCTGTTGTAACCGATACCGTAACCCGCCGGAAATTCCTTGACCAGTACGATCGTCGTTTTGAATGACATAACCGGCAGCAGCACCGCCTTGGTTTGCGTTTCTTCTGACGGATAAATGCCGTAAGTCATGATGCCGGGGCGGGCCATTTCCAGTTTCAGCGCCGGGTAATTCAGGATTGCGCCGCTGTTGTCCATGTGTTTGATGGGAATGTCGATGCCGAGGCGTTGCAATTCAGCAACAAGCCCGGAAAACAATTGCCACTGCTGATCATTATAAGCTGTCATCATTTCACTGGATGCAAAGTGACTGAACAATCCCTCCAGGATGATGTGCGGCAGGGCTTTAATGGTGTGTATCAAATCCAGGGCTTCGCTGTGCATTGTTCCGCCACGCCCCATACCGGTATCAACTTCCACATGAACGGATAAGGTGCGGGAAGCGCGCGCCAGTTGCTCTTCGAGCGCACGGACAAACCCCGCGTCGGAAACAGACGGCGTGAGGTTGTATTTGATCATGTCGGGAATTTCCGATAAGGTGGATGGTCCCAGAATGACAACCGGCGCTTCAATGCCGCTCACGCGCAGCTGAACCCCTTCATCGGCATTGGCCACCCCCAGCATTCGGGCGCCCGCGCGCAAAGCGGCGTGGGATATTTCAATAGCGCCATGACCATAGGCGTCCGCTTTGACGGTTTGCATAAAACCAACCCCATCGCCGATCAGCCGCTTAATTTCCCGGAGATTGGCGGTAAAGTTGTCCAGGTCCACTTCCACCCAGCTGCGATATTTTTGTTCTTTTTTCAGAGGCATAATCCGCTTCAAATCTTTATGAGGGCTAAAGATTTCTCCTTGCGGTCGAAATAACAAAGGGGATTCTTTACTACTTTTTGGTCATCACAAACACACCGTCCCAGGGTTCGGCAGGCGGGTGTTCCTTGAGATTTTTGCACCGGTCTATATACATGGCTGCCGGGAAATCGTCGGGCCGGATGTCCAAAACAGTCTGGAAGGCGGCAATCGCACCATCCCAGTTTCCTTCACGATAGAACACCAGACCTTTATCAAAGGCATCCGTCATGGATTTAAAATTGGATTCGTCTTTCTTTTCCGCAAGCAACTCATAAATCCTGACCGGCTTGACTTTACCTTTGACACGCACAAAGTCCAGCTCACGGCAGCACATGTCGTCTTTAACTTTTTCATAAGTAAACTCACTGATGATGATATTGGTGCCGTATTCCTTGTTAGTGCCTTCCAGTCGGGAACCCAGATTGACCATGTCTCCCATCACCGTATAATCAAAGCGCATCTCCGAACCCATGTTGCCGACGTTCATATCTCCGGAGTTCACGCCGATGCCGATATTAAAGACACGACGGCCCTCCTCTTGCCATTTTTTCTGAAGCCGGTGCAATTCCTGCATCATGGCCAGCGCGGTGAGACAGGCCCGTTTGGCGTGATCCGGTTGATCCAGCGGCGCGCCAAATACGGCCATGATGGCGTCACCCATATACTTGTCAAGCAGGCCTTCATATTCGAAAACCTTGTTGGTCATGGCGGTGAGGTATTCGTTCAGCAGTGCAACCAGTTCCTGCGGCGTCAATCCTTCCGACATGGTAGTAAAGCCCCGGATATCAGAAAACAGGACGGTTAAGTCTTTTTTATCGCCGCCGAGTTTGAGCTTCGTGGGATCTTTGAGTATTTCGTTGATGACCGAGGCATTCAAATAATATTGAAAGGCGCCGCGTATTTTTTTCTTTTCCCGTTCTTCCTTAAAATAGTGGTAAATCGTAATGCCCAGATAAATCGTCGCCATGGTCAAAAGCGGATAGACCAGGTTCAACCAGACGTTGAACTTGAAGAAAACAAAAAAATTGAGGACGGCAAATGCGGCGATCATCAGAAAGGCGGCAATCATTCCGGCGATCGGCCGCAGACGGGGAATCAAAAGGCCCAGCACCAATCCGAAAAAGATAATCGCGAAAACATCAATAAAGCGGGTTAAAGAGGAATGGGTCAGGAAATTCTGATGCAAAATATTATCAATGACATTGGCGTGAATTTCGACGCCGGGGAAAACAGTGGAAAAAGGCGTCACGCGCAGATCATAGATACCGATCGCCGTCGCGCCGACCAGTACAATCTTATTACGGAAAGTTTCCGGCGGAATTTTTTCGGAAATAATTTCGGAAATGGAATAATGGGGAAATGTCCGGGGTGGTCCCATATAATTGACCAGCAATCGCCCCGATTCATCCGTGGGAACGATTGTATTGCCGATGGCAATGCTCTTTGCGCCATACTCTTCAAGATTCAGAGCCAGACCCGGAAAATCAAGATAGGCATGGACCAGTGAAACAGCCAGTGAAGAATAAAAATTATTTCCAAACGCAATGACCAGCGGCGACCAGCGATTGGATCCGTCGCTGTCCGGCAGCATGTTGAAATAGCCGTTGTTCTGCGAGGCTTTGGCAATTTGCGCAATATTGGTCTCCGGAGCGTAAGCGTGTGGAAGGTAAGACTCATCGGGTTTGTCCGTCGTGGAGTTGACCATCCCATAGCGTGAATTTTCTATCAGTGTTGTGTTCGCGTTGATTTTCTTTTCGGTGAAATGCGCCAGTTCCTTTTCACCCTCCTTACGCGCAAAATGGAAAAAGTAGCCGAGCGTGACATTTTTTGCGTTCTTAATGGACTCGGCGAGGATCGCATCCGTATCGGCAACGGTTCTCTTCTTACGCAACAGACTGACGACGCCTGGATTGGAAATACCGCTTTTTTTCATTTCGGCGGTCAGCGCTTCAATCATTTTAATATTGGCATTGGTATCTGGTTCCGCAAAAACAATATCAAAGCCAACGGCTTTTGCGCCTCCCTTTTTCAGCTTGCCCACCAGTTGGGCGATCACCGTTCGTGGCCAGGGCCAGCGTCCCAGTTCGGCAAGGCTTTTTTCATCGATAACGGCAATAACGGTTTCACCGCCGGTTGGCAGCTGGCCTCGTGACGCGATGCGCAAATCCAGCGTTTTGAGCTCGACCACCCGCAAAAAATTAAAATCAGACAAAAACAGCGTAAGCGCAATCAGAACCACGAAAATGGTAATCTTCAGCGGCGTAACCTGTAAAATGGCTTTTAATTTTTGTTTCATGCTATGAGCTTTCCTTGTGGCGAAATCATACCAAAACGTCGTTTAAAGTCAAGCTGTCCTTTGCTCCGCCAAGAGTAGTTTTTCACCATGATCCGGGCAGCAGAGGGTTGATGAAGATTTTTGTGTAATGCGAAAAAAATGGACAAATCGCCAATCAATGCTTGAAAGAAAAAAAGAATTAAACTAAAATCACATCAACA
>CAYVFA010000158.1:0-4704 GCA_964450075.1 uncultured Smithella sp.
GGCGGCGGCCAGGGGATATGCATGGTCATCGAACGGACATAGATTAAAAGATTGCCACGCCGCCTGAGAGGCGTCTCGCAATGACAATAGAAAAAGCCAGGGAGGATAAAAATATGGATTTCGCATTAACGGAAGAACAAAAAATGATTCAGGATACGGCCAGAAGCTTTGCCGAAAAGGAAATCGCACCCTATGTGGAAGAAGACGAAAAAAATCATTTCTGGCGCAAGGTAATTTTTCAGAAGATGGCCGACCTCGGATTTTTCGGTTTCTCCATCGACGAAAAATACGGCGGGAACGGCATGGGATTTCTGGAAGGCGCTCTGGCCATTGAGCAGGTGGCAAAGATTCATACCTCCTGGCGGATGGCGTTCAACATGCAGTGCTGGGGCCCGGCGCTCACCATTCAGAAATTCGGCACGGAAGAACAGAAGCAGCACTACATTCCCAAATTTGTCAGCGGCGAATATATCGGAAGCTTCGCCATGACCGAGCCGGATATCGGCTCCGATGTCGCTTCCATGAAGTGCCACGCCGACGACAAGGGGGACTACTATCTGCTCAACGGCAACAAAATGTGGATCACCAACGGCACGGTCTGCAACCACGGACTGCTGTATGTCAAAACGGATAAAGACGCGGGCGCAAACGGCGTCAGCTGTTTCATCATGGACTACAGCCTGCCCGGCATCACCCGTAAAAAAATCAACGACAAAGTCGGTCTGTGGGCTTCCGATACGGCGGAACTGACCTTTGAAGATGTTAAAGTTCCCAAAAGCCTTTTGTTGGGAAAGCTCAACAAAGGATTTCAGATGTGCATGACACAGCTCAATTCTACGCGTCTGGGCTGTTCCGCCGGCGCATTGGGACTATCCGGCGCAATTCTTGATGCTTCGGCAAAATACGCGACGGAACGCACCCAGTTTGGAAAGCAAATCGGCAGATACCAACTTATCCAGCAACAGATTGCCGACATGAAGGTCGGTCATGAAACACTGGCCGCGCTGGTTTACAAAGCCGCGTGGCTCAAGGACAAGGGACTGCCCAATGTCATGGAAACATCGATGTCCAAACTCTACGGCGCGAAAGTCGTTGTGCATGACGCCAATGAATGCATGAAGCTTTACGGCTCCTTCGGCTATTCCGATGAATATCCCTGCGGTCGCTTCCTCAGAGACTGCAAGCAGTTTGAAACACTGGAAGGGACATCCAACATGCATACCATGATCGTCGCCAACGCGGCGATGGGGTTTGCACCAAACCGGGCTTAACTTTTAAATAACGGGGGCAATGTATGAAACAATACTTTGAAAAAATGGATCCGTTGGGAAAACCGCTTTCCGGAAAGCAGATTGAAAGCATGCAGGAAAACACCGCCCAGTTGGAAGAAATCATGAAGCAGATCGACGCGGAAGCCTGCCGCATCAAAAACGTCGGTGTGCCATTGGCCAAGCTCAATGAACGCGGCGAGATGAGCGTCTGGCAGCGCATTGCGTATCTGGTTGATCCCGGAACCTTCTGCCCCCTGCATACCATTTACGACCCCGGACACGAGGAGTCGGGACAAACAAACGTTGTGGACGGTCTGGCGCGGATCAACGGCAAATGGTGCGCGCTTATCGGCTTCAACAACAAATGGATGGCCGGGGCCTGGATTGCCGGACAGGCTGAAAATAATCTCCGCGTCACCGCCATGGCCAAAATTCTCCACATTCCTCTGGTCTGGCTGGTGAACTGCTCCGGCGTGAAGCTGCCTGAGCAGGAAAAAGTGTATGCCGGAAGACGGGGCCAGGGGGCCTGTTTCTATCGCCATGCCGAACTGGAAATCATGGGCAACCCCGTGATCGCCGGCATCTACGGCACCAATCCCGCCGGCGGCGGTTACCAATCGATCAGTCCGACCATTCTGCTCGCGCATAAGAAAGCGAATATGGCGGTGGGCGGCGTCGGAATCATCAGCGGCATCAATCCTGCCGGTGCTTATAACAAAGCCAGAGCCGAGGAGATCATCGATGCAACCCGGCATTTCAAATCCATTCCGCCCGGCAGTGTCAAGATTCATTACGATGTCACCGGATTTTTCCGCGCGGTCTTTGATGAAGAAAAGCAGGTGCTCGATGCCATCAAGGATTATATGGACGATCTGCCTGCCTACAAACCGCGCTTTTTCCGCGTAGCCGAGCCCGCTGAGCCAAAGTACTCTCCATCCGAAATGACCTCAATTGTTCCAGCCGATAAAAAAAGTCCGTATGATTTTGAACAGGTGCTGGCCAGGCTTACCGATAACTCCGAGCATCTGGAATTCCGTCCCGGTTTCGGCCCGGAAGTGTATTGCGGTCTGGTGAAAATTGACGGCTTTCTGATAGGCGCAATCGGCAACCGGCAGGAAGCTCTGCCCGGTTATCCCGAGTACACCAAAGTGTATGACGGTATCGGCAGCAAGCTTTACCGCCAGGGCCTCATTAAGATGAATGAATTTGTCACCCTCTGCTCACGTGATAAAATTCCGGTCATCTGGATTCAGGACACCAGCGGCATTGACGTTGGCGATGAGGCGGAAAGGGCGGAACTGCTGGGGTTGGGGCAATCGCTGGTTTATTCGATTGAAAATTCTCAGCTGCCGATGATGCTGACGGTTTTGCGCAAAGGCAGTGTGGCCGGGTATTACGTCATGTGCGGACCGGTCGCCAACAACAACAATGCATTTACGTTAGGAACAGCGACGACCGAAATCAACGTCATGCATGGAGAGACGGCGGCGGCAGCCACTTATGCCCGCAGGCTGGTCAAGGATAAAGAAGACGGGAAGCCCCTGCAACCCACGATCGACAAGATGAACGAAATGGTCGATCATTACAACAATACATCCGGTCCGCTGTATTGTGCGAAAAAAGGTTTTGTCGATGAGGTCGTGCGCTATCATGAACTGAGAAATTACCTGGTGGGCTTTGCCAACTGCGCGTATCAGAATCCGCGCGCGATTTGTCCGCAGCATCACATGATTCTCCCGCGCCTGATTCGTTCACAGATGGTCAAGGGGATGGAACGGCCCAAGTAGAAAAGGGGATCACAGCGCAACGAGGCCGCTTTCTTTTGTCTGGAGGCAAGCATGACTTCTACTTTCAGGTCATTTCTCTGCGTGATGAACTGATTAAAGGTACTTAACGCAAGTTCCGGGGTGTTGTTGTTGGCTGAAAGATGCGACAGAAACACAGTTACCGCGCCAATATCAGGCACGAAACCGGGCCACCACAATTTCCAGCCGGTCCGACCCAATGACGCGATTCAGGAGGGTTCTTACCGCCTGCTTGTCTTTGGGATTTTCTAAACGGCTGACAAAGGGCATCCAACCGGCCGGGTACTGGACTCATGATGTCCCCCCACCCTTGTGACGAACGATCGTCAGTCCGATCAACCGGGAAACGACCACGGCGATGTAGGCAACGCCCGCGAACTGTTCCAGCATGACCAGCACACGCGCCGGTGATGTAATCGGCAGAATATCGCTGAGGCCTGTTGCCGAAAGATTGGCAAAGCTCAAAAACATCAGTTCGATGAAAGTCCGCGGCCCAGCCGGGTTTGTCCCGCCTGCAAAGGATCCCGGGCACCACGCCT
Organism: uncultured Smithella sp.; assembly: GCA_964450075.1. Lineage (GTDB taxonomy): Bacteria > Desulfobacterota > Syntrophia > Syntrophales > Smithellaceae > UBA8904. The sequence continues at coordinate 3,616 of CAYVFA010000158.1, forward strand.
GGCAGACCAGATACAGATACGTGAAGCCCCACGCAAGCAACGTAAAGGTAGCGCCTGCGGCAAACAACTCATCGATGGTTACCCGGTCATCCTCCATCATATATGTAATCAAACCGCCCGCTCCGTAAAAATACAGCACCGCCTCCAGAAGCGCCGCCCAGATCAGCAGGCCTGGGTTGGCAAACAGCCCTGACATAAGCGACAAGACAACGGCCAGACTCGCGAGAATCCATCCGATCCAGGAGATTGCCGGACTGTGGACGACGACCAAGACCGCCAGCAGAAGCACCAGCATTCCGAAAGCATTCAGCACAACCCGCCCGCCGGGGACGCCTTCGAATGCCGCATAGAGCACCAGACTCACCAATTGAGCGGCCAGAAGAAAAGCGGACGGGTGGCGATGTAAAAGCGCCCGCCAATACACAAGCCAAACATTATGGTTCTTCAGATTGACCACGGTATCCTCATTTTTTCTCACAACACCACAACAAGCGCAATCACGGGCACCAGGAAGAACAAAAGCACGCCGATCTTATAGGCGGCAAGACCTGTTCTGTGTACTTTGGATTGGATCATACCATCGTCCTCAAGAACTGTTTAAACGACAGCTCTGAATGGGGTTAAGGTAGGAACGTGGGAAATGAAACCATAAAGCAGCAGGAGCTGTCAATAATTTTATAAATTTCAATTCATTCACTTAACGGCCTGCCGGATAGCCATCTTTAGAAGAGGCTGTCTGTGCGTGGATTGAACATTTTCAAAACGCGATCAATATTTTCGAATGCTGATGAATTGAAGTCCATCACTCAACCCTCATAAGATTCTTCGAGAATACTTGAGCGTGGGAGAAATATTTGCCGACAAATTCCCTTCAATTGATTTACAACCGATTCTTGATTTGGTAACGATTGAAGCAAAATTACATGTTTCAGAAGACTTGTTGGAGCAAACGGCTATAAAGGGGAAGGGCAAACTGATGTTTGCCCTTCCCAAGGTTCATTTTATTTAGCTAATATCTCTGACATTAAGCGCTACACACATCATCCTTGTTACTTTGTGAACGCCTTTTCAGCGCTGAACGGGAATGCC
>CAYVFA010000159.1:0-3129 GCA_964450075.1 uncultured Smithella sp.
TTTAAAAGTTCAAAATGTTTTATTTCTTGCCAATTAACTGGAAATTTATAATTACCCAACCAAAAATCATTATATGCTTCTTTCATTTGTAATGCACACAAATCATATGGAAATCTACCAACACCAGTTCCAAGACCACTAATGGTTACAGAATTTATTAAATTTGGATATTCTTTCTCTACTTTTTTAAGTAATTGAAATATTGCCTTTGTTGCTAAATATACATTTACCGTATTGGAAATATTACTTCCAGGAACTCGCATTGTTGGTGCGGAAATAAGATATGGTACTTCAGGATTATCAGTTTCCACCAATATCGCTTGACCAACAAGAAGTTCACCGTTATAATTTTTCTGTAATTCAATTTGAAGTTTTCTTGAAATTTGCCAACCAAGTCTCATTGAAATAACATAATCTAAGGAACCATCCATTTTACAAAAACTATTAGCGGGACTTACTACACAATCTGTTGGTAATGAAAAGAAATCACCACAATGTACTATCACATCTTCTGAATCTTTGAATTGTAATTTCCACTGTTCACACATTCCTTCATTTCTATCAATAAGTTGTATTTTCATAATTTTTATTTTTTTTATAATTTGTGATTAGAGTAGGATTTGAACCCACATGGATAGTCTTTAAACTCGCTTCACTGCGTACAACTTATAGATTGTAATTCCCCAATCGTGTTTCGGTATAGTCCTATAAAACACCTACTAAACAACACGTCTACCGTTCCAGTCACCTAACCTATTTCTGTTTTTTAATCAATTACACGTTCTTTTGCATTACTACCATCAAAATAACATACGTTCTATGATTCTACATTTTTTCATAAATTAATATTTTTAGCTAAATTATTTATTCGTTTTTTTGTAAAATATGATATTGTATTATTGTCTGAAAATATCAAATTATTTTCAATTTTCAGTAATTCCTTATAAATATCAAATTTATCTAATCTTTTAGACAATTTTATATTTTGATTGTGAATATTTCCTTCCACATATTGAATTAAATAATTTAAATAGTCTAATTCATTATTTTTATCAAATCTTTTAAACCATTTCAAATTTTTAAACTTTTTTCCACAATCTATTACAGACATCCTTTTCATAATATTAAATTTCAAAATCTTTACAATAATTAAGTTTTTCCCGAAATTTTCTTGGTAATTTTTGATAATGATTAGCATCACAACTATCAATAATTATTACAGAATTACTACACATATCAAATTCTTGTATAAATCCAATTTTTTTACAAACTAAGCATAAATCAATTGTTTGCATTTTAACATCAGTCAACCAAGTGAAATCTGTTGTAACTTTTTGTAATTTATCATCAATTATCTTATCAAATTCTAAATCTGTAATATTTCTATCAACGATTATAGCATATGGATCACCACTAATAGCTTGACCATCAGTTATTTTGATATGATAACCAAGTGATAATAATTTTTGAAGATTTATTCGTCTATTATTCATATTATTATTTTTTTATAGTTATAATTATCTGACAAAAAACACATAAAATTTCAAAATTCTATGTACCATCAAATAAAGATAATACATTCATTTTTTCTAATTATATTGTAATGTTTTCATTATTAATTTTTAAAATTTACCAAAAATATATAAAAATATATTACAAACAAAAAAATATTGATAAAAAAAGAAGTTTTTTAAACTTCTTTTTTTTAATGATCATTAGTTAGTCCATTTTAATTTGAATAGTAGCGTTTGCATAGTCTTATGTCCAGGTTGCTGATATTTTATTGCATCTAAAAATTTATAATTAGACAAATAATCTGAAATACAATTTAATGTTTTATCATCCACATCAATATATTTCAATTTCATACTATCAACCCAAGGTCCTCTATTTCGTAAACCTTTAAAATCTTGAATTGTAATTGAAACATATTCTGATAATTTGTTGTCATTTATGATTTCTAATTCTTTTGCTAAACTTTCAGATAAATAAACATGACAATCTACGTTTATTAAATAAAAATTCAAAGATATATTTTCTTGTAAGAAATCATAAAAATTCATATTAAAATCATTCGTATTAAAATTCAAAGATTTATACTGTGTAAAAATGGCATGATTTTTTTCAACATTATAAATTTCAGCAGAATCATTTATGGATTGTATATATTGAACATCATTACCTTGTTTAGAAGCAAATGTTAAAACTTTTGGATTTTTTATTTGTGCTAAATTTGTTGATTCACAAATAAATTTTCTACTTTTTTGTTTTTCTTCCGATGTATAAGTTAATGGATCAACATCTACATTTTCGCTAAGTGATTTTATATATTTTTTTGACCAAATTTTATTGTCTATATAAACAAAATTATCAATAAACCAACTTGCAGAATAACATTTCCCAAATGTAAATAATGTTCCAACTACTGATTCCTTTTTAATTCCAGTTTTATTAGAAACATATTCTGTTATATCCTTATTATCCATAAAGGTGAATTTTTCATCAAATAATAGATCATGAAAAGCACTATCACATGATGGGGTATTTCTTTTTTTATACGGTCTTTTTGTTTTTGATGCCGAATCAACTGGTTTTTCAGTTCTTTTTTTATACGGTCTTTTTATTTTAGATGCTGAATCAACTGGTTTTTCAGTAAGTTTTCGCAAATCACCATTAGAAGTAATTTCAAAAATTACATCTTCCGAATCAACTGGTTTTTCAGTTCTTTTTTTATACGGTCTTTTTATTTTAGATGCTGAATCAACTGGTTTTTCAGTAAGTTTTCGCAAATCACCATTAGAAGTAATTTCAAAAATTACATCTTCCGAATCAACTGGTTTTTCAGTTCTTTTTTTATACGGTCTTTTTGTTTTAGGTAATGAAATAATTGATTCAAATTGATCTGCACTAATGTTTTCATTTAAAAATTTTTCAATTTTTTTTTCGACATTTTTCGTTTTCTGTGTTGAATCATCAATTGTTGATTCAATTGGTTTTGGATTTCTTTTTTTGTACGGTCTTTTTGTTTTTGAAATCAGATTTGAATCAATAATTGATGAATCAATTGTTTTTGGAATTGGTTTTGGATTTCTTTTTTTGTACGGTCTTTTTGTTTTTGAAATCAGATTT
>CAYVFA010000159.1:3229-4683 GCA_964450075.1 uncultured Smithella sp.
GAATCAATAATTGATGAATCAATTGTTTTTGGATTTCTTTTTTTGTACGGTCTTTTAATTTTAGGTAATTTACCATTTTTAGAAATTGTTTTCATATTATCTTTTAATTTATCAGTTATATATGCACTCATATTTGAACATTTTTCTTTAAAATCATTATATTCAGATTCTGTTAATCTAACTTTAATACATTTAGTTTTTTTTGCTGTTGTTTTTTTATCCTTTAATTCTTGTTTTTTTATTAATTCATTTTTATCTATTACAGATTTAATAATAGGATAAATTATTTTACTAAGATTATTATAAATGTTCTTAAAGTTATAATAATCATCTTCAGTTAATCTTATTTTGAGAGTTTTATCTTTAATTTTTTTTTTCATATTTTCAAACTCATTTTTCTAATTTGTTTTTCTTAATTTGATACAAAAATAAATAAAAAAATCAAATATGCAAATAAAAATACAAAAAAATAACTGAAAATCATTAAGTTATTTTATATGTCAATTTTAATTTAAAAAATTAACATATATGACAATTTTATCTGAATCAAAAATATATACAAAAAAAAAGAAGTTTTTTAAACTTCTTTTCTACTTAATATATAACCCATATTACGAATATTTTGTTGAATTCGATCCATCATTCACTAATTTAAATCCTGCTTCGTTTTTAATTCTTCTTGTCCATCTTCACCATTATATTTTTTCGATGGTTCAGCAATAAAAATAAGTCCATAACCTAATACACGATGTGCTTCTACTAAATAATCTTTATAATTTGTTCCCCCAAGTGCTAAACTAAATACAGCAACATCAATTTCTTCATCTTTAAGAAATTCACATCACAAGCATATTCACAGTATCATTATTTTTGTTTTCTATAATTAAAGAATGGTTGGTTAAGTGAATTTTTCACTTAAATCCAAATCTTTCATTAAATTGTTCAATAATATCAATAAAATCTTGTGGTAATCTACTTTTCACAAAATTATAAATATCATCAGATATTTGATTTTATCTGACAAAAAACACATAAAATTTCAAAATTCTATGTACTGTTTCCTTATATTTTATCCAAATATAGAATTCATCATCTATTTGGTTTTGTGGTGTGTCAATTACTTCTAAAATTGTATCTTTTGGTATTCCATTATGATCAAATTTTAGTTTAACTAATTCATTTGAATGTTTAATTTTTTTAGACTTATATTCAATATTTAATTCATCAGTTTTATTAACTTTAACATCTTCTATTTCACGAACAAGTTTCATTTCTGCTTTTGTTCTTCTGTGTCGTTTTTGTTTGGGTTGATCATCAATTTCACAAACTATTTCACGAACAAGTTCCATTTCTGCTTTTGTTCTTCTATGTCGTTTTTGTTTAGGTTGATCATTAACTGCTATTTCACGAACAAGTTCCATTTCTGCTTTTGTTCTTCTATGTCGTTTTTGTTT
>CAYVFA010000160.1:0-4678 GCA_964450075.1 uncultured Smithella sp.
GCATGATTATCGCTTATCTCATTGAGGTCATTCGTACTCAAGGTAAACTCTGATGATTACTGAAATTTCAGATAACTTCTATCGCATCACTCTGCCCATGCCTTTTCGCCTGCGTCATGTCCACACCTACGCGGCCATCGACGGCAGGAACGTGGTTCTCTTTGATACGGGAATGCTCATGCCCGGCGCTTTTGAAAAACTGGAAGCCGATCTGCAAAGCATCGGTCTTTCGGTAGAAAACATCAGCGACATTTATCTAACGCATGTCCATACCGATCACTGCGGCATGGCGGGAATCATCCAGGAAAAATCAAAAGCCCGCCTTCATTTGTCGGAAATTGCCCATCAGGTTCACGGGCATTTTCAGCAGGCGGATCATCTCATCACGCAAGCAAGAATTTTTTATACCAAGCACGGCCTATCTTCCGGCGAGGTGGAAGCCATCGTTGAAGAAATTGAAGACCTGTGCAGCCGGAGTCCGCAATTTACCGTGAACTCATTTTTACAGGAAAATGAAACACGCAAATTCGGCAATCGCTCCTTTGAAGTTATTTTCACACCGGGTCACGCCGCGGGGCATGTCTGTTTTTTCTTCCGGGAGGAAGGTCTGCTGCTGGCCGGTGATCATATCCTGCCTTATATCACGCCAAGTCTCATCCCCAATATTTATGATGAAATCTTTCAGCCGCTCCAAAGCTACCTTATGTCGCTTACCGTTGTTGAAAAACTGCCGATTCAAATCATCCATCCGGGACACGGAAATTCCTTCAACGGTTTTGAAGAGCGGATTGGGGAAATCCGCACCCACCATGCCTTAAAGAAAGCATCTCTTTTGAAAGGCATAAGCGCAAAACCCCTGACGCTCTATGCCATCTGCGCGGAGATGATCGGCGAAGCAGCAGCTGTTTGGGACGACTGGGACAAGTTCATGGCGCTCAATGAAACCTATGTGTACCTCCAGGAACTCAAACGCGACGGCGCCATCAAGGAAAGCGTCATCAACAATATTGTTTTCTATGCAGCCGTTTAAAAAGGGATACGCCCCTTGATCTTCCATTGTGAAATGACCGTGCAGAACAGCATGACAGCCATTTGCCGGATGTGGGCATAAACGATCCACCCCGGTATCCAAACCGAATACTTCTGTGCCACTTTTCTATATATTAATTGGAACTCATGCAGCCGATTAATCCAACCATTTTAAAATAATCAAATAATATTAATAGCATGATTTGCAATTGCTTCGTTTGGTATGAGATATGCTTTGCACAGGGTTAACGAAGCACAAGTGAAAGGAGAATAAAAAATGAAAAAAATAACGATAGCATTTGCGGCAGTTCTAATGGTGGCAGGTTTATCATTTTCAGCGTTGGCCGATCCGGGCTGGGGAAATGGCAGGCGGTTTGACAACCACGCCCGACAAAACCGGATACATAACCCGTATGATCACAGGGATTATCGTGATGATCAAAGATCTTATCGTCAGCCTGTCATTGCAGACAGGGTTCCTGTTCATCCTTATCAACCTGTTGTTCGTGTTTATGAACCTCATACACCGAGCTTCAGCTTGTATTTCCCTAACTTCAGTATTCAAATTCGTTAGGAAATAGTAATGGTCTCGTAAAAAGTCCAAATGTCGTCATAGCCTTTCAGGTCATAGTTGTCAGGATGACGAAAAAGTGATTTCCGACTTTTTACGAGACCATAAAAATTGATCTTGACCCGCAGGGTTGTTATTTGTATATACGCCCACCAATTTATCTAAAGGGTCAGATCACACGATGCCAAACAATAACAAAATTCAGCCAGCCACAGGCCGCCGTCGGACACAGGTGCGCAAATCATGTGTTCACGGGAAGGGTGTTTATGCCGTTTTACCTATTGCCGAAGGCGAAAGCGTGCTGGAATACAAAGGCGAGATCATCACCTGGCGCAAGGCCCTGTCCCGCCACCCTCATGACCCCAGCCAACCCAATCATACGTTTTATTTTCATCTGGACGACGGCCATGTCATCGACGCCAAGTACGACGGCAACTCGGCTCGGTGGGTGAATCATTCCTGCGAACCGAATATGGAAGCCTGTCAGGACGGGCGTCGCGTCTTTCTCAAGGCTCTGCGCGATATCGATCCCGGCGAGGAACTCTTTTACGATTACAGCCTGATGATCGAAGGACGTAAAACCGCACGGGTTAAAAACGAACACGCCTGCCGTTGTGGTGCACGCAATTGCCGTGGAACCATGCTGGATGTAAAAAAATAGGCCCGGCGCTATCGCTAACACGCTACCCTGAAGATCATAGAAGCAGACATTTTTGCAGATGATTTATAAATTGTCCGACGGAGGAAAATGAAAAACGAATCGGAAGAAAAGAAAGAAACGCCCTGGGACTGTTTTTCATTTCCCTGCGGGGATTCCTGCTGTCAACACGGCGCTGATGTATTCGCTCACGAGAGGGATCTCCTGATCGCTGCCGGGAAGGCTACCGCAGCTGATTTTTTACAGCCGAAAACGGATGAGACGGGAACAACAATGTACCGAACACGGGTAGGAACACGCGGCTGCGTTTTCCTGCTGGATGAACGAGGTTGCCGGTTGCACCTTGCCGGCCACAAACCATCGGTATGTCGCGAGTGGCCCCGCACTTTTCAGGAAGCGAAGCGCGCGGCCAGTGATAATTACTTACCCTGCTTCCCACACCGTTATAATCAAAAACCGAATCATAAAAGCAAGTCCCGTTAAGTTGCTTTACTCTGAAACAAAATTTACGGATCATCATTTGTCATGACGACCATCGCATTTGTCATCTGGAGGATTAACCCATGAAAATATCTAAATTTTTTCAAGTAACTCTTTTGCTGCTGCTGGCCTGCAGCCCGTTTATGCCGCTTGATGCACACGCCGAAGATGGACCCCGACCGGAGATTTTTACGGCTATTGTTAGAGATAGCATAGAGAAGGTCCAAGCCGCCATCGCAAGCGGCGCCAATGTCAATGAGATTTGGAAACAGGATACCCCGCTGTGCTACGCCCTCGCTTACGGCAAAAGGTGGGAAGTCGCCAAAGCGATCATTCAGGCGCCCAGGGTAGATGTCAACAAGCGGGGCATCCATGAGGACGGATTCGGTAATACGTATGAACGTACGCCCCTGCATATTGCCGCAGAAAGGGGACAAACCGAAATCGTTGATCTTTTGCTGAAAAAAGGCGCCGATATCAACGCCAGGGACAGATCAAACGGGGCGCCGCTGTCCCTGGGGAATTCGCCGTTAATTTTGGCTGCCGCCATGAATCACCTGGATACGGTCCAGCGTCTTTTGGCCCATACGAAAAAACCCGATGTCCTTCTGCGGGAAAGAGAGGGCAAGACGGCCTTCTGGTTTGCTGTGGCCAATGAAAATCTGGAGATGGTTAAACTTCTCAACAGCCACGGCTCAAAAGTCAATCTGCCGGACAAAACAGGTGCATCGGTTCTGACCACGACCGTTTTACATAAGAAATACGATGTGCTGGACTTTCTAATTGCCAAAGGCGCGGACATCAATAAGGCGGACCACAAAGGATACACGCCGCTCATGGCGGCTATTGGCTGGAAGAATAAAAATCAGCCCGTGGTTTTAAAGTACCTGGAAAAGTTCCTCACCTTCAAGCCCAGGGTGAACCATCTGGCTGCTGATGACTCCGCCTTGCACCTGGCAGCCTTCTTAGGTTTTGTGGATGCCATCGGACTCCTTCTGGACCACGGTGCAAACATCAATCTTTTATCCGCAGCCAACGGCCGCACCCCTTTATATGTCGCCGCCGCGTCAAAAAATATTGATGCGGTCAAGTACCTCATTTCGCGCGGGGCGAAAACGGAAATTCCGGACAAGGCCGGTTATACACCGATGACCGCGGCCGTTATCCTGGCTGATCCGGATATGGTCCAAACCCTTGTTGAAGTGGGCGCCAGAACGGACGTGCGATCCTCCGCAAATAATCTGACGCCGCTCGTCATGGCGGCCACCAACCCCGACCCTTTTAAACATAAAAATTACATCAAAATTATGAAAATTTTGTTGGACGGTAAAGCGGATGTTAATTTTCAGGCCGCAGACGGCAGAACCGCGCTAATTGCCGCAGCGATGAACGCAGACCAGAGCCAGGGCGCAGAAAAAGTCGCTTTGCTCCTTGATGCAAATGCAAAGCCCAATTTGGTAAAACACGGGGGAGAAACGGCTTTGATGCTGGCCGCAGGCAGAGGGAATGAAAAGGTTGCCGAACTGCTCATCGACCGCGGCGCCGAGGTGAACTTGAAAAACGGCGCCGGTGAAACGGCCATGAGTTATGCAAACCGCTCAGGCAGCAGCGCCATTATCGCGCTTCTGGAATCAAAAGGCGCTAAGCCGGATGCTCCCCTGGTGATGAAAAAAGTCGTCATCAAAGAGCTGTTTGGAACCTGGCAGGGGTTTCAGGATGGGATGCCGCAGGCTCTCTTCAAACTTGTCTTGAACAGAGACGGTTCGTTTGATTTTGTTTCCCGATTGACGCCGGAGGTCATGAAGGGGCTTCCTAAAGGCTCTGTGAATCCGGTTATTGCCGCGCAGAAAGGGACTTATACCGTCAACAACGACATCCTGATCCTGAATCTGGTCGGCGCCGCGCCGGTTTCCAGAAAATGGAAACTGGAAAACAGGATG
>CAYVFA010000161.1:0-4633 GCA_964450075.1 uncultured Smithella sp.
CAGTGCAATAGACGGAAAACATTCCATCATATCGGCACATATAGATGGAACTATTTTCCACTTATTTTGATATCAAAGCGAAAACATGGAAAATCGGCCATTCCTTTTTCCGCTTGTTACATTTCTTCTTTCCATTTTCCGCTTATCAAGCTATTAAAGCGACAAGCATGGAAAAGATTAATGGACCAAAGCAAAAAGGTTCTTCGGTATCGACATGATGCCTATCGCACGGAGCAAACCTATTGTCAATGGATACTTCGTTATATCGGCTACTTCGGAGGCATAACCCGTCCGAAACTCCTTGGGACGACACAAAGGATCATCAAGTGATGCCTATGAAAATACTGCTCATCACACCACCCTTTACCCAGCTTAATACCCCGTATCCCGCGACGCCTTATTTGAAAGGTTTTTTAAAGCAGCAAGGGTATGACGTTTTTCAGGCTGATCTTGGGATTGAGCTCATCAATGCCGTTTTTTCCCGGAAAGGGCTTCAGGAACTCTTCGACTCGATTAAACAGTCCGGTAAAAAGCTTTCCCCCAATTCCCGTCTCATCATCAGGAATAAAACAAACTACCTGCAAACAATCGACGTGGTCATGAGTTTTCTGCAATACCGCGACAACACGCAAGCCGCGCTCCTTTGTGCCGAAACGTTTTTACCCAGAGCTTCCCGTTTTGATCAACTGCCTGATCTGGATTGGGCCTTTGGAAGCATTGGAACAAACGATAAAGCCCGATTTCTGGCAACACTTTACATTGAGGATATCGGCGATCTCATATCGGATGCGGTAACGCCCTATTTCGGTTTCAGCCGGTATGCCGAGAAGCTGGGATTGTCGGCGCATTCTTTTTTGCCGATTCAGCAGGCATTACATCTTCCGGAAAATATTCTTGAGGCCCTGCTTTTGGACTTGATCAAGCGCCATCTTGAACAAGTCCATCCCGATGTTGTGGGGATCACCATCCCCTTTCCCGGCAATCTTTATGCAGGATTAAAATGCGCGCAGTTTATCAAAAAGCATTTTCCCCTCATAAAAATCGTTGCCGGCGGCGGCTTTGTGAATACGGAACTTCGTGAATTATCAGACCCGGCGGTCTTTGATGATCTGGACTTCATTGCCCTGGATGACGGTGAACGTCCTTTTTTAAGCATCCTTCAGCATCTTGAAGGGCAAAAGAATCAGGATGAACTCACCCGCACGTTTATCCGGATTGACGGTCAAGTTCGCTATATCAATAACCGCAAAGAACCTGATTTTTCTCACACCGAAACCGGCTGCCCGGATTATTCCGACCTCCCGCTGAATCAGTATCTATCGCTTATTGAAATAGCCAATCCGATGCACCGTCTGTGGAGCGACGGATGCTGGAACAAGCTGACTTTGGCCCACGGCTGTTACTGGCATCAATGCGCTTTCTGCGATACCACGCTTCCTTATATCCAGCGTTATGAAACCGCCCCCGCCTCCGTTTTGGTGGACCGGATCGAGCAGGTGATCGCGCAAACAGGTCGCCGCGGTTTTCACTTTGTGGACGAAGCCGCGCCGCCTGCTGTCCTCAAAGCAGTAGCGGGGGAATTGCTGAAAAGAAAAATCGGGATTTCCTGGTGGACGAATATCCGCTTTGAAAAAGCTTTCACTCTCGATCTTTGCCGATTACTGGCGGCGTCGGGCTGCATCGCCGTCACCGGCGGGCTGGAAGCGGCGTCCGACCGGCTTTTGAAGTTAATGAATAAAGGGGTGACGGTCCGCCAGGCGGCCCGTGTGTGCGACCATTTCGCGAAGGCCGGGATCATGGTGCATGCGTATCTGATCTATGGCTTCCCGACGCAAACCGCGCAGGAAACGGTTGATGCGCTGGAAATCGTCCGTCAGTTCTTTCATGAAGGGCTGATCCAATCCGCTTTCTGGCATCGCTTTACCGCCACGGTTCACAGCGACGTCGGGAAAAATCCACAAAAATATTCCTGTACGATCGCTTGTCACCCCGCAGGCGGGTTTGCCGGAAATGATCTCGTACACACCGATCCGCGCGGCTGCGACCATCAGCTTTTTGCACAGGGATTGAATAAGGCCGTTTATAACTACATGCACGGCATCGGCACGGACATGCCCATAAGGGATTGGTTCGATTTTCACGTCCCGAAAATTTCAGTCAAAAATAATTACATCAGACAGGCATTAGATTGATCGCCGCGTTGGTTCACTTATCCGGTTCAAACTGATTTTTGGCCGACCAGAAGGACGGCAGGTGCCGTAAAAGATACAGCAGGCTTTTGCGATGCTCCCAGATGCGGGCGCGGAATCTTTTGCGCCAGGCGGAATCAGAATAAAAGCGTTTGACGTGTTCATTGTAAAGGTGATCCAGTTTTTCCTTAGATACAATCCCGTGCGGGATAAAAACAAAATTAAGGCAGTTCATCAGCCGCCAGTCTTCATCAAAAGTTCCTTCATCGCGAATGGTTGACCACAGTGGCGCGCCGGGAAAAGGCGTAAACTTGGCCATGTTCATGTCATCGAGTCCCAGCTCAATAATAAAGTCGGACGTCCGCTTGATCGATTCCTCGGTTTCCCCCGGCAGTCCCATCATAAAAAGCCCCTTGGCGCGCAAGCCTGCAGCCTGAATGCGTTGTACGGTATCGCGCACGTCGGTCAGCGACACGCCGGATTTGTGGCGCATGAGCATTTCCGGGTCCGCCGATTCAATTCCCAGCGAGACCATCAGACAACCGGCGCCTTTCAGCATCTTCAACAAATCATCGTCCGTATAGCCCACGCGCACGGCGCAGTTGAAATTCATCCCCAGCGGCTGAAGGGCCAGTTTTTCGCAAAGCTCCACAATCCGTTTGCGATTGGCGGTAAAAAGGTCATCGTAAATATTGACATGCCGCACGCCGAATCGGTCGCGCAAATATTTCATGTGTTCGTAAATATAGGCAGCCGAATTGTAGCGGAAGCCCTTTTGAAAAACGGACCGGTCGCAGTAGGAGCATTGAAACATGCAGCCGCGCGACGTGATCATCGTCGCACCGGGCGTCTGGCTGTAACTGAACAGCGGCAGATGGTAGTCGCGGGGAAAGCCGGTGAGTTTCTCATAAGCGGGAAACGGCAGATCGTCGAGATTGGCGATATGCGCCCTGGGTTCATTGGCAACGGCCACACCCGCTCCTCTGCGGATCAGGCCGGATATGGCAACAGGATCCATGCCCGCCGCAAGCTCGCTCATCGTGACTTCGCCTTCGCCCGCCGCAAAATAATCAAAGGCCGGATACAGCCCAAGCAGTTTTTCCCGCAGCGCGGAAACATGGACGCCGCCACAGATCGTGATGATGTCGGGATGGCGGTCTTTGATCTTTTGAGCAAGGTCGGCTGCATCAGGAAATGACGAGGTGGTGGCTGAGAATCCGACCAGTTCGGGATTAAACGCCAGAATCTCTTTGACCTGCTGATCCATATTCATCGGCGCCCGGGGTCCCAGGCAGTCATAAACAAAAACATCATGACCATCGCGCGTGAGCCAGGCCGCAATGGAAAGGATACCCTGCGGCACCATGCGATTGGCGATGTCCGTAATGTCGCGCGAGCCTCGAAACCAGTTAAACCCGCGCGGATGAACCAGCACGATACGTTTTTTTTGTTGAGAGAATGCCATAAAATTACTCTGTAACCGCCGCGATCAACGCCTGTCGGCCTGTTGCGTGATGATTGCAATGAACCATCAAAGCGGATTTCCTGGACAACAGCGCCCGCGCCAGACCGTAAGCCGACGCTGTCGATGAAATACCGCAGCAGGGCAAATAGTCGTCAATGTCCCAGCCGTGGTTTTTCCACAAACCGTCGTCCAGCTCAAACAGTCGGAAACCTGGCAGGAGCAGACGGTTGATTTTTTGATCTTCGTTCCGCGTTAGCAATCCGGCGGCCAGTTCCTCACATTGCGCCAGCAGATCGTCCGATGCGTTCTTCTTCATACCCGGAGGACTGCTCAAAAGTTCCACGGACAGAATGTCACCGATTTTTCCCCCACCGCCCTGGCCCAGTAAAAGCCAGGAACTGCTTTCGCCCATCTTCGCTACGCGGTAATGACCGGGGCTTAGATTCATGCGTTCACGACAGTCTTCAATCGTCGGCGTGAAGACGTCGCAGCCGCCGACCAGCGCCATCTCGATCTCACCCGATTCCAGGTAGCTTTGCGCCAGCCACAGCGCGGATTCAAAAGACAGTTCTTCCTGTGAAAGGGTCAGGACAACCCCCTTGATGTCGCAAACCCGCGCCAGAAAAAAAGCGGCGGCGTTGCTGACGGAATTGGCAAACTGATTGGGGCTGGGAAATCCGCCGTCGTGTTTGAAAACCTGTGTGATAAACGGGAGGATTTCATCAATGTTGCCCAAACCGGTACCCAGAAAGACGCCGATCTTTTTCCCCTGCAGCATTTCCCGGGGGACGCGCCGCAGGCAGGTCAGGGCGCTGCAGCAAACGAGCTTGATGAATCTTCCCGCGCGCCGCATGGGCTGTCCCATGATTTGCTGCACAAGATCATCGGGATTGAGCGGCAGTTTTGCTTCATCCCAGACGACATCCTGATTGGGAACAAGCGACGGTCCCAGGTAACTGGCCGCGATCACCGGCATGGA
>CAYVFA010000162.1:0-4593 GCA_964450075.1 uncultured Smithella sp.
CATCATGCTTGAAACATTGTCGCCCACAGCATTGAGCATCGTAGCGGGGGCGTCCACCAGTGTGCCGATCATGGTGATGAGCACAAAAGCTTCGGGAGGAAATCCATACAGCGATAAAATTAAAAGCTCGCCGATTGTGCCGCCGCCGGGAATGCCGCTTACAACCACACCGGTCAAAAGCGCAATGCCCAGAGCGGTCAGAATCGTATCAACGCCTGTAAAGGGCATTTGAAAGATGCCGAAGAGAAAGGCAATTTTCAGTACAGCAGCCAGGCACGATCCTTCCATATGGATGGTCGCACCGATAGGAATGACAACTTCGCTGATGTCTTTCGGTACGCCGATTTTATCTGCCGCCTGCAAGTTGGATGGTATCGCTGCCATGGAGCTGCCGGTAGCCAGTGCTGTCACGGATGGCGGGATGATGTTGCTCCAGAATTTTCTCACACCTCTGGCGCGCGAGGCGAGAAAGGCATAGAAAGTAAAAGCGATAAAAAAATACAAAATGGCCGCCGGATAATAAACAGCCATCGCGCGCGCATAGGAACCCAGCAGTTCCGGGCCGAAAACGCCGACCAGATAGGCAAAGTAGGCGCAAAGACCAATGGGTGCGTAATACATGATGTAAGAAATCAGTTTCATCATCACGGCATTGGCTGAAGCCAGAAATCCGGAAAAGGCTTTTCCTTTTTCTCCGGTTGCGGAAGCGGCCAGACCGACCATAATGGAGAAGATAATCAGGGCCAGCATATTATTCTTGGATAAAAGACCGGGAAAATCCGAAACAGTGAAAGCCCGCACAATTTGATGGCTTGCCTTGATGGGCTGAACATCAACTGCTGCAGGCATGGGAATGTTTACGCCGATTGCCGGCGGAAAGACCATAACGGCGGCAATCATGACGGCTGACGCGATGAGGCCTGTGACGACAAAAATAACGATCATCACGGACAGAATTTTTCCCAAACGCGTAAGATTGGTCATGGAGGCCACGGTGGACGAGATGGAAAAGAAAACCAGCGGTACAATAACGGTAAACAGCAGGTTTAAAAATATATCACCCAGCGGTTTGAGCGCGGCGGCATCCTTTTGGTAAATAATGCCAAGGACAGCGCCGAAAATGATCGAAGCGATCAGAATGATCGAAAATCCATAGGATTTCAAAAATGGCGGCAAATTGTCTTTCATGCTTTTTATTTCACCGGAAAGTTAAAATACGTGTCAGGATAAGGTTCGTTATTGAGCGTGAAGTGCCACCACTCCTTATCGTAGTTTCTGAAGCCGTGTTTGGCCATGAGTGTTTTCAAGAGCAGGCGGTTGCTTCTTTGCTGTGGGGCGATGTTTTTGTTTTCCGGGTGCGATGGTTCACCAAAGCAGTCAAAGCCCGTACCCATATCCAGAGAGTTATCCGCAAAGCGAACGCCAGCGGGCAGATGACATTCGAAGAGAGGATCGCCGCTTTTATAAGCAGGCTGAATGGGGGCCGGCAACGGTACAATGGTCAGATCGACCGTACTGCCGCGGCTGTGTCCCGAGCGGTCGGCGATGTAACCGTCGCGGAAAAGATGGCGTTTATCGACCGTGGGATAAAACTCTTTCTTTGTTTTGGTGTCGCTGATGTCTTTGGCCCAGCGTACAAAATGATTGACGGCCTGCTGGGGACGATAACAATCATAAATTTTCAGCGTCATGGAAAATGGCGAAAGGTCTTTTTGGACGCGGGCCAGCGCCATAGCCGCAGGTTTGGTCAGAATGCAGGTTGGCGCCAGATAACCGTCCACTTTGGTGCCCAAAAAATTATGGTCGCCAAAATAGCGGATATCCAGAAGGGCGTCGGGCACAACCTTTTCAATATGAACAAAAGTATCCGGCATGGCATCCGCCGAAAAAGATGAGGAAGGCAGAGCTGTCGCAAGCAGAACTGCCGCCAAGAGTGCGGCAAGAGAAAGTTTAAATTTCATGGAAGGCTCCTCCTTGTTATTGATCGTCAGGGTTGATGAGAATGACGGGATAGGCGGCAGGATCAAGCCAGGCCAGGATTTTCAGCATGTCTTCTTCAGACACGGCAACACATCCTGCCGTTGACGATTTTGCCCCGGCCCAGATATGGAGAAAAATCGCGCTGCCATAGCCTTTGACAACCGGGTCGGTATTGTATTCAATGACTATCCCGTATTTATAAAGATCATCGTCCCGCTTCATTTTTTCATAGGATAGTGCCCGGGTCTCGTTTTGCTTGACCCAGCGGTTGTAATCAGGGGCTTGTGCATCATCAACCCACAGATCGTCCGCCAGCGCCTGACGGTAGGGCATTTTTGTAGCGGCGGATGGCGCGTATCCGAAAGCCGTGCCCAGACGGTAAAGTCCGGAGGGCGTCCGTCCGTCTCCTTCCCGTTTTTCACCGGGCGGCGCAAAGCCGTTTCTGCCGACGACAGCGTTCATGGGGTTCATGGCCTGACGCCAGGAGGCATCATGTTTTTCCAGGGCGTAAACTTTTTCGGATCTAAAAAAAAGAAAAGAATCATCCGTGACCAGAAGTATCTGGCGGACGTTTTCCGGAAGGCCGGCTCTTGCTTGCGCCGCCGTCGTGTCGATCACGGAAGGGCGGGTTGCACAGGCGGATAAGCACAAAACGGCCATGGAGAGAAAAAGTAAACCGATCAATGAGCGAATATGCATTTTTGCCCTCAGCGAATTAGAAAATTTTTAGATGCCGCGCCGCTTGCTTCAAATCTGTGAACAATTACTCTCTCCGTGGTTTCTTTCTGAAACTTGCGACAGAATCAAGTCAATCTCTTTCAGTATATGGCTAATATACTCACGCGGCGACAGCGAAACGTTTAACCTCTCTATTTATTTCAACACAGCTGTTCCTGCTGCGTAAATACAGGGGTTAAAATACAAAGTCAATGAAATGTTCCACGTTGCCTGCCTTGATAAATTGAGTCCAAAATATCTTTACAACTTGCATCGCCATTGATGTGAAACGGTTGAAAGAGGCGAGGGCGTCATAAGGAAATAAAGAAAATTCAGCCGCTAAAGATAGCCTGATGAGTCATTACGTCTAACCTGGCCTTTAAGTGAGAATGATTCTGGGGGTACTCTTTGCGTTTCTGGAGGAATTCGATTCTATTGAAAGATGATTTTTGCAATGTCGAGGATTTTTCGCACTTGTTTCGATTGCTTATCCTTTAGTAATCGCCACAATTCAAAAGATTCGTGTGAGGTTTCTGCCAACGCAGTAATTTCTTCGCTTCTGAAATTGAATAATTGAACCAAGGGGATTTTCAGTGCATCGGATATTTTTTCGATGGAATCAAAAGACGGAGAACGATCACCACGCTCGATCCTGCTGATCAGATCAAGGCTGAGATCGGCTTTCTGCGCCAGTTTTGCCTGTGTCATTCCAGCTTCAGTCCTTAACTGATAAAGCCTGACCCCAAATTGTTTTCTGATGTTCGACATAACCGCCCTTTTGAACTGACGATATATTAAGTATTAGATGTTTAAAAGTGACCTATAGTCTATTAGAATAATATTTTGACTATATGTCTTATATGTGGTAGCCAACAAACAATGAATCTTCCCATCTTCTGATGAAAATAACCGCAAGGTAAATATTAGAGAACGCCTAAAGAAAAGGAGGAAAGAGAATGAAGAAAAGTTTTATATTTTTATCAATTTTATCGGTACTATTTTTCGCAGCAGAAGTTTTTGCAGAGGCACCTAAATTTGGAATTGGTGCAAGGGCAGGTTACAATATTACGCGTGATGGAAGTATAGATGTTTCAGCACCGGGTTTTGGCATGGTGGGAAAGTTTGATTACTCAAACAACAGCTCTTGGATGCTTGGATTCACTGGAACAATTCAAATCAATAAATATATTTCTACTGAAGTCGGTATCGACTGGATCGATTCATCAAAGAATGAGTTCAAGGCTGCTGGCGGATCATGGACAGCCGGCGAGATCAAGCAGATCCCCATCACCTTAACGGCACGTTTTCATTATCCAGTGGGTATTTTCAGCCCCTATGTAGGTTTAGGATTAGGGTATTATTTTAGATCATACAATAAGGACAATACGTTTTGGGCTGCCGGTACAAATGTTGATGTAGATAATGGCTGGGGATATCATGTCAATGTGGGATCGGATATATTTCTTACACCAGATCGTGATCTTGCGCTTAACTTAGAGGCAAAGTACGTTTGGTCAAAAGCAGACATTAAGGCAGTCAACGGAGCTGCAATGCTGGAAGGCAGCATGAACCTTGATTCCATAATGCTTGGTTTGGGCATTAAATACTACTTCTAATTTTTTGAATTCTGATTAGTAATTCATCAGTGCCCGCCTCCGTTGGCGGGCATTTTTAAAGGGCAAACCCAAGCAAGGTTTTTAATTCAGCTGTCTAACCTATTCAACTTGAACTATTTGTTAGGACAATGCATCAGACTGAATTTATGAACGTCATGGTGACTTTGTAATGTATAGCTTTCAATTTATCAATCACAATAAAGTATAAATATGGCTGGATGTGTAAATTATTCCGCTGTCTATTTCAGCATAACGGATTGATAGTGTTTGCGTAAATCCA
>CAYVFA010000163.1:0-2818 GCA_964450075.1 uncultured Smithella sp.
GTTACAAGATTCCGTCCACTACCCTTAAGGAAGTGCCAAGGTCACTGGTGGGCCTCCTGGACTTCAAATCCAGTGTGGGGCGCTAGAACCGTCCCAGGTGGGTTCGATTCCCATGCACTTCCGCCATTTTAGTCCCATGTCTGGTGTAAAGCTTTAGCTAAAAATACAATGAATCTCACTTTAAAGGAGGAACACATTATGAAAAAAGGATGGAGAGGGGTTGCCCTATTATTGGCGATGGCCATTTGCGGACCGCTTTTGTTTGCCGGAACATTGTCCGCCGCGGGATCGGGAAGTGATGAAAAAATTTTCCAGAGCGGAGCGATTTTGACGGTGTCAGAGTCCAAGAGGCTGATCGCCAAGGCTGTGGCACAGATGCCGATCGTCAAGAATGCCCTTGCCAACGGCATGGTCATTATCATCAAGGGGACAACCAACGCCTATGTGGCCGAAGAGATCACCGGAAAGAAAGCCAATCACGCAGCCTTTGTGACGGGAAGAATTGAACCCGAAAAAGGGACCAAAAACCTGCCGGAGGCCAAAGCCGTCAACCATGTGATTCTGCAAAAAGGCAAGGTTGTTGATATTTCCCTTAATGATGCGGCAAAGAAGCTGAAGGCGGGCGACGTGGTTATTAAGGGGGCCAATGCCCTGGATTATAAAAACAAGGTGGCGGCGGTCAACATTCTTCACCCGGAAGGGGGAACAACGGGAATCACCATGCCGTTTATCGTGGCGCGCAAGGTTCACCTTGTGATTCCGGTCGGCTTGGAGAAGGTGGTCGCCGGGGATGTTGTGGATATGACATTGAAGACGCGTGAGCCGGTAACCTTGCTGCCCCCGCCCGCCGGACGTTTGACAAATCGGTATGCCGGTCACATGATCCCCTCTCAGTGGCTTCTCACAGGCGAAATTGTCACGGAGTTGGAAGCTATTAAATTATTGACGGGAGCAACGGCCTTCCAGTGCAGCGCGGGTGGTATCAGCGGCGCGGAAGGAGCCGTATGGCTGGTTTTCAGGGGAACCCGGGATCAAGTAAAAAAGGCATTGGACTTGGCAAACGCAATCCAGGGGGAGCCGGCTTACTCTGAATAAGAAATTACGGTTCATCTCAAGTAATGCCCTTCTCCTTGACGGGGGCAGGCAGGATTGGCAGGAATCAGGCGGACGATGAAGTGACTGACATCGCTCCTATCAAGAATTAACAAAGGCAGGGCCGGAAATGGCTCTGCCTTTTTTGCACCTTTCCATCATCATTCGCAACGTCAGGATTTTTGTTTGGAGGTTTTTTCTTATTTTACCTTCTCGCAAAGAATTGAAACGGGATCTCCGACGCCGTCGAAGCGAGTTTTCTGAAACCGGCCCCCGACATAATCTTGCTGGAAGGTGATCAAGTTCCACACACGGCACTCGCCCCCGGAATCCCTAATCGCGGCGGCGGCCCGAATATAACGATGAAGAATCACTCCCGTAAGTTCGTTACGCCGGATCATCCATTCGGGATCAATGATAACAAGACGCAAGATCTGCCCTTTCATGCGATCGTTGTAAGTTCGTGAAGCCTTCAATGCTTCCGTCATTTCTGCTTCCAGTTTCTTATTTTTCATGGCAGCCTTGGGCATCTCCGCGCCGGCTTTGCTTTGCGTTGCCTCTCCTTTACGATAATTCTCGGCCAAGGCGAGAAGTTTGGAGAAATCTTCCCCTTCAATAAGGAAATCCCCTTGCGAGACGTCCTTGTAGTTGATCTTAATTTTGAAAATAATGGTATGCTGCCCCGCCCCTAACTTGGAGAGGCTTTCTGCGATCTTCACCGGACCGTCGCTTTTCTTTCCGAATTTTTTATAGTCCATCTCAGGATTACTGTAGGACGTCATCTTCTCAGCGGTCGGCAATATTTCGAAAGGAAGCACATTTTTTTCAAGGAGGCTTCCGCTCAGGTTTGCGGCACTGTAACCGATGAACTGCTCGCTTGGCTGCTGGTATGAGTATAGCGGTTTCTGCCTGTTCCAAAAACTAATTTCCACGTAAACTTTTTTCGTCTGTGGAGCGCTGCTTAGGTTTCTTATGCTCTTTTCAAGGTAGGCTAGGGCATATATCGATTCACCTGCCTTGAAACTGTTCACGAGCTTCGATGGATTTTCCGTTGAAATGGGTGACGTTGAGAAAACGATATTGCCCGGTTCATGACCTCTAATCGTCTTTTCCGCCTTTTTTGAAGCATCTTCCGTCCTGCCGGGAATGTCTCGATTTTGAACATCTGCCTCGGTTTTGCCTGCCGTTTCATCGACCTGTGTCTTAATCGCACCCTTGACTCTATCGGTCAGACTGTCGAATGGACCAGCCCAAACACCGCTGCAAACCAAAAGGGTCATCAGGCTTGCAAACCACATTATCATAAACAGTTTGCTTCTTTTCATCGTCAGCTACCTCCTTTCTGATTTTATTGAACGGATAAGGCAATAAACTTTAATGCTTGAAGTGTAAAAGTAAAGATTTTGAGAGTCAAGGGGATTTTGGAACAGATGTAAATGGAAAGAAATTTCCGAAAGGCGGATTTCTGTGTACCGACTCCATAAAATCCCGACTTTGACAGTTAAAAAATAATAATTAGTTATAATAGTGCGTTACAGACGCAGATCAAGTCATAGCACAAGGGGTTGCAATCACCACTGAAGGGTGGCAAGACCCCTTGTGCTGGCTGAAGCCAACATGATGTATGATTTGTTCAATCAACTTAACGCTTCTTTAATTTCCCTCGTATAATCAGAAACAATACTTATCAGCTCGCTGTTATTCCGATTTTCATCGATCAGTTTGA
>CAYVFA010000163.1:2918-4592 GCA_964450075.1 uncultured Smithella sp.
GCCGGAATAATCCCTTCCTGACGCGATAGAAATGAAAACGCTTCGACGGCTTCGTCATCAGTTACGGTTACATACGTTGCCCGTTTGGTTGCCGCAAAATAGGCATGCTCCGGTCCCACACCGGGATAATCCAGACCAGCCGCAATGGAATAAGCGTCACGCACCTGGCCGTGATGGTCCTGCAACAGATAGGTTTTGTTGCCGTGCAGCACGCCGATCTTCCCGCCGTTGATGCTTGCGGAATGCTCGGTCGTGTTCAGGCCGTGACCGGCTGCTTCTACACCGAACAGGGCCACTTTCTTTTCGTTGCGAAATGCATAAAAAGTTCCCATCGCGTTGGAGCCGCCACCGACACAGGCGATCAACGCATCGGGATTTCGCCCCTCCATTTTGCGGATCTGCTTTTTTATCTCCAATCCGATGACCGACTGAAAATTTCTTACCATCACCGGATAGGGGTGAGGCCCGGCGGTGGTGCCGATGATGTAAAAAGTATCGCGCACACTGCCCACCCAGTAGCGCATGGCTTCATTCATTGCGTCTTTAAGCGTGGCCGTGCCGCTTTTAACCGGCACGACTTCCGCGCCCAGAATTTTCATGCGAAAAACATTGGGAGCCTGGCGGCGGATGTCTTCTTCGCCCATGAATATTTTGCATTCCATGCCGAAAAGCGCCGCGACGGTGGCTGTCGCCACGCCATGCTGTCCTGCGCCGGTTTCGGCAATGACTTTCTTTTTGCCCATTCGGCGGGCCAGAAGCGCCTGTCCCAGCGTATTGTTGATTTTATGCGAACCGGTATGATTCAAATCCTCGCGCTTGAGATAAATTTTTGCGCCGCCCAGGGCTTTGGTCAGTCTTTGGGCATAATAAAGTGGTGTCGGGCGGCCGGCATATTCACGCCGGTACCAGTCAAACTCCCTGGCAAAGGCCTTATCTTTCCTGAAGATTTCATAAGCCTCTTCCAGTTCCAGAAGCGCGGGCATGAGGGTTTCGGCTGCATAGCGGCCCCCGAAAATATCAAAATGTCCGTTTTTGTCCGGTAGTGTTTTCATGTTTTTTCCCTTCGAATAAATATTTTCTGCATCCTGTTGCCGGTTGTTTCGCTTTTGATGATTTTCATGATCCGTTCGATTTTCGCGTGATCTTTTTTTCCGGGCGAATATTCCACGCCGCTGTTGATGTCCAGCGCGGCCGGTTTGACAAGTTGCAGAGCATCTGCAACATTTCCGGCATTCAAACCACCGGAAAGGATCAGAGGTTTTAACAAGCGTCGGGCTAAATCCCAGTTGGTTGTTTTGCCCGTACCGCCATAAAGCCCGGCGTGACGATTGTCCGCTAAAATGGCCGCGACAGGGTAGCTTGATACTTTTCCCAAATCCTCCTCTGTCCTTAATTCCAGCGCCTTGATCGTCAGAGGGGCTGGAAAATGGCTACTGTATTCGGGTGATTCATCTCCGTGGAGTTGAATCATATCCAGAGAGCAATCCTCAAAGATTTTCTTTATAACTTCTTTTTTTTCATTCACGAAGACACCGACTGCTACCAGATGGTCCGGCAATCGGTCGATAATTTCGCCTGCCCTTTGCGGTTCGATATAGCGCGGAGACGGCGGATAGAAGATGAATCCGACGGCTGCTGCGCCGTTTTCGGCTGCGCAGGTGGCATCTTCTAGAT
>CAYVFA010000164.1:0-4548 GCA_964450075.1 uncultured Smithella sp.
GCTTTTGCTGAATTCAGTCCCGCCTGATCCTCTAAAATGCCCAGACGAATCGAAGGATCAAATTCCCCCTGTCCGCCGATGCTCGAGACGGCCGAAGCCCCCATGGGACTGATGGAAGAATGAACGGTCGCCGGAATCATGTCCAGTGTGATGAATGCCTGAATATGTGACAGATGGGTTGTTTCCATCCCCCCATGCCTCAGCCAGGCAACGGCGGCACTGAGGCCGATTTTATTGCGCAGCCGGCCTCCGGCAACATTGCCGAATATAAAAACACGCAGGCGGTCGAGAAACGTGGCCATCATGCCACTGGTGCGCATGAAGTAAACCGGACTTGCCAGAACGATGACATCCGCGCGTTCCACCTTTTCAAACAGAGCCTGTGCGTCATCTTTCAGCGAGCAGTATTGCTTGTCTTTCTGTCTGGTCATGCAGAAGTTGCAATGCACGCAATGTTTAATGTTCATTTGGGAAAGGCAGATGGTTTCCGTTTCCAACCCCTGCGTAGCTGCCATGTTCATGATCGAATCCAGAAACGTCCCGACATTCCCTTGTGTCTTCGGGCTGCCCGAAATGCCCAATATTTTATACGCCATCATGTAACCTCCGATTATTTTTGCGCGGACAAAATTATGAAAATATTTTAAACTCAATCATAGAAACGGGATGACCACCCTGCAAATTCCCTGTAAAAAAGCGGTGAACGCTCTGTGTCGTTCACCGCTTTTTTGATGCGATCGGCTTGAATCGAAGGGCTGACGAGGGCCATGCCGGATTATTCGAGGGCGGCGTTTACCTTGCCCTGCGCGACTTTTGCTTCTTTTACAATTCTTTCAAAGAGCTCCGCAACGGTCGGCTGATCGTGAATCAATCCCTGGACCTGTCCCACCGGCAGCACGCCTGCTTTTGAATCGCCGTTCTCGGTGGCCACTTTAATCGCTTTAAAAGCGTTGGCCATATAAGCAAGCTGCTTGGCGTTTCCATAACCGGAAAGCAGAACACCGATGAAAAGTTTAAAATAGGGAACGCCAACCTGTTTGGCGATGTCCTGAGAATTGAAAAATGCGGCAGGCCAGCTCAGTCCTTTTTTGATCGCCTTTTTTGCCGCGTCTGTTTTCATGACCCGGCAGAGAATGCCGTCAAAACGCTTGGAAAACAACGTATCATAAACATCTTTTTCCTGCGTCAGCTTTTTAAAGTTTTCGTGCAGGGGACTTTCTTTCGTGGTCATCAACCGGGTTCCCATGGCAACGCCTTCCGCGCCCAGGGCTAGCGCCGCTGCGATGCCCCGTCCGTCGGCAAAACCGCCCGCAGCGATCACGGGAATTGTCAGATTTTCAGCCAGATGCGGAATCAAAACCAGCGACGTGACGTCTTCCCCGTGCGCCGCCGCTTCCTGGCCGGTGGCGATAACCGCGTCTGTCCCGAAATCTTGTGCGCGCTTGGCATGCTTCAGATTGACGACGGTGGCAAACACTTTCCCGCCATATTTGTGGGCTTCCTTCACAATCCAGTCTCCTTTGCCCAGGGCAAAGTTGATGACGGGCACTTGTTCCTGCAGGAGGACTTTGGCGTTTTCCGCCGCTCCCGGAAACATCAGTGACGCGTTGGCGCCAAACGGTTTGTCAGTCAGTTTCCGGATTTCACGGATAGCTTCTCTGGTGCTCGCAGCATTCAGGGGGCCTGTTGCCAGAATGCCCAGACCTCCGGCGTTGGATACCGCCGCCACCATTTTCGGTACGCTGATCCAGCTCATACCGGATAGTACGATCGGATACTTGATACCAACCATTTCTGTTAATCTTGTTTTCATAGTTTCTCCTTATGATGATTTAAGTTCGTCAACGTATTTGAATTAGTTTCCGCAAAGCTTTGCCGCTCTGGCCGAGAGTGCTTTGGCTTCGGCGGCCATTCTTTCCATCAGTTCCGCGCAGGTGGGAATGTCATGAATGAGACCGATGGACTGGCCGACCATCAGCGGTGCGTAATTGATGTCTCCTGTTTCCCAGGCTTGTTTTACTTTTTGGCCGGACAAAAGCGGGATCAGCTCTTCAAATCCGCCATTTCGGGCTTCGATGGCCAGCACTTCTTCAAGAACTTTGGATTTCAGGCCGCGCCCCTGCAGACCGATGGACTTTCCGTAAATGACGGTGTCCATTTCCTGCCGGCGGATGAGTTCCTGTTTGATGTTATCATGCACCTCGCATTCCTTCGTGGCGATGAAACGGCTGGCCATCATGACGCCTTCAGCACCCAGCGCAATTGCCGCCGCCATCGTCCGTCCGTCGGCGATGCCGCCCACGGTCACCACAGGAATTTTAACCGATGTGGCGATGCGCGGTGTGAGTACCATGGAGGTGACGTCATCATTCAGGGGATGCCCGCCTTCTTCAATACCGGCTGCGTAAACGCCGTCAAAACCGATTTTTTCTGCATGCATGGCGTGGCGAAGCGCACCGACTTTGTGGAACATTCTCACGCCGGCATTTTTTAACAACTCGACCGCTTCCATTCCGGCAACCTTATCCAGCGGTGTACCCGAAAATTCAATGCCGGACACTTTTTCCTCGGCGCAGACTTTAACATACATCTTGTGGTGCTCCGGCGTGATTCTGACTGACGGCAAAAGCGTGATGGCGATAAAGAAAGGTTTGTCCGTTAGTTTGCGTGTTTCCCGGATGGCCGCCCGGAATTCGTCCGCCGTTTCATAATTGCCGGCGGTCAGGTTGCCGATGCCGCCCGCGTTAGAAACCGCCGCGCACAGGGCTGGTTTGCAAAGCCACATCATGGCTCCGCAGATAATCGGGTACTTCACGCCAAACATTTCCGTAATTGCCGTCTTAAACATAGTGCCTCCTTAGTCACGTTTTTGCCGCTTTATTTTTGCGGTCTTGTTATTGGATTTATTCAAACTCTTTTGAATGTTCTTTTCAACCTGCTTCTGAAACAGCCGCCTCAGAAGGTAATCGCGGTAGAAATCACTGATCCGTGTCAGCTCGGCGGTAATGCGGATATTTTCCCGGGTTGATTTTCCGGCGACAATCTTGCGCCGGAGCGCCATCTCCCTTGCCACAATTTTTCTGCCCAGCTCCACCAGAAAAGACAGATCCTGAAGGATCATGCCCACATCAGGCATTTTTTTGAGAGCGTCGCGTCCCACACGCACATCGTCGTCATTGTAAAGCGGTTTGTCACCGCTGGTTGTGAAAGGGATCAGAATGCCGAGTTTTTCCGCTTGATTTAACTCCTTTTCTGTCAAGCCGGTCGCTTGAAGAAAGGTCTGCCGATCCATCAGGCCGCGCCCGGCCGTGTCAACCGACCCGAAAACGGCATTTTCGACCGTTTCCGCTTCCTGGAGACTGAGGCCCTCGTCCATGCGGCGCAGAATATTTTTGATGAGATAAAGCGGAAAGTAACGTTTTCCTTTAAGTTCCTGAATGGCGCGGAGACGGTCAATGCAAGCCTCATCGTAGTAAGCCATTTTTTCATTGGCCTTTTCGGGCTTGGGCAAAAGCCCCTCTCCCACATAGTAGCGGATCGTTGAGGCCGGAACATGACTTCGTTTTGCTATTTCACCAATTTTCAGTTTCATCCGCCAGTCCAAACATTAAAGTTGAGCTTTAATGTTATAGTGCGGGTGCCGGCTTTTTGTCAAGCAATTTTTATCATGTTAAATCAGATGAGATGAAATTCAATCCGCCGGGCTGCCGCGAAGGCCCGCAGCCAGATTCAGATTGATGTCGATGATGATTTTGAGTTTTTCCGGTTCAGGTTGCGCCATAACCTCAATAATTCTGTTATCAATAAAGACGCTCAGCGTCAGAATATCCTGGCGGATCTCGATGGGCAGGGGATTGTCGTCTCTGACAAGCTCCGACTGTAAAATACTCCAGACAATCTGGTTGAGTCTTAGCGCCTCTGCCAGCAGTGCATCACGATCAAGAGCGTCCCAGTTTTTCCGGCAATCGGATAGAAGCAGAGCGCAGCGCGTCAGTGCGGCGGCTTCGATTTCCCGTCCGGACATGCTGTCATTTGTATTCTGCGCTGTTCGATAGGCGTCGAGTTGATTTGTGTACACCGCGCACCCCCTAAGCTTTTTCATTAGACTTATTATTCTATCGGTCTTTGTGGCAAAAACATTTAGCCCGGATTAAGCAAAAGGCGTTGTCGATTGACTAAACTTCATTTACTTCTTTAAGGGCAGCCTCAATGATGTCATCATGAATCCAATAACCGTTATTCCGCATTTGGAGAAACAACTCTTCAACATTTGTCAAAATATTCGCTCGCTTGGCATCAATCAACAATCGAGCCGTTCCCATCACCTTCAATCCATAGATTTCTCTCGCAATTCTTCGTCCTTTTCGTTCATCCATTAATATTGATGCAATTCCTTTCTCGCGAGCAACTTGGATCACAGCAGATTCGCCATTATCCAGAACATTAGTAAGCAGGGGATCCGCCGTTTCTTTCAACGCCACAATATGAAGCCAATCTATTTTCATATATTCATCTAATCCCGTTAGAAACTTTCCGCCCTTGATAATT
>CAYVFA010000165.1:0-4539 GCA_964450075.1 uncultured Smithella sp.
ATTCACATCGTGTATATCAATGATCCGCAGGCGGGATACCGCCATCCGATGGATCGGGAAGACGCCGTGGCCTTGAAAGTAAAAGCCGTTGTTCCCCGATCTTTATTGGAGAATATGGAGGTTATTTACGCCAGTTCCAGAGGAAACATAGCGGAAGAAATCGTCAAATATGCCGGAGAAAATCAAATTGATCTGATTCTTGTCGGACATAAGCACCGCAGCAAAGTTTATTCATCAATGTTTGACAGCAGCGATGTGAATATCATTGATACGGCTCTTTTGCCTGTTTTGGTCATTCCGGAGCATTAGGTCATTTCCCTGCGCTTAAGGGATTCCGAAAACGAAATCATTAAAATGACGCATCGTAACGCGTCATCCGGGAGGCATCATGGAATTTTGGGACAAAGTTTATCTGGGCAATATGCTGCAGGACTGGCTGATGGCCCTGGGCATCTTATTGGTTGTGTTCTCCATGCTGAAGATCATTCAGCGTATCGTCATCAGCAGACTGTCCCGGCTGGCGGCAACAACCGATAATCAGATTGATGATCTTATCGTCAGCATGCTCAGGGAAACCAAGTTTTTCATCCTGCTGATCGCCTCCGCCTATGTTGCATCTCACGCCATCACGCTTAAATCATCAGTTATGGTCTTGTGGCAAAAAGCAGTTGTCCTGATGATGATTATCCAGGTGGGGCTCTGGGCAAGCGCCGGTGTGAAATTCTGGCTGGGTCTGATGCTTCAAAAGCGAATGGATCAGGACGCATCGAGCGCCACAACCATTTCTTTGCTCGGTTTTGTGGCGCGTCTGATTCTGTGGGTGATTGTTTTTCTTTTAATTCTGGATAATCTCGGCGTCAACATCACCGGCCTGGTTGCCGGACTGGGGATAGGCGGCATCGCCGTGGCTCTGGCGGTACAGAACATTTTGGGCGATCTGTTTGCCTCGCTGTCCATTGTTCTGGACAAGCCCTTTATGATCGGCGACTACGTAGTGGTGGATACGCTTTCCGGCACGGTCGAACATATCGGTTTGAAAACCACGAGGATCAGGAGCCTGAGCGGCGAGCAACTTATCTTTTCCAATAATGATCTGCTTAAAAGCCGCATCCGCAATTATAAACGTATGGAGGAACGGCGCATCGTTTTCGGTTTTGGCGTGATCTATCAGACCCCGGTTGAGAAACTGATACGCATCAAAAAACAGGTTGCTGAAATTATCGAAAAACAGGAGCACGCCCGGCTGGATCGCGTACATTTTAAAGAATACGGCGACTCGTCGCTGAATTTCGAAGTCGTCTATTTTGTGGACGACCCCGCGTATGCCCTTTATATGGACATTCAGGAAAACATCAATCTGGAACTCTTCCGCCGCTTTACCGAAGAAGGCATTGAATTTGCCTACCCGACCCGGACCCTCTACGTTCAGCATACGCAAGCGGGAGATAACGGCACACCATGATGAAAAACGGGGTTGTGATATTATCCATTTTGGCAGCCGGGTTGATTTTACCCGCGCCTTGTTTTGCCGGAGCCGCGCCCGTTAGTATCGGCGAGGTGTTGCCTTTATGGTCGATCATTCCATTTGCCGGGATTCTCCTTTCCATTGCCCTGATGCCTTTAATTCTTCCCCGCTTCTGGCATCATCATTTTCCCAAGGTTTCGGCCTTCTGGGCGATTCTTTTCGCGCTGCCTTTTATCTATTTTTTTAAATTTGCAGCCCTCCACGAAATTCTGCATATCATCATCATCGATTATATCCCCTTTATCCTTCTTTTGTGGGCGCTGTTTACCGTTTCGGGGGGCATTTACGTCAAAGGCTCATTAAAGGGAACGCCGGCCGTAAACACCGGTCTCCTCCTGATCGGAACGATTTTCGCTTCTGTGATCGGCACAACCGGCGCTTCCATGCTTTTAATCCGCCCGATTCTGCGATCCAACGCCTGGCGCGTTCACAAAGTTCATACAATCGTCTTCTTCATTTTTTTGGTCAGCAATATCGGCGGTTCGCTCACGCCGCTGGGCGATCCGCCCCTGTTTCTGGGGTTTCTCCACGGGGTTCCTTTTTTCTGGACGATGCACATCCTGCCTGAAATGGCTTTTGCCAGCGCCGTTCTCCTGCTGCTCTATTTCATTCTGGATTCCGGCTATTATAAAAAAGAGGTCAAGACGGACGCTCCCGACACAGAACCTGAGCCTTTGAAAATTGAAGGGGCCTGTAACTTTATTTTTCTAATCGGCATTATTGTCGCCGTCCTCGTCAGCGGGACGCTCAAGCTGGGAGAGGTGAACATTTTCGGCATTCATCAGACTGTGGAAAATCTGATCAAAGACGCCGTGCTGGTGGCCATGGGCGTTTTGTCTCTGCGGGTCACGACAAAAGAAGTTCGCTGGAGCAACGATTTCAACTGGGCGCCGATTCTGGAAGTGGCTTATCTTTTTGCGGGCATTTTTATAACCATCATCCCTGCGCTGGCGATTTTGAAAGCAGGCGAGCAAGGCGCATTGGCCTGGCTCATCTCGCCTGTGGACACGCCGGCCCGTTATTTCTGGGCGGTGGGCTTGTTATCCAGTTTTTTGGATAATGCCCCGACTTATCTGACCTTCTTCAACAGCGCGCTGGGTAAGTTTTACCCCGGCGTTCCCGAAGCGCAGGCGGTTGCCAGTCTGATCGTTGAAAAAATTCCTTATCTGGCCGCCATCTCAGCCGGCTCCGTCTTCATGGGGGCTAACACTTACATCGGCAACGCACCCAACTTTATGGTGAAATCGATTGCTGAAGAAGCAGGCGTCAAAATGCCCAGCTTCTTTGGTTACATGTTTAAATATTCCATTCCCATTCTGGTTGTTTTGTTTGTCGTCATCACATTTATTTTCTTTTGATATTTCAATGACATGCCGGAATATAAATATCTCTTGAAGATGTTTTAAAAAGCAGATAAGGTGCAACCGACTTTGCATTTTGGTGCTGCCGTTGTTATCTTATCTAAACGGTCGCCCGGGATTGATAAAGTTGGCTGAACGAAGAAAATGGAGGATCATGGAAATGGCAGCAACACTGCGCAAATCTTTAAAAACAATAGAGGATTACAAGGTAACCAATCCTATTTATACAGACCTGCTCGATATACTGGGTGAAATCCTGATTCTCCGGGAAGAATACCGGAAGAATATGACCCGTCCTATTTTTTCCGTAGAAGAAAAATTGATTCATGGAAAAATGGAAGGCGGTCTTCCTTTAATTGATCTGGTGGGGCAGCAATATGATTTAACCCGTCCAAAAGACTATTTTTACTCGCTGATTGCCATTGCTGAAAAAAGGCTGCCGGCGGAAGCACACCAATTTCTGGATGTCATCAAAGATGAACAATTTGACTGGGAAACGATTATCAGAGCGTCGTTTAATCCGGTCGAGGAAGAAACGTTGGTTCGAGATCTGAAAACTTCGGATGCTCATGATGAGCAGATTGATCTGATTGATTTGTTTATCGAAGAAAGCCTTCGCCCGGAACTGGAAGTCATAGCCGAACAATATGCCGCCGCCGTTGAAGCGTCGGCATGGACGGAAGGTTATTGCCCCATCTGTGGCAAGGAGCCGAAAATCGGCGAAATTCGGGAAAGCGAAGACGGCAAACGTTATCTTTTCTGCCACCAGTGCGGATGTAAATGGCACTTCCACCGGATCAAATGCCCCTTCTGCGGGAATGAAGAACAACATTCGCTGGCCTATTTTGCAGTGGAAGGCGAAGAAAGACATCGGGTTGATGTCTGCAACAAATGCCGCCGGTATATTAAAATTGTTGAACTGCCGAAATCATCCGAGGATGTCAACCTGGATGTGGAAGATATCGCGACGCTGCATCTGGATATGCTGGCGTATGAAGAAGGTTACAATTAAAAAAGGTTCAAGGTACAAGGTGCAAGGATAAACAATAAACCCCTTCGGGATTCTGTCCCGAAGGGGTTTATTGTTGTACAATTTTTCGTCTTGCTTTGTCCCTTTTACCTTGCACCTTGTTCCTATTTTCTAATCCTGATGTTTGCCGGGTTCTGGTTTGACGGTGCCTTTGATAATGGCCTGTCCGTATTCCCTGCCTTTGTTGAAAGCATGAGTGTTATTGTCTTTTGTGGAGCCGGGAACGGAATCCAGGACGGCTTTCTTGAGCGCTTCTGCATGAACAATCGGTTCCACGGCCGAGAAAAATCCCAGCATGACAATGTTGGCCATCATTTTTGTTCCCAATTGTTCGGCAAAGCGCGTGGCCGGGATGTGAAAAATTTTGCCCGGCAGATCGGTTTTGCGTGTGTGAACCAGATCGGTGTCCCAGATCAATGTTCCATCGGGGCGGAGGGATTTGATGCTTTTGGTATAGGCTTCCTGACTCATACAAACCAGAATTTCCGGTTCTTCCACGCAGGGGAAAAGAATTTCCTCTCCGCTGATGATGACCTGACTGGAGCAGGCACCGCCGCGCGCTTCCGGTCCGTAGTTTTGCGTCATGGTGGCGTGCTTGTGATCATAAAGCGTTGCCGCTTTTC
>CAYVFA010000166.1:0-4444 GCA_964450075.1 uncultured Smithella sp.
TGAATGAAGGCAACTCCTCGGGTGTCGGCATCGGCTGTGTGAGCTGGGACGGCGAGGTTTATCCCGACCAGTTCTGGCGCAATCAGCCGCTGGGGAATGTGAGGCAAAAACCATTCAGCCAAATCTGGATGGATGAAAATAATGAGCTCCTGATGAAATTGAAAGACAAGAAAAAACATGTTCATGGCCGTTGTGCTGAATGCTCATGGCTTTCCGTGTGCGGCGGCAACTTCCGGGCGCGGGCGGAATCGGCAGGTGACCTCTGGGGACCCGATCCCGCCTGTTACCTGACCCATGAAGAAATTACGCAGGGGGAGGGGTGATAATGAAAGTTGAATTGTTGAAAGAAAATTTGGAATTGATAGAGAAATTAAAAGATATGCCGGTGCTGCATTCTTTTGGCAAAAGGGACATAGGTAAGCTTTTCAACTTCAGCAATGTGAAAAAATATTATGAGGGAGAAACCATCATTGAGGAAGGAAGCTATGATAATTGGATTTATTTTTTAATCAGCGGCCATGTCCGCATTATTAAAAATGGAGAGGAAATCGACACGCTGAGACGCACGGGAGATATCTTCGGAGAAATGTGCGTGATTGACGGCTGTCCCCGTTCGGCTTCCATTGAGGCCATGGATGACGTCATCTGTCTGGCCACAGACGTATCCTTCATGGACAGCCTTTACAGTGATGACAAGGTGGCCTTTTGTTCGATTTTTTATCAAATGGTGGCTGAAGTGCTGGCCTGCCGGTTGCGGGAAACAAGTGCAGAGCTGGCCAGACATAAAGAAGAGCTTAACCGCTTGAAAAGCGTTAACCATAACGGAGGTTGAAAAATGCAGTTTCCGGAATATCGCCCTCGACGAACAAGAAAAAATGAAAATATCCGTCGCCTGGTTTGTGAGACGAAGCTGAGTGTGGATGATCTGGTTTGTCCGCTATTTGCGGTTCCCGGCAAGAGCGTTAAAAAGCCGATTACCTCCATGCCGGGACAGTTTCAGCTTTCTGTGGATTACATTGCCCGTGAGGCCCGCGAGGTTTATGAACTGGGAATCCCGGCTATGCTGCTCTTCGGTATTCCGTCAAAGAAAGATGAGCAGGGTACGGGCGCTTTTGCCAAAGACGGCATCGTGCAGCAGGCGGTGAAAAGAATCAAAAATGAAGTTCCCGAAATGCTTGTGATCACGGATGTCTGCCTGTGCGAGTACACCAGCCACGGCCACTGCGGCATTCTGGAAAAAGGTCAGGTGCAAAACGACCTGACGCTGGAAGTGCTGGCGGAAACGGCCCTGTCGCAGGTTAAAGCCGGTGCGGATATGGTCGCGCCTTCGGCCATGATGGACGGGCAGATTGCGGCCATCCGGGAAGCGCTGGACGAAAATGCACTGGAAGATATTCCGATCATGGCTTATTCCGCGAAGTATGCCTCCTCGTTTTACGGGCCTTTTCGCGAGGCGGCCGAAAGCGCGCCGCAATTCGGCGATCGTAAAGCTTATCAGATGGACCCGGCCAACGGCGATGAAGCCATTCGGGAAATCTCCATGGATGTCTCCGAAGGCGCGGACATTATCATGGTGAAGCCGGCGCTGGCTTATCTGGATATTATCTGCCGCGCCAAACAGGAATTTGATCTGCCGCTTGCCGCGTATAATGTGAGCGGCGAATATTCCATGATCAAAGCCGCCGCCCAACTGGGCTGGCTCGATGAAGAAAAAGCCATGCTGGAGAGTCTCACATCCATCAAAAGAGCCGGCGCGGATATTATCATCACGTATTGGGCAAAGGAACTGGCGAAGATGTTGAAGAGAGGGTGAGGTACAAGGTACAAGGTACAAGGTGCAAGGTACAAGGTACATTGATTTGAACAAGCCATCAGAGCATTCAAAAAATCAGGTTCGCATGATCGCGTGGGAAGTGACGCGCAGTTGCAATCTGAACTGCAAGCATTGCCGCGCCGCGTCCCAGCTGGGGCCATATCCGGGGGAACTTTCCACCGGCGACTGTCTGCGCCTGATTGATGATGTTGCGGGCGTTTCGCAGCCGGTGATTATTCTGACCGGTGGTGAGCCGCTTTTGCGTCCCGACATTTTTGAGATTGCCGCTTATGGAACCAGCAAAGGGCTGCGCATGGTTATGGCGACCAACGGCACGCTGGTCGATGAAGTTATCGCGCGAAAAATGATGGAAAGCGGCATCCAGCGTGTCAGTATCAGCATTGATGGCAAGGATGCCAAAAGTCATGACGATTTTCGTGGTGAGTCCGGTGCGTTTGACGGCGCGCTGCGCGGCATCGGTGCGATGAAATCCGTCGGGTTGGAATTTCAAATCAATACAACGATCACCGCCGCCAATCTGCATCAAATCAAGGATATTCATGATCTGGCGCTGCAAATCGGCGCGGCCGCGCATCACATCTTTCTGCTTGTGCCGACCGGACGGGGGAAGGATCTGGCTCAGCAGGCCATCACCGCCGCCGATTATGAAGAAACATTGATGTGGTTTCATCAGGAAAGCATGACGTGTGAAATTCAGCTCAAAGCGACCTGCGCGCCTCATTATTTCCGAATCATGCATCAAAACAAGCCCAAAGGGGCAAAGCCGGTGAAAAAAGCAGGCGGGCATTTTCACGAATCGACGCGCGGCTGCCTGGGCGGCATTTCGTTTTGCTTTATTTCCCATATCGGACAGGTGCAGCCCTGCGGCTATCTGGAACTCGATTGCGGCAACGTGCAGAAGCAGAGCTTTGGTGAAATATGGGAAAACTCCGAGGTGTTTTGCAATCTGCGTGATTACAGTAAATACAGTGGCAAGTGCGGCCGCTGCCAGTTTATCAAGGTCTGCGGCGGTTGCCGCGCAAGAGCATATGAGGCCTCCGGTGACTATTTATCTGAGGAACCATTATGTCTCTATGAGCCGAAATAATATGGACGCAACTGATAAAAAAATTCTCAACATCCTGCAGACGGAATTTCCGATTGAGGAACAGCCTTTCCTGATTATTGCCGAACGGTGCGGCATCCGTGAAGAAGAAGCGCTGGTCCGTATTCAGAAAATGAAGGATAAAGGCATCATCCGCCGCATCGGCGCGGTGTTTGACGGCCCGAAACTCGGACGTGTCAGCACGCTTTGCGCCGCACGTGTGCCTGAGGATAAAATCGATGCCTTCGTTCAAATCGTCAACGCCAATAAAGGCGTCACTCATAATTACCGCCGCCGGCACGAATACAACATCTGGTTTACCGTCAGCGCCGCATCGGCTGAAGCGCTTGCAGCCTTTCTCCGGGACGTCAGGGAAAAAACCGGCGTAACGGATATTCTGGACATGCGGGCGGTGAGAACGTTCAAAATAGACGCTTCGTTCAATGTATAATGAGCCGATTCGTATTTGTACACGCCTCCGTGTAAATTTAAATTAGGATGTTTTATGACTCAAGAAAAAAAGACCCCTCTGCTGGCCCTGGTGGACGGCAGCAATTATCTTTACCGTGCTTACTATGGTATTCCCGCGCTGACCAACTCGAAAGGCTTTCCCACCAACGCCATTTACGGCTTCACCACGATGCTGCTGAAGCTGCTGCGAGATCTTGCGCCGGACTATGTTGTGGTGGCGTTTGATCTCAAGGGGCCGACGACACGCCATGGAGAATTTGAAGATTATAAAGCGACGCGCAAACCCATGCCCGATGATCTGATTCCCCAGGTTCCCTTCATCAAGGATATTATCCGCGGTTTTTCGATTTGTATTATGGAGCAGCAGGGCATTGAAGCCGACGACCTGATCGGGACGCTTACGGTAAAGGCCAGCCAAAAAGGATGGCGCACGGCGGTCATCTCAGGCGACAAGGATTTAATGCAACTGGTTAATGACCACGTGACGATGGTTGATACAATGAAAGATAAAACCTATGACGGGGCTGCCGTGAAAGAAAAATTTGGCGTCGGTCCCGACAAAGTCGTGGAAATTCTGGGACTGATGGGCGATACGTCCGACAACATTCCCGGTGTGCCGGGTATCGGTCCCAAAACAGCGAAACGGCTCATCGAAGAATATGGTTCAGTCGATGCCGTTATTGAAAACGCCGAGAAACTTCATAACGTGAAGCTGCGCGAAAGTTTCCGTCAGTATGCCGATCAGGCCAGACTAAGCCGGCAGCTTGCGCTCATCCGCACCGACATCGATTTAAATATTCATCTGGAAGATACAGCGCGAAGCGAGCCGGATAAAGAAGCCCTGACCCGGCTCTTCAGCGAATTTGAATTTTCTTCGCTTTTGCAGCAAATCAAAACAAACGCCGTTAAGCCGGTTAAAGATTGCAAGGTTGTGGCGGACACCATAGCGCTTGCTGAACTGGCCGGCATGCTGCAGGGAAAAGCAGAAATCGCCTGTGAAGTCATCTGGGAAAAAAATCCTCCGCAGGAATTAATCGGTCTAAGCCTCAACGCGG
>CAYVFA010000167.1:0-4418 GCA_964450075.1 uncultured Smithella sp.
CCGTTAAAGACCATGCCGCCGACGGCATGGGATGCCGAATCGGATGCCAGAAGGGGAATCAGGTTGCTCGCGTCCCCGATTGCGCCCTGCACCAGAATATCGCCATAAGCGGGAGGCTTGTTTGCTTTGGATTGGACGTTGTTTTGCTGCGGCGATTTATCGCAGGCCGTCAGGAGTGCGACGATCAACAAAATAATGCAGGCATAGAGTGATCTTTTCATGGCGAATTTCATAGCCCAGTCTCCATCGGTTTGCAATCTGATTTTAATCTGATGGGAATAGAAAAGAAAAACGGTTCAAATTTCTTTTGTTTGCTGTCCGCAATCTGATACAGGCTTTTTTAATTAAAAAACGCCTGATTTCCGTTTGCCTCATTACGAGTGCGGAAATCAGGCGTGATCTTCATATTGCCATTAGCCTTGTGTTTAAAAACACAAAAGGCTTAACGGAGCATTATTTGTAATACCCGGAAACGGCGACCACATCCCCGACTCTCTCGTAGTAAGCTGATTTTTTATCAACTTTTTTAGTTTTGGGATCGGACCATGAATAATCAACGCTTCCCTTGCCGTTCTTTTTTGCGCCTTCCATCAGTTGCTGAACAAAAGCAAAACCATTGGCGTCTTTCAAGGTCATCCAGGATTTGCCAATCATTCCGGGGGCGTAAGGATGAACTTTCACGATGGCATTATCCAACGTAGCAACATATACATATAAGTCTTTGGAAATAAATGCGCCATTTTTATCCTGAAGCTTGGGATAGGCTTTATCGCCATCAGCCTTGATCAATGCAACAGCTTTATCAAGCAAAGCTTTGGCTTCCTTGGCACTCCCTCTCTCCTGTGCAAACGAAAATGATGCGATGAGACACAATGACAAAACGACTACGACAATTGCTTTAATCCTCTTCATAAAAACCTCCTCCATTAGTTAAGTTATAAGGTGCTGATCTGCTACAAATATTCCATGCAAGGCCTCTTCTTGCTTATGTCTCTTTGTCTGCCTTTACACGCTTCTTGCCGCTTCATGGGATATGGCTGTGCCTGTTTTGCTTTTCGTCTTTCTTCAATCTTTTAAAAAGAACCGGGAAGAAGCCTATCCGGGGCGGAAACCGCATCCGTTCTTCTTTTAACCGCTCCAAGACGGGCTTGTTTCGGCATGCTGCTCCTGGGTTTAGATTCCTCCATTCCGCTTTCGTTTTCTGTTTTGAAAATCGACATAATGTCCGTCAGTGACTCCGCATTACCGGCATTTTGCTGTGTCGTATTACTCATTTCCGCAATCGCGCTGTTAATCTGGCCGATGCCCTGTGACTGCTCTTTGGAGGCAACGGCAATTTCCGCCATCAATGAAGCAACCTTGTCGGAACTGGACGTGACCTCGCTGAAAGCTGTATTGGTAATATCGACAAGATTTTCACCTTCTTTAACTTTTTTAACGATGTCGTCGATCAGCGTTGAGGAATCGTGTGCGGAATCTTTGGCACGGATAGCCAGATTCCGGACTTCATCAGCTACAACGGCAAAACCTGCCCCGGCTTCACCGGCGCGGGCTGCCTCTACGGAGGCGTTCAAGGCGAGAAGATTGGTCTGAAAGGCGATTTCATCAATGCTTTTTACAATCTTCTGGGTCTGTTCGCTGGCTTTGGTAATCTCTCTCATGGAATTTGTCAGCCCACCCATGGATTCATTGGCCCTCTTGATGGCGCCTTCTGCTGATGCCATGAGCTGATTGGCCTGAGTTGTGTTTTCAGCATTTTGCCGGGTCATCGACGAAATTTCGTCCAGCGAGGCAGACGTTTCTTCAATGGCAGCCGCCTGACCGGCGGCGGAGCCTTTCAATTCCTGTGATACGCGAAGGGCTTGTCCCACGGCGTCATTCATTTTGCTGCGCATGGTGTTAACCGATTGAATCAAATCACCGATTTCGTCCCTGGACTGCAACTGGATGTCCTGAGTCAGATCGCCCTCTGCCAGACGCTGCAATACAGCGATCGTTTGTTTGATGGGTCGCAAAATGAGACGGGTCACAGAAACGCTGGTCAGATAAGATATGACGATGGCAACCAGCATGACAAACAGGAAAATCTTCAGGGTCGTGGAAGCCAACGCGACGGATCCTTCATATTTTCCCTTGCTGAGTTTGTCTTCCAGTGCGTTGACAGCCCGCAAACTCTTATCC
This sequence comes from uncultured Smithella sp., assembly GCA_964450075.1. GTDB lineage: Bacteria > Desulfobacterota > Syntrophia > Syntrophales > Smithellaceae > UBA8904. The sequence goes on from CAYVFA010000167.1 coordinate 2,182, forward strand.
ACGTCTTCAAACTTTTGCTCCGCCATGACAAAGGTAATGCTGGCCGTGCTGGCGTCCGTGGCGGCTATTTCCAGTGTATTTTTCGCCCGGTCGTGAAATTCTACCATGTTGTCATAGGCAATTTTATAAAGTTCTTTCTCTTCCGGCGTCAGGTTTGGGGAAGCAAGAATCTGTTTGATGAATCCGATAGTGGCGGAAATTTTAGCGTTCGTCTTCTTGGCCAGTTCGTCGATGCGCTGACTGTCATAATTAGAGCCAATCCAACCCATGAGTTTGTATAAGTCCGCCTGAACCGTTGACATATCCGTCAGGATCTGCGAACTGTTCTGATAGGCTTTGAACCGGTTGTTGTAGATGTCATCAATGGAATTGGTCTGGGTAGAAATAGCCATGTAAGTTCCTACGGCCAGAAGAATCAAAAATACCAGGACGACCATTGGCGCTAAAAGCATCTTCTTGCCTAACTTTAAATTATTGAAAAAATTAATCATACGTTTGCCCCCATGAATGTATGTTAGCTTTTATTATCAAGTGATTTCAATTTCAACAAATTTTAAATTATTGTATATCCTTTTACATCACTTTTCTGTTTTAATGCAATCAATAAACATGCCATAAAGAGAAATCATATTTTTTTAATAAAAACATGAATATATCATAATTATACCCAATTAAACTGTACGGGCATAAAGTATTCGTACGGAAATATCGTACAGTTTACGGTTTTTCAGCACCGGCGAGCCATCAATAGTCAGGCAAATTTCAGCTTGAAGCACATTATTAATTCTAGCTTTTAAAATAGATTTGTGAATTAAATCGCTTCCAATACAAGAAAATATGTTTTTTCCAAAGGAGATCGTTATGAGAGTCAAGACGCAGGAGCTTTTTAATTTTTATTCACACTTTGCCGGCATGGTCGCCGCCATTATCGGTACAGTCTATCTGGCAATAGCCGCCAGTAAATCTACCTCCGCTCTTGTCACCGCGCTTATTTATGGCGTTTCCGTTGTTTTCCTTTTTTCGGCAAGCACCCTGTATCATGCGTTTAAAAAAGAAGAGAATGAGTTGTCCTTCTGGAGAAAAATTGACCGGTTGGCCATTTTTTTCATGATTGCGGGGACCTTTACGCCGATCTGCTATTTCTGCCTGGAAGACCCTTACAAATGGTACATGATTGCCTTCCAGTGGAGCCTGGTAGGTGTTGGTGTGATTTCGCAGATTTTTTTCCCGAGAGCGCCCCGAAAGCTGTATGCGGCGATCTATCTCTCCATGGGCTGGTCGGCGCTTTTTACCGTCAAGCAGATGCTGGCCAATATGTCTTCATCCCAGGCGGTTCTCCTTGTTTCAGGCGGTGTTGCTTTTACACTGGGGGCCGTTATTTACGCTATAAAAAAGCCCAGGATTATTCCGGGTATTTTCAGTTTTCATGAAGTCTTTCATGTTATGGTGCTGATCGGCGGCGTTTTGCATTATGCCATGATTTACGGAGTTTATTCCCGTCTTGGCGCCTGATGAATGGACGCGGTACTTCCCCCTACCAAACCAGGCTTGGCAACGGATAAGCTTTTGTCCGACGAGTCGGCGTTATTTGTTGAAGAGTATGAAAAGTATTACACGGCAGGTGAAAGCAAGCCTCGTGATATCGGGATGCCGTTTTTCCTGTATGCGGCTGCATCTGATACGGGCGTCCTGCTCATTCACGGACTCATGGCAGCGCCTGAGGAGGTCAGGGAATGGGCCGATTTTCTGCACGCCAACGGCCTGACCGTTTATGCGCCGAGGCTTGCGGGTCACGGAACATCCGCTGAAGATCTTTCAACGCGCAACTACCACGACTGGTTGAATTCAGTTGATCGCGGCCATGCCATTCTGAAAACATGCTGCAAAAAAATTTTGGTGGCTGGCTTTTCAACCGGCGCCGGTCTTGCGCTGCAATCCGTTATTCTGAAACCTCATGATTTCGAAGCGGTCATTGCCGTCAGTGCGCCCTTGAAATTCAAAAGCTTTTCGTCGAAGTTTGCCGAGCTTTTAAATGGGTTTAATCGTTTTTGCATTTTTCTGGGCATGCGCTATCTTGCTAGAGAGTTTATGAAAAACGATGCAGACAATCCCCACATCAACTATCTGTTATGTCCGGTCAGCGCTTTTGTTCAGGTTAAAGCGCTCATGAGAAAAGTCCGCCGGTCACTTCCCGATATTGATATTCCGGCGCTGGTCATCCAGGCAAAAAATGACCC
>CAYVFA010000168.1:0-4398 GCA_964450075.1 uncultured Smithella sp.
GGGTGAGGCCGGTCAATAAAAGGAAACGACGTGATCAATCCCAGATTTAAAGCCAGCATCCGCAGAATCACGCCGGCCAGATTGGAACGCAGGATTTCCGGGGTCGTATAAAGGGGCCTCTCGGCGAAATCTTCCCGGGAATAAAGGCGGATGCAGATGCCGTCCTGAACCCGGCCGCAGCGTCCCTTGCGCTGATCGGCACTGCTTCGAGAAACAGGTTTGATCGGCAGTCCAGTGGTCTGGCTGCGGGGATTATATTCCAGAATGCGGGCAAGCCCTGCGTCAAGGACGTATTTGATGCCGGGGATGGTCAGGGACGTCTCTGCGATATTTGTTGCGACAATGATTTTTTGTTGAGGGGCAGGAGAAAAAACAAGCCGCTGATTTCCCGCAGAAAGTCTGGCAAATAAGGGTAAAATCAGACCGGAACAACGCTTTCCGAGTCTTTCGCATGTTTCGCGAATGTCCTGTTCGGTTGGTAGAAATATTAAAATATCTTCAAAACGTCGTTCGCGCTGTAAGTTTTCCACGCAGGTCACGACTTCATCCACATAAGTTGTTTCACCCTTTTCTTCCAGAACGGAATCGATCGGCCGGTATCGCACTTCGACTGGATACATCCGTCCGGAAACTTCAATGATCGGGGCATCATGAAAAGCCTGGGCAAATTTGGCCGTGTCGATTGTGGCGGAGGTGATAATCAGTTTCAGGTCTTTTCTTTTCGGAAGCAGGGTGCGCAGATAACCTAGAATGAAATCGATGTTGAGACTGCGTTCATGAGCTTCATCCACAATGATCGTATCGTAAGCCAGCAAGTTCCGGTCCTGTGCCGTTTCGGCAAGCAGCATGCCGTCGGTCATGACTTTGATCAGCGGTTCCGCAGACGTTTTTTCCTCAAAACGGATTTTATAAGATACGGCTTCCCCGATTTGCTGGTTCAATTCAGAAGCGATACGTGAGGCGATGGTGACGGCGGCAATCCGCCGGGGTTGTGTCAGACCGATGATGCCGCGCACTCCACGTCCTGCCGCCAGGCACATCTTGGGGATCTGCGTTGTCTTGCCTGAGCCCGTTTCGCCGGTAATGACGACAACTTGATTTTTTTTGATGGTATCAATAATCAGTTGCCGTTTGGCCGTTATGGGCAGTTCGGGAGGAAATCCAAAAGGAGGAATGCTCTGTTTTCGATTCTGCACACGAAGGCTGGAGAAATTGTTTTGGAACAAGGCCTATCTCCCTAACGCCGCCAGCCGAAATCAACGTTCATGTCTTTCGGTGCCTCAAGGTCAACGCCGGTTTCAATGTTTTTCTTTTGCAGAGCGGGCAAATCCAAAAGCCAGACAAATTTTGTGTTGTCTTTTTCTGATGGTTCCGGATTGTGTTTGAAAGTCAGGATAATTCTTTCGTCACGGGGTTGCGGCACAGGTTCTTCTATACGCAACTTGACGGGTTTATTGCCTGCGTTTTTGGCTTCGATCAACCATTGCCAATGACGCATTTGTTTATTTTGCAGGAATCGGGAGGCATCCGATTTGTCGGTTTTGGTGGATGAGGTGACGCTTACAAAAGGACTGTTGCCGAAGTAAATATCCGCTTCGGAGCCGGCAAGGGCGAATGTCCGTTTGCCGATTATGGCATCATCAATGACAAAAGTGGCCTGTCCGGATGGGATGTCAATGGGTTGGGATAGTTTGATCTGTGCCTGCAAAAAAGCCTGCGGTGACTGACTGGGACGGGCCAGGAAAAGAAATTGGGCCGGCCAGACCTCTTCTTTGATTTTTAAACGCTGCCGATTTCCTGCTGTTAAAGTTTTCTTGCCCAGCGCCCAGACCGAGTAAGTCGTATGAGCTGATTCAACCGGAGCCGCTTCATCGGATGCGCTGGCCATTTCGGCCATCATCGGCGCGGCCGCCATCTTTTGCCGGGATGCTTTTTTATAGATGACGTCTGTTTTGGGTTTGATAACCCATTGGGGCAGTTCCGGAGGCGTGATGGTTTGAACCGGCTGCAGAGTTGCCAGATTGATCTGGACCAGTTTCCAGTCTTCGCCAGTGGACTGCCAGATCTCCGCATCCCAGGAAAAAAGAATGTTTTTAGCTGAAGGTGTGGCTTCCAATCGGTAAAGGGGGCGCCAGCCGCAGCCGCCCAGCGTATAGGTGTAGCTCAGGAATGAGTTGTTCGTCACGGGACCGGCCAGGGTGATGGTTGCTTCCCACCCTTTTTCATTTTTTCCGGCAGCCTGAGTTAACTGATCCTGAAGCTCTTTGATCTGTTTATTGATTTTTTCCAGTTCTGTATCAACGGAATATTTTTCAGAATAGATTTTGCGGCTGTTTCTGCCGATGGCGGAAGCCAGGTTATCTGCGTCAGCAACGGTTTTAGTCTTGGCTTTTGTCTGGGCTTGCCAGAAAAGAAGCTGAACATCCAGCGCCTGAAGTCTGGCTTGCATTTCTTTTTTGTCATGCTGGAGTTTCTTTATTTGTCCGCGCAACGCGGCAATTCTTTTTTCATCAACGCGCTCAATAGTTTTGACCTGTACATCATTAATCTTTATCCGTCCGGTCGGCAGGGAAACAATCAGGGATTCCGGATCGGCCTGTGAAGGCAAAATGATGATCGTCTGATGGTTGTTGGTCTCGGATGGTTGCGATGTTATTCTATGCGTTTCCTCTACTTTAGCTGAATCAGGAAAGAGGGTAACTTCTTTTACCATCCCGGAAGATACAACAGGCATGGTCAGGCAACAAATGGAAATGATTGTAAGCGCCGTTGCGAATGAATGCTTTATTTTAGGTCGAAACATGTGATGGCCCTCTCCTTTACATATTCATGCTTTTTTTGATTTTGACGGCTATTTTGCGTACTTCATTCATGACTTCGTTTTCATTGATGGTTAGCAGCCGGCGGCCTTCCATGACCACTTGACCATTGATGATGACACTATCAACGTCTGCGCCGCCTGCCGCATAGACCAGATGGGAGTATTCATTGTATATCGGTGTCAGATGGGGCTTATTCAGATCCAGCGTAATGATGTCGGCTTTTTTGCCGATTTCCAGTGAGCCCGTAAAATGATCCATGCCCAGAGCTTTTGCGCCGCTGATGGTCGCCATGTTCACAACGGTTTGCGCGTCCATGACGGTCGGATCAAGCCTGGCGACTTTATGCAGTTTGGCTGCCGTGGACATTTCCCTGATCATATCCAGTGTGTTGTTACTGGCGCAGCCATCCGTTCCCAAACCAACGGTGATACCGGCCTTGAGCATTTCCGGCACCGGAGCTACCCCGCTGGCCAGTTTCATGTTGCTTGCCGGATTGTGGGAAACTTTACAGCCATGATCCGCAAACAGCTTGATGTCATCTTCTGAAAAGTTAACGCAGTGAAAAGCGAGAAGTCTTTCATTGAGGCAACCAGTTTCTTCCAGGAAGGCGACTGCGCTTTTCCCGAACTTATCCTGAAGCTGACCCAGTTCCGATTGATTTTCCAAAAGGTGAACGCCCAGCATCAGATGATAATCATCAGCGATTGTCTTAGCTTCTCGAAGGAGGGCAGGCGAACACGTGTAAAGCGCATGAGGTTCAACAATAATGTTAACCAGTGGATCATTCTGCCATTTTTCAGCAAGCATACGCGTGCAAGCAAGGCCTTCATCAGCGGTTTTGCAACTGGGAGACGGAAAGTCAAACAGGACTTCGCCAAGCAGGCAGCGCAAGCCTGCTTCTTTTGCCGCCCGGGCCGTTTCATCCTCAAAGATATACATATCGCAAAAGGTGGTTGTGCCGGATTTGATCATTTCCGCGCAGGCCAGAAGTGATCCCCAGTAAGCAAGATGCGGATTGACGTTTTTAGCTTCGGCGGGAAAAATGTAGTTGTTGAGCCAGTCCATTAGTTCCAGATCATCGGCGATTCCGCGGAAGCAGGTCATTGCTGCATGCGTATGGCAGTTGACAAAGCCCGGCATAATCAGTGACCCTTCAGCGTTAATGGTCTTTTTTGCCGTATATTTTGATTGAAAGTCTTCTTTTTTACCAATGTCCAGAATGGATGATTCGTGGATTGCGATGGCGGCATTTTCCAGACAGGTATTATGATGATCCATCAGAAGGGCTTTTTCGCCGTAGATAAGGAGGTCAATGTCTTGCATGCTTTTGTCCTTTCAGTAACATGCTGATGCTTATCACAAAACAAAGAAGCGCTTCAAGGCACAAAAAAGATATTATTTCGATCGTTGATCAAAACAAACTACAAATCCTTGACACGCCAAATTAAAAATAATATAAGCCGCACAGTTTATTCCCTGATTCAAACATTGGGCCTGGGTGGCGGAACTGGTAGACGCAAGGGACTTAAAATCCCTCGACCCTTGTGGTTGTGAGAGTTCAATTCTCTCCCCAGGT
>CAYVFA010000169.1:0-4398 GCA_964450075.1 uncultured Smithella sp.
CTTACAACTTTGAAGTAGCCGACATTCCCATGCTGCGCAAACTCTTTGACATGTACGAGGAAGAGGCCTTGCGGATCGCCGAAAAGAATCTGGCACTGCCCGCCTATGATTACTGTTTGAAATGCTCGCACACGTTCAATTTGCTCAACGCCCGCGGCGCAATCAGCGTGGCGGAAAGAACAAGTTATATTGGCCGGGTAAGAAATCTGGCGCGCCTGAGCGCAGAACGCTACATAAAACAACGTGAAGAACTGGGGTATCCCCTTTTAAAGAACGCATAGTCCATCTGGAGATAAAATGAGCAACGAACTGCTTTTTGAAATTGGAACTGAAGAGATTCCCGCCGCGTTTTTATCCAAGGCCGTCGTGGATATGGAAGACATCATGCGCAAAACCCTTACCGAAAAGCGAATCGGTTTTGATGGCATCCGCTGTCTGGCCACGCCGAGGCGTCTGGTCCTCACCATTGCCGATCTGGCGCCCGGACAGGAGGACCAGACGATTGAAAAACTGGGACCAGCCAAAAAAGCCGCCTTTGATGAAAACGGCCAGCCGACCAAAGCCGCCACAGGTTTTGCCAGAGGACAGGGGCTGGAAGTTTCCCAACTTGAAACGATCACCACCGAAAAGGGCGAGTACCTCGGCGCCCGGAAAACCATCGCCGGACAACCGACAAAAGACCTGCTGCCAGAGATTCTCAAAAGCTTTATGCTGGCCATCCCTTTTCGAAAATCCATGCGCTGGGCAGCATACGATTTGCGCTTTGCCCGTCCTGTTCACTGGCTGCTGGCGCTTTACGGCGGCCAGATTATTCCCCTGAAAATAGAAGACATTGAAAGCGGCAATACCTCCTGCGGTCATCGTTTCATGAGCCCCGCCCCCTTTGTTGTTTCGGGATTTGATGATTATCTGAATAAAGCCAGGGAACATTTCGTTATCGTGGATCCTGCCGAACGAAAAAAAACAATTCTCGAAGAAGCCCAAAAAGCGGCAGCCGAAATCGGCGGGAAACTTTTCTATACGGAAGATCTGCTGGAAACCATCAGTTTTATTGTCGAATATCCGGTCATTGTGCGCGGTCGCTTCGATGAAAATTATTTAAATATTCCTAAAGAAGTTCTCACCACCACGATGATCTCCCATCAAAAATACTTCCCCGTCGTCAACGACGAGGGAAAACTGCTGCCTTACTTCATCGCCGTCAGCAACACCCGCGCCCGTGACATCGCCGTGGTAGCCAGCGGAAATGAAAGAGTGCTGCGGGCGCGTCTGGCCGACGCTTCGTTTTTCTTTGAGGAAGACAAGAAAGTTTCCCTGGAAGACCGCGTTGAATCCCTCAAGAAAGTCGTTTTTCACACGCTCTTGGGAACATCGCATAAGAAAGTCTTGCGCTTCCGCAAGCTGGCGGTCAAGATTGCCGCCAAAGTTAAACCATCCGTCAAGAAAAACGTGGACCGGGCGGCGCTTTTGTCCAAGGCCGATCTGGAATCGCTCATGGTGGGTGAATTTTCGGAACTCCAAGGCATTATGGGCCGTGAATATGCACTTTTGGCTGGTGAAAAACCGGAAATTGCCAATGCCATTTATGAACATTATTTGCCGATTGTCGCCGGGGGCGATTTACCCCAGACGGATGAAGGCGCCATTGTCGCCATTGCCGATAAAGTAGATACCATCGTCGGCTTTTTCGCCGTGGGAATACCTCCGACCGGAACGGCGGATCCCTACGCTCTAAGGCGTCAGGCGTTGGGGGTTATAAATATTATTTTGTCTCGACGTTATCCTTTGAGCTTGAATTTTCTGGTTGACGAAAGTCTCGCATCCCTGAAAGACGTCCTGAAGAAACCGGCTGAAGATGTCAGGAAAGATGTTCTGGATTTCTTCAGGGGCCGCCTGCAAAATCAACTGATCGCTCAGGGTTATGCTTACGATACGGTAGATGCGGTTTTGGCCGCAGATATCGACAATCTTGTCTTGGTGATCGAAAAAATTCAGGCGCTCACGGCTTTTCGGCAAAATCCGGAATTTGAACCGATCTCGGTGGCTTTCAAACGTGTAGATAATATTCTGAAGGATTTTCGCGAAGCGCCAGTTGACGTCAACCTGCTTTCTCATGATGCGGAAATCAAACTGTTTTCCGCATTGGAAAACATTAAAATGCGTGTAGAAAAAGGCATCGCTGAACAAGATTTCAGCGCCGCGTTAAACAAACTTGCCGCTCTGCGTCCCCCCGTGGATGCTTTTTTTAATCATGTCATGGTCATGGACAAAGATGAGAAAATCCGTTTCAACCGATTATCGCTTCTGTCTGAAATATCGGCGCTGTTTCATAAAATTGCCGATTTTTCAAAAATCGTGACCGCCGGCTGATGGATTGCCATTTAATTGCAGGCTTTTCGGGCACATAACGTGATCATCAGTTTGATTGACAATCATTTAAGTGCTTGCTAAGATAACGTCGTTTTTCGACACAGAAAAAACAATGATGGAGAAAATTTCAGATGAGTCCTCTGGATAAACCAGATCCAATCGCCAGCATGGATGAAAAGCTGCGACTGCGCAAAAGTCTTCAGGAAATCACCAACCGGATACATGCAGCCAAAAATTTCCGGCAAATACTGGTTGACCTGAAAGACGGCATCCTGAACTTATTTAACGCTTACTCCATCACACTTTATGTCGTTGACAAACCCCGCAACGAAATCTATTCCATGTTTATGGCCGGGTCACAATTGAAGGAGATTCGCGTTCCGATCAGCAATCAAAGCATTGCCGGATATGTCGCCAACACCTTCAATATTGTTAATATCAAAGACGCCTACAATCAGGCGGAACTCAAGGCCATTGACTTTGAGTTGACTTTTGATTCCAGCTGGGACAAAAAATCAGGATTCAAGACCAAACAAATTTTTGCCGCTCCGATTTTCTATGAAGATCAGCTGATGGGCGTCATCCAGATCCTCAACAAGAAAAAAGGCGACAACAAATTCACAGAAGAAGAAGTGGGTCTTGTCATGGAAATCGTCGAAGTTTTAGGGGTTGCTTTCTACAATCAGCAACGCCTGGAACGTCGCCGCAAGACACGCTTTGATTTTCTGATTACCCGCGGTTTGCTTAAAGATGAAGAGCTGGAAACAGCCTGGGATGACGCGCGCAATGAAAAAGAATCCATCGAGCGCTTTCTGATGCGCAAGTACAGAATTTCCAAAAACGACATCGGGCACTCTTTTGAAGAATTTTATCGTTGCCGGTTTATCGACTATAACGACAAAATCATCATCCCCGGCGATTTAATTCTCAACCTGAAAAAAGATTACCTCCAGCGTGAACTTTGGGTGCCGCTGGAAAAAATTGACGGCAATATTCATGTCATCGTCGATGATCCCAACAATGTCTTGAAAAGAGACACCATCGAAAATCTTCTGAAAACCAAAAAAGTAAAGTATGACGTCGCCTTGCCTGAAGATATTTTAAAATATATCAGCCTCTTTTTCCACTCTCCAGAAGACGAGCATTCTTTTACCGAACTCTTGGGGCAGATGGATGATCAGGATCAAGGCATGGCGGAGGATGAAGGATCCGACGCGGTCATGGAATCCGACAGCGTGATCATGCAGCTCGTTAATAAAATTATTAACGATGCTTCCGCACGCCGGGCCTCTGATATTCACATCGAACCCAATATCGGGAAAAAAAATGTGGAAATCCGTTTCCGTGTTGACGGCGATTGTGCCATATATCAGGCTCTTCCCTTCAGCTACCGACAAGCGCTTATTTCACGCATCAAGATCATGTCGAATTTGGATATTACCGAAAAAAGAAAGCCTCAGGACGGTAAAATCAAATTCCGGCGCGCGTCAGGCGATGAACTGGAACTTCGCGTGGCCACCATTCCCACCCAGGGCGCTGTTGAAGACATCGTCATGAGACTTCTGGCCAAAAGCGACACCCTGCTGCCTCTGGATGGCATGGGTCTCTTGAAACGTAATTATGATGGAATGGTCGATGTTATTACCAAACCTTACGGCATGATTTTAGTCGTCGGCCCGACCGGTTCGGGTAAAACAACAACCCTCCACTCAGCGCTCCACCATATTAATAAACCAGACAGAAAAATATGGACCGCTGAAGACCCGGTGGAAATTACGCAATACGGGCTGCGCCAGGTCCAGGTGCAACCCAAAATCGGATTTGATTTTGCTGCGGCCATGCGCGCTTTCCTGCGCGCCGACCCGGATGTGATTATGGTCGGTGAAATGCGCGATTTTGAAACGGCCAAGACAGGCGTTGAAGCGTCGCTTACGGGGCATCTTGTTTTCAGCACATTACATACCAACAGTGCGCCGGAAACCATCGTCCGACTGCTGGACATGGGACTCGACCCGCTGAACTTCGCCG
>CAYVFA010000170.1:0-2779 GCA_964450075.1 uncultured Smithella sp.
GGACACCCGATTCTCTGGCATGTGATGAAAATCTACGCTGCGCACGGCATCAACGACTTCATCATCTGCGCAGGCTACAAGAGCTACATCATCAAAGAGTACTTCGCTAACTACTTTCTGCACATGTCGGATGTCACCTTCGACATGGCGCAAAATCGGATGGAGGTGCACCAGCACCGGGCCGAGCCCTGGCGCGTGACCATTGTCGATACCGGAGAGCAAACGATGACCGGAGGCCGTCTACGCCGTGTAAAAAACTACATTGGCGACGAAGCATTCTGTTTCACCTATGGCGATGGCGTGAGCGATGTGGACATCACTCGGCTCATCGAATTTCACCGGGCGCAAAAAACGCACGCGACGCTCACCGCCGTGCAGCCCCCCGGCCGCTTCGGCGCACTCGACATCAAGCTCGACCAACGCATCGATACGTTTCGCGAGAAACCCAAGGGCGACGGCACGTGGGTCAACGGCGGGTTCTTTGTCCTCGAACCTGCGGTGTTCGACCTGCTGAAATCCGACGATGACATCTGGGAGCGTGCTCCGCTCGAGGTCCTCGCCGATACCGGACAGTTATCCGCCTATAAGCATACCGGATTCTGGCAACCGATGGACACGCTCCGGGACAAGAACCAGCTCGAGGAGCTCTGGGCATCAGGGCACGCGCCTTGGAAAAAATGGGCCTGACAACGCCTCGCCCGATGGACAACAGCGCAAACATGCCCACATCAGTAGCCCATTCATTTGCTGGCCTATATCGGGGGAGACATGTCCTCGTGACCGGGCACACTGGGTTCAAGGGATCCTGGCTCTGTGAATGGCTCCTCGCGCTCGGCGCGGAGGTCACCGGGCTATCGCTTCCACCACCGACCACACCTGCACTCTTCGATCAGCTCGGGCTCGCAACACGCATCCATCACCGGCTCGGTGATGTGCGCAATCTGGAGGACGTGCGCGACGCCGTCGCGAAGAGCCAGCCCGACTTCATCTTTCATCTGGCAGCGCAACCATTGGTCCGCCTGTCGTACGAGCAGCCCGTCGAGACCTACGCAACCAACGTACAAGGCACCGTGCACGTACTGGAGGCCGCCCGGCTCGCAGCACGGCCATGCACCGTGGTCGCGATCACAACAGACAAGTGCTACGAAAACCAGGAGTGGGTCCACAGCTATCGTGAAGTGGATCCACTTGGCGGTTACGACCCCTATAGCTCATCCAAGGGAGCCGCCGAGCTCGTGATCGCCGCCTACCGACGCTCCTACTTTTCGGCCCCCACTTCGCCAGTCCGCCTCGCCTCCGCTCGCGCGGGTAACGTCATCGGCGGTGGCGACTGGGCGCGTGACCGGATCGTCCCCGATTGCATCCGCGCATTGCAAAACGATGCCCCGATCATCGTGCGCAACAAATCCGCCACCCGCCCTTGGCAACACGTATTGGAGCCCCTCAGTGGCTACCTTTGGCTCGGCGCACGCATCCACCAAGCGGAAGTTAGCCAAGACAAAGAGGTCACGATGCGTCTTGCATCGGCCTTTAACTTTGGCCCGGACCTCTCCGCCAATCGGACAGTCGCCCAACTCGTCGAAGAGCTCCTCCGCCACTGGCCTGGTCGGTGGGAAGATCGCAGCCCTGCCAACGCGCCCCACGAAGCGCAGGCACTCAACCTGTCGATCGACAAAGCGCACCACCTACTCGGATGGTCGCCCACATGGTCCTTTAGCGAAGCCATCGCCAGAACTGCCACCTGGTATCGCGATACCCTCGCCGATCCGACTACCCAAGCAGCCAAACTCACCCTCGCCCAAATTTCCGACTACACGGAGGCCGCCCGCCGCGCAGGCGCCATGTGGGTCGCCTAAACCATGCCCTCTCTGGACGAACTCAAAAACGAAATCCTCCGGCTGACGCGCGAATACTCGCGCCTCGCCCATGCAGGACAACGCCCAGGCAACGACCCGCTGCGCCCCCAGTTTGCCACCGGCCAAACGGTCCCTTATGCAGGCCGCGTTTTCACTGAGGACGAGGTCGAGGCGGCTGTCGGCGCCACCCTCGATTTCTGGCTCACGCTCGGCAAGGAAGGGGCCGCATTTGAGAAGGAACTCGCGGCATTTCTCGGCGTAAAACACACCCTGTTGGTGAATTCGGGCTCATCCGCCAACCTGGTCGCACTGGCCTGCCTCACCAGCCACAAGCTGCCACCCAACAAGCGGCTCCACCCAGGCGATGAAGTCATCACGGTCGCGGCCGGGTTTCCCACCACCGTCGCCCCCATCGTGCAGCTCGGGGCCATTCCCGTCTTCATCGACAACGATCCTGTCACCGGCAACGCGCGGACAGACCAGCTCGAAGCCGCCTACCAAGCAGGCAAGACCAAGGCGGTCATGATGGCCCACACGTTGGGGAATCCATTCGACCTCGCCACCACACTGGAGTTTTGCCGACGCCATGACCTGTGGCTCATCGAGGATAATTGCGACGCGCTAGGTTGCACCTACTCCCTGCCTGTCGAGCGAGCACGCGCACTCGGGCTCGACCACCTCATCCACCTCGCCGAGACAGGCACACATCCCAGCGTGCGTTTTGAAAACGACCCGACTACGCACACGCAACGGCTCACCGCCCCCACGGGCACATTCGGCGATCTGTCCACTCAATCATTCTATCCGCCGCACCACCTGACCATGGGTGAAGGCGGTGCCGTCAACATCGTGCGCCATAGCCCGCTCAAAACCTACGCGGAAAGCTTCCGCGACTGGGGCCGCGACTGCTGGTGCGCCAGCGG
>CAYVFA010000170.1:2879-4295 GCA_964450075.1 uncultured Smithella sp.
GCACCCTTCACGCACTCCCAACTCGGTCGGCACCTTGAGGAGAAAAAAATCGGCAACCGCATGCTCTTCGGCGGTAATCTGCTCAGGCAGCCGGCATTCGTGCGACTCCGGCAGGACAGACCGGAGAGCGTGCGCGCCATCGGAGCGATGCCCGGAGCCGATGCCATCATGAACACCGCCATTTTCCTAGGCACCTACCCCGGACTCACGCCTGCGATGCTCGATTACGAGGTCGAAACCATTCACGCCTTTGTCCGGGCGCAATCCGGCGGCACGCGATGAAATCGATCCGGCAACCGCTGCCAGGCGTCCACCTGCTGCAACCGAAGATCGTCACCGACGGCCGCGGCGATTTCGTCAAAACCTACCATACCGGCCTCTTTGCCGAGCTCGGCATCGACTTCGTGCCGGTAGAAGAGTTTTTCTCCACGTCAAAACGCGGCGTCATCCGCGGCATGCATTTCCAAGTCCCGCATCACGACCATGCGAAACTGGTCTATTGCGTGCGCGGGCGCGTACTCGATGTGCTCCTCGACCTGAGAAAAGCCAGCCCCACATTTGGCCAAGCGACCTCCGCCGAGCTCTCACGGGCCAATTCTCACATCTTCTACATTCCAGCCGGCATCGCACACGGGTTCCTCTCGCTCGAAGACGACTCGGTCATGGTTTACAAAACCACTACCGTGCACCAGCCCGACCACGACGCAGGCATCCGCTGGGATAGCTTTGGCTTCGACTGGGGAAGTGCCACGCCCATACTTTCGGCGCGCGACGCTGCCCTACCACGCCTGCAAGAGTTCGTCTCGCCATTCTGACCATGCGCGTACTTGTGATCGGAGGATCGGGCCTCGTCGGTGCGCATGTGCTCGCCGAGGCCCATGCGCGCGGTCACACCACGCTCGGCACCTATCGAACCCACCCGGTACAAGGACTGGAGGCTCTCGATCTGGCCGATGCGAGCGCCACTGCGACACTGCTCGATCAGTGGCATCCCGACGCCGTCGTACATGCCGCCGGCTGGACCTGGGTAGACGGCTGCGAAAGCGACCCTGCGCGGGCCATGCGAGAAAATGCCGAACAGCCCGCGATGCTGGCAGCCCTATGCGCCCAGCGGGGCATCCGCATAGCCTATTGTTCATCCTCCTACGTTTTCGACGGAAACGCCGGCCCTTACCGGGAGACCGACCGGCCTAATCCGATCAACGCATACGGGCGCAGCAAGCTTGCCGGCGAGCAAGCGGTGCAAGCGGCGGCTGGCAACCTCGCACTGATCTGCCGGCTCATTTGCGTGTGGGGACGCGAAGAGCAGCGCAAAAACTTCGTTTACCAAGTACTGCGCGCAATCGAGCAAAACCAGCCCATGCGCATCCCCTCCGACCAATGCGGCAACCCAACGTGGGCTGGAGACGTCGCCGC
>CAYVFA010000171.1:0-4292 GCA_964450075.1 uncultured Smithella sp.
TGCTGGGTCTTCATTCAACCCTTGTAGGGATGGCTCTCCTTCCGGCAAGTATTATTGCCGGACTTCTCTGGAGCGCATTCGGCCCGGTGGTTCCCTTTGCGTTCGGGGCAATCCTCTCGCTTTTATCAGCACTGATACTTGCCTTCGGATTGCCGCAAAAAAAAATGACATTTACCTGATCGGTTGACAGACAGCCGTCGCACTATATCAATTTTTGGAGGAAACATGAATAGATACCCTTTGTTAATAATGATTGTTCTGCTCGGACTTTGCTGGAGCCTTAGTTGGCTTTTCCCCTTGGACTATGGCTTTGGCGTGTATGGAAACGTTACGGGTTTATTGGCTGTATCTGCAGGCATCTTCCTGCTCTTTATTGCCGCGGGTCTTTTTATTGCGAGAAAGACGACTGTCATGCCCACAAGAGCACCGGACAAGCTTGTAACAGAAGGGATATACCGTGTAACCCGGAATCCCATGTATCTTGGAATGCTATTGATTTTGTCTGGCTTCCCCTTGATGATCGATTCAATCATCGGGCTTATATGTCCCCTGATATTCTTCCTTTTAATGGATCGGAGGATAATTCCCAGAGAGGAGAAAGTCGTGGAAAGCGTCTTTGGTGAGGCTTATTTGGAATATAAGTCTAAAACACGAAGATGGATTTAGCGAAAAGGGGAGTCAGCATGGCCAAGCAGGATAAAATCAAACACGTTTAAAAATATTGAAAGAAATGATACGGACACGACAGAAAATAAATGAAAACTAAAAGCAGGAGAAAATACGTGAACAAATGGATGATCGTCATCAAAGCGATGATTGTGGCAGCGGTTCTGGCAGGCGTTAAATTCGGCCTGCATACCTTGAATATGGAATTTATTAGAGTGGATCCCCTCATTTCGGCATTAATCAGCGGCGTCATCTTTACCATGGCGATTTTGCTGACCGGTGTGATGACGGATTTCAAGGAAAGCGAGAAAATTCCGGGAGAGTTGGCAGCATCGATCAAGGCGCTTCATAAGGACTTTGAACTTTTAGCCTTTGCGGCAAAAGAAGAAACCGGCAGTGCGATTTTGCACCTCAACAGCTTAATTCGTGTGATGATCAACCAGTTCGAAACGAACCGGTGGAAGCAGACGGAAATTGGTGAAGTCATCGAGAAAATAGATGAGGATGTCCGGTTAATGGCGGCCAAAAACATGCCGCCACCGTATGTCATAAAAATGAGAAACGAGCTGAACAACATCGAAAAGATATCAAACAGAATCGATACCATAGAAGAAACAAATTTTTTGCCGTCGGCTTATGCCTTATCGCAGGCAGCGGTTTTATTTGTTTTTCTTATTTTGTTGTTTTCCGTGGTTGATCCTTACCTGATAGGAATGGTCATCATCTTTACCGTCACCTTTCTGATCATGGGAATTTTACTGCTGATCAAGGATATGGATAATCCGTTTGAAACGGGCGGCACCGGCAGCGCGGATGTGGATTTGTCCCATATTTATAAGCTTGACCAGTATCTGAAATCAAGCGCGCAAGATGGAGCCTCTGAATGACAACACTGCACCCTCCCTGGATTATCAAGCTGCTTACTCATATTCGCGATTTGCGTCTGGTTTGGGACGTCATGGGGTCCATTTACAACCAGCGAATTTATACGGCCATTGTCGAGCTTTACGCCCACATCACCCAGGAGCTGCAAAACCAGGGAAACGCCCGTATTCTGGATGCGGGTTCAGGCCGGGGTTATATTTCCTGCATGCTGGCCGCAAAAAATCCCCGGGCCATGATTACGGGAATCGATTATTCTTACATGCAGGTTCGCGAAGCGGAAAAACACCGCGAAAAAATGAAAATCGTGAATTGTTCTTTCAGTCGGATGAATGTGATGAATATCGGTTTTCAGGATGCCCTCTTTGACGCCGCCGTCAGTGTCGGATCGGTCAAACACTGGCCTGACGCGCTTCAGGGACTGAGAGAAATCCACCGTGTTCTCAAACCCGGCGGCCAGCTAATCATCTCGGAAACCGATCAGGGGGCGTCCGATGACGCTCTCCGGCAGTTTCTCGGTCGTTTTAAAATCTGGTTCATTCCTGACCAACTTCTTTTCTGGGGGTTGCGTCACGTCGTTTTCGGTCAGAGCTATTCGGAAGCAACTCTGGCCGCCGCCGTTCGCGAAACGGGGTTTCGCCAGGTCGAATGTCAGCGGGTAGCCACTTGCCCCTACGTTATCGTGAAGGCCCGGAAATAAGGATTGGTCGGTATCAGACTTTGGCAAATCCTCTTTCTAAATCGGCAATAATATCCTCAACGTCTTCAATGCCGACGGCCAGCCGGAAGAGATTATCCACAATGCCTAAGTCATAGCGCTGTTCGCGCGTGTAGCGGTAATAGGTCACGGTGGCGGGATGCGTAATCAGCGTTTCCACGCCGCCTAAGCTGGGCGCGATGTAGATCATCTCGAGGGCATCCATAAATCTTTTTGCCGCATCCAGATCGCCTTTCACGGTGAAGGTGACCACGCCGCCTCCGCCTTTCATCTGCTCTCTGGCAATTTGATAATGGGCATGGCTTTTCAAAAACGGATAATACGCTTTTTCAATCTTCGGATGCACTTCCAGATATTCAGCAATCCGAAGCGCGCTTTCATTTTGCGCCTTCACTCTCAGCGGGAATGTTTTGAGCCCACGCAGCAGCAGATAGCAGCAATGCGGATCGATCACCCCGCCCATGGATTTATGCAGCTCGCGCACCTTGCCAACCAGCTCTTTTTTCCCCAAGAGCACCCCCGCCAGAATGTCGTTATGGCCGGCCAGATATTTTGTCGCGCTGTGAATCACGAGGTCGATGCCGTAATCGAGAGGCCGCTGGTTAAACGGCGTGGCAAACGTGGAATCGATGATGGTGAGAACCTTGTGTTTATCACCGATTTCTTTGAATTTGACCATGTCGAAGACATTGAGATACGGATTGGTTGGAGATTCTGAAAATATGAACCGTGTGTTTTTCTTAATGGACGCATCCATGACATCATAATTTCCGAAAGGCACGATCGTACATTCAATGCCGAATCGTTTCAAGTATGACCTGCAGAATTCCAGCGTTTTCCCGTAACAATCGTCGGTGATGACGATATGATCTCCGGACTGCACCAAGGCCAGGATGGTGGTGGTAATGGCCATCATGCCCGAAGAAAACATCAACGCATCCTCCGCGCCGTCTAATTCCGCCAGTCTTCTCTCTGCCACCTTTTCCGTCGGATTCCCGTATCGACCGTACTCGTAACGCTTTTTGTCATTCTTGGTGTAGGCTTCTATTTCCTTGCTGTCTTTAAAGGAGTAGGTGGATGACTGAACAATGGGCGTGGTGATGGAATCGGCATAGCGCGCCCGATCCTCTCCCGCATGAATTGATTTTGTATAAATGGATTGCAATTTATCTTTTTGACTCATAGGTTCCTTTCAATCAAGCAAATGATTTGCAGAGAAAAACTTGCTTTCAATGCTGCGCAGTATAAGAATAAGACGTCGGTATGTCAATGGACAATTTCCCGTCGAATTTTCGGACAGGTATTGACATTTTCATATTTAATCTCTAGATTGAGTCAAACACATGCAAGGGACATAATGCTATGCCGATTTACGAATATCAATGCGATAAATGCAAAAAACAATTCGAAGTGGTGACGCTGAGCCTCAGCGAAAAGCCAAACGCCGTCTGTCCGAAGTGCAAATCAAAGAAAACCAGCAAAATGATATCCAAAGTCAGCAAGGGAAAATACGGGTCGTTGCGTTCAGGAAGTTCCGCAAGCAGCAGCGCCCCCAGCAGTTCCGGTTGCTCTTCCTGTTCCTCATCAAACTGCTCATCCTGCGGACATTAAGCATATTTGATACACAGCCGGAGACACACAATACCTTAAGACTGAATTCCCCCGGCGATAAACATGGCGATACCCCGGCGGACAATCATCACGCCGATTGCAGCCAGAAGCAGACTGATAATTTTGGATATGGCTTTTGATCCGGTTTTGCCCAGCACGCGGTTAATCAGCGGCGCCATGAAAAAAATACCGCCCACAATCAGAATATTAGCGGCAATGGCCAGCGACGTAATCACTGCACTGTGTTCATTGATGAGTAGCAGCGACGTGGTCAGCACGGCCGGACCGGTGATCAGCGGCACGCCAATCGGTACGGCGCCGACGCTATCTTGATCAACCATGTGGGTTTTTGTCTCGGCGACAAGAATATCCCGGATGGAAATGATAAAAAGAAGCGTGCCGCCCGCGATCATAA
>CAYVFA010000172.1:0-4189 GCA_964450075.1 uncultured Smithella sp.
CCGCTACGATGCGCGAATGCAGAAAATCTTCCTCTGGAAACCACAACCCAATGCCCACATTTGCTTTCCAAGTTCAGGCCGTGAAACGCGGTAAGGGTGAATAATACTGATCGGCGGAAAATGAAAAAGCTCTTCCAGCAGCGTTGGTCGTGGTTTCTCATAGGGATCGTCTTCCTTCCGACTGTGTCGTTCGTGAAAGGGCTTTTCGCACCTGTCACGCCGAAGGAAGCGATGCCCTACACGTTCGTGCGAGAGGAATTCACTCGGACGTTTCGCGGCGATAACGACTACGGCTATTCTCTTCGCTCGCGCGGATCGAAAGAAGAGTTCGAGCGCTTTGTGAAAGCGATGAAGATGGAGAGCTATCGCATCAGTGGTGAGCGCTACGAGAAGACAGAAGACGGCCGCTTGCGGATCACTATCTCATACGTTGACGGATGGATTACTTATGAAGAGTTCTTCACCTAAGAGGCCAATCCAGCGGCCAGAGCCAATGTCGGTGCTGCGCCCCGCCATGGCTCATCACGGAACGTTCGCCGAAAGAAGATGAGCCCGACGATGCGACAGACCTTCCTTCAGCTCAACGCGTGGGGCGGTGCTTTGCTGATCATCTGGAATGCTGCCGAAGCCGGTTTCTGGCTCGGGCCCAACGCGTCGGGGGCGTATGAGGACTCAATGTTCATTCGTCCGCTGATTTTCGCGTCGCGGGTCTTCCTATGTGCTACCGTTGTCCGCGCGGTGCTTCTCAAGAAGTGGACTGTCGGGATGCTGATTCTTGGGGTCGGCCAAGCCTTGGTGATAGCGAGATTCCGAAGGCTCCCGCTTTCAGTGCAGGACGGTGTGTTCTTTGCCTTGCTCGCGTTTGCCGCCCTGCTGCTCGGATTGCTTTGGCTGGACCGGCGTGTGTTGCAGAACCGAGCGGAAGAAAAATGGGCGGACCAGCGGCCAGATGGATCGCCGGTTAAGTCCCCGCCTTCCAATCCGGGTCAGGAGTCCGGCGTTCCTCACCCGTAAGCGTTCGGCGAAGATCATGCGCCTACTTCCTCTTCTCGTCTCGATCATGCTTGCAGTGTCGGGTTGTGCGAGTTCGACAGCATACAGCTACGCAAAGTGGCGTAAAGGCACTGCGCAAGAGCTCGGGGTAAGCCCGAAAGAAATCGACGAGCTTGCTCAGCTTGCAATCGCCGGAGGGAAGCAGGTGGTCATCGGGATGATGAAAAAGGCCGACGGAGTCATTGAAGTTTACCTCGGTGATCATTCCGGTGCTGGCAACGGTCCGATCATTGAGTTCAGCAAGGTCGACGGTAGGTGGCTAAAGCTCGATAAAGGAGAGATCGGGATATGGATGATGTGATGCCCAACCAGTAAGTATGAGAAGGCGGAGAGAGCGGCGCGGCCTATGCGGCAGTTTCTAGCGACTGGCCCCATTGGTGGGCTGGCCATCGCGGGGAGCGAAGTGGTGGCTGGACGCGCTGGGGGCTACCGTGCTCGCGGCTCGGGGCGTTGAAAGTAGGCTTCCAACGCGCGGATCAGCGTGGCGATTTCCTGTTGGGTGACGGCCCAGACGATCTTGAAATCGACCGCGCCGTAATCGCGGGCGATGCGATTACGCATGCCCCGCAGGCTCTTGAAGGGCACTCCGGGCAACGCGGCCTCCGTCGTCTGGTCGATCTTGTGCGCCGATTCGCCGAGCACGGAAATCCGCAGCGCGACGGCATCGCGCTTTTCGCGATTGTGCCAGAACTCCTCGAAGGTCACGCCGCTGACGTAGTCGCGGATCAGCCGCGCGGACTCCAGCATGTCGTGCAGGTAGGCGTCCTGCGACTTGGGCGCGGGTCTAGGCATGGTAGATCTCTTGCGCCTCGGCCAAGATCGAAGCTTGGCGGAATGGGTTGGTCATTTCCTCGACCGCGTCGCGGGTCAGCAGGTGGACGGGCACGCCGAGCAGGGCCGCCATCTCCTCTTCCATCGTGAAAAATCTCAGGCCGGGGTTTTGCGCGAAAGTCGCGATCAGGTCCACGTCGCTGCCTGGTTTGGCGTCGCCGCGCACGGTCGAGCCAAACGACTCCAAGCGGATGATCCCGACCTCGCGGCAATAGTCGGCGAGTTTCTGGGCAACGGTTTCTGGCGACGGCGGGGTGCGCAACCGGCGGGGCGCTGGCCGCTCGCCGGCGCGGACGGCATTCCAATACGCGACAGACTTGGCGCGGTTGGCCTCTGTCTTGGCCTCGGACCGAGCCTGGCCCCCTTTTCGGCTGAGCGTTGCGTGGTTCACGCCTGTCATCCTAAGCGCTTAGGATTCTCCGTCGAACAATATATTGATAAGTAACACATTTTAATGGCCCGTTTGGATGTGCGAATTCCGCGGCTCCCGCGGTCGTGGATAGGCGCTAAAGCGTGGTCCTCCCACACGTCGGGTTTTGTTGGGAGCTCACCCATCGGGCTGGCTACTTCGTGAGCCTGCTGATGAGGCGGCACGCACTCGAACCGATTTGCTCGGCAGATTGTCCGGCGAACTCCTGCGGGCGGTAGTACCCTTCGCTGGATAGGCGGGTGAGAATCGGGGTGAGGGCGCGGTTTAGTTCGATGGCTTGCAGGTCGGTCGAGTAGGTGGCGAATGCGGGCGACGCGGTCAGGTCGTGGAAGCGGCGGATGAGCGTGAAGAGGACTGCCCAGGGCACCCATTGGGGAAACTCGGCCGGGCCATCCGGCGACCACGTCAGCAGAAAACGCCATTGCTCGCGGGGGGCGATGAAGCGTTTCTCGCGGCCGTCGCGGGTGGCGAAGAGGTGGCCGGAGATTTCGAGTTCGTTGAGGACGTTTTGCACGGAGCCGCGGAAATAGCCGGTTTCGCGGGCGATTTGCGCGGGATGGCCGGACTCGTGAGCCAGCAGCCACGCCAGTACCTCCGCACGCGACTGCATGCCGAAGAGCGCGCGCAGTTTCAGCAGAAACGCGGCGGGGCGGTTCGGGCGTGGCGGCTTGCTGAGGCCGCGCGACTCGATCGGAGGGCGCAGCCAGCCCCAGCGGAGGAACGTTTCGTCCGGCCGAGGCGGTGGCGGAAGATGGGGAAAGAGCAGCGCGGGCTGTGCGGTGGCCGGCGTTTTTTTCGCGAAGGCTTTCCATTTCGCATGAGCCGAGCGCTGCGTCAGGTGTTCGGCGAGGGCGCCGAGTACGGTGGGATCGCCGAGCGAGAGCTCGCGTTGGAGGCGCGCCATGCGGAGGAGGTTGATCCAGTCTCCGTTTTGCTGGAGCCAGTCGGTGGCTTCGTCGAAGAGCCGCACGTCGTGCCGTGCGAACACGGTCGAGGCCAGCAACAGCGCCTCCGGATCGACGGACGCGTTGCCGCTTGGCGCGATGTGCCCGGCGACGCCGAGCGCCGACCACTGCCGCCAGAGCAGATCGAGCATGGCGCGGAGCAGCGTTTCGCTAGAGTTGGTTAACGAGTTCTGCATGGCCGAGGTATTTGAGCATTTCGCCGAGGAGGAGTCGGAAGCCGTCGGAGGGATCTTGCGTGCGCGTTCATCTGGCGGCGTCGAGCAGTTCGTCGGCGCTGGGTTTCAGGTCGAGGAGGTCTTGCAGGTGCCGGCCGCCATCGCGGTCGACGGCGGCATGGAGCTTGAGGAAAATCTGATCCCGCCGGCTGATGTAGCTGATGAGGAGGCGCGGGCCGTAGGCTTTGGGCGTGAGGCGCGCTTGGAGGCCGTCAGGCAGGCCACAGTTGAAGAGGGTCGGATCGGCGACCTGAGCGTTGAGCCAGTCGCGCGGCAGATCGAGTTGCGCACCGACGTCGTTTGCCGCCGCGTGCAGCCATGCGGGCAGGGGGCGCGGGGTGACGAGCTGGTCCGCCTCGATCCGGGCGAGAATGTCCACGTCCTGCGTCGTCATGCGGCTCACCAAACCCAGCGCGAGGAGTGAGGAGCCGCCGCAGACAACAAAGTGCTGGGACGGGTGATCTCGCGCCACCAGAAGTTCCCCCAGCAGGCCGAGGGCCCGGTCGAGCATGGCTGGCGTGATCGAGTGCATTGATTTACTTGAAATAATCATATCGGTTATTTCAAGTGTAATATGGCATCTGAGGTATTCTCGATTACTCAACGTCGGGCTCGCGATGTGCCGCCGGGTGCGCCGGCGGATAAAGCGTTTGCTTCGCGGCGGAGGGGCGTCGAGTTTCGCGCCATGCAACTCG
>CAYVFA010000173.1:0-4166 GCA_964450075.1 uncultured Smithella sp.
TAGCACACTGCTTGGAAGAAAATAATCATATAGAATCTCTGGTGCATATCCAAAGCGGTATGCACCAGAGAACAAGGAGTATCCAAATGGAAAATAAAATTACACTAACAATTGATGGACAAGAAGTTTCGGCCAATCGCGGGCAAACCATTCTTGAGGCCGCAAGAAGTCTTGGAATCTATATCCCCACCCTTTGCCACTATCAAAACACCACCAATGTTGGCGCATGCCGCGTCTGTGTGGTGGAAGTGGAAAACGCGCGTAGTATGGTAGCGTCCTGCTGTATGCCGATTACCCAAGGCATGGTTGTTCGCACCAACACGCCTGCGGTGCGCGCCGCCCAGAAAATGATTGTCGAACTGCTCTGGTCGTCAGGCGATCATAACTGCCTCACCTGTGAACAAAACGGGCAGTGTGAATTGCAGGACCTGGTTTACTGGCTGAAAATTGAAAAGCCCCGCTTCACGATTGAATCTCCCGGCCACGAGATGGACGGCAGCAACACGATGATCTCCCGCGACCTTAACAAATGCGTTTTGTGCGGCCGCTGCATCCGCGCCTGCAACGAAATTCAGGTTAACGAAGTGCTGGATTTTTCCAATCGCAGTTCGTGCGCAAAAGTCGGACCGGCTTTTGATGCCGACTATATTGATTCCGCCTGTGTGTTTTGCGGCGAATGTCTGCAAGTCTGCCCCACCGGCGCCATCACCTTCAAACAGGCGAAATTCGGCGGACGTCCCTGGGATTTACAGAAAACCCGAACGACCTGCACGTACTGCGGCGTCGGCTGTCAGATGGATCTTTACACGAAAAATAATAAGATTGTTAAAGTATCGGGCAACCGGGAATACGGCTCACCCAATCAGGGCAGCCTTTGCGTGAAGGGCCGTTTTGGGATGGACTTTGTCGCCCACCCCGACCGTCTGAAAACTCCGCTGATCCGGAAGGACGGAGAGCTTCGGGAAGCCTCCTGGGAGGAAGCCTACGACTACATCGCAAAAAATCTTGACACGATCAAAAAAGCAAGCGGACCCGACAGCATCGCGGGTTTCTCCTCGGCCCGCGTCACGAACGAGGAAAACTATTTGTTCCAGAAGTTTATCCGTGCAGTCGTTGGCACCAATAACGTCGATCACTGCGCAAGATTATGCCATGCCTCGACCGTTGCCGGTTTGGCCACAACGTTTGGCAGCGGCGCGATGACCAACTCGATTGACGAAGCGGAGTATCTGAAAAACATCTTCGTCATCGGCAGCAACACCACCGAACAGCATCCCGTCATCGGCATGAAAATTAAAAGAGCTGTCCGTCAACACGGCGCAAAGCTGATCGTTGCCGATCCCCGAGAAATCGATCTGGTTAAGTATTCGGCGCTATGGCTTCGGCAGAAACCCGGCACGGATGTCGCGCTTTTAAATGGCATGATGAATGTGATTCTTGCCGAAGGCCTCTATGATAAAGCATATGTGGAGACTCGCACAGAAGGCTTTGAGGAAATGAAAAAAGTCGTCGAAAAATATCCGCCGGAAGTCGCAGCCAAAATAACGGGTGTGCCGGCTGACGATATCTGCAAAGCCGCACGGATTTATGCTGAAATTCACCCCGCTGCGATTTTCTTCAGCATGGGAATCACGCAGCACACCACCGGAGTCGATAACGTCAAGTCCTGTGCCAATCTGGCTATGTTGTGCGGCAACCTTGGCGTGGAGGGGGGCGGCGTGAATCCGCTGCGAGGTCAGAATAATGTTCAGGGTTCCTGCGACATGGGCGCGCTCCCTATTGTTTACACAGGTTACCAGCCCGTGGCCAATGAGGAAACCCGCGCCAAGTTTGAAAAAGCCTGGGGGGTGGCTCTTCCTGCAAAACCTGGCTTGACTCTTGTGGAAACGCTCAACGCTGCCCATGACGGAAAGATCAAGGCCTTGTATGTGATGGGTGAAAATCCGATGCTGTCCGATCCGGATTTGACCCACGCGGAAGCATCGCTCAAAAAACTGGAATTGTTGATTGTCCAGGATATTTTCCTCACCGAAACGGCAAAGCTTGCTCATGTGGTTCTGCCTGCCGTATCCTTTGCGGAAAAGGAAGGCACCTTCACCAACACAGAACGTCGTGTGCAACCCATTCGCAAAGCCGTCACCGCTCCCGGCCAGGCCAAAGCGGATTGGGAAATTCTATCGGAATTGTCCACAAAAATGGGATATGCCATGCATTATGACTCTGCCGAAGACATCATGAAGGAAGTGAATCAGCTGACGCCCAGTTACGCGGGAATTACCTATGATCGCATCGAAAAGACCGGCTTGCAATGGCCCTGCCCTACCGCAACGCATCCGGGAACACCGATTCTCCACATCGGCAAATTTACGCGGGGGCTGGGACTCTTCAGCCCTATTGAGTTTAGAGCACCAGCCGAAGTTCCGGACAAAGACTATCCTTTTGTTATGACGACTGGCCGTGTCCTTTACCAGTATCACACGGGAACCATGACGCGCCTGTCCTGCGGTATCTCGGAGCGCTGTCCGGAAAGTCTGGTGGAAATTAATCCACAAGACGCTCAAAAATTGGGCATCGAGGACGGCGCATGGGTCAAGGTGTCCTCGCGGCGCGGTCAGCTCAATGTGAAAGCAAAAGTCACCACGCGTGTGCCGGATTCGACTGTTTTTATGAACTTTCATTTCAGTGAAGCGCCAGTCAACATCCTGACCAATCCGGCGCTTGACCCTATTGCCAAGATTCCGGAATTCAAGGTCTGCGCGGTAAAAGTGGAAGCGGCTGCGTAATCGGCTAAATGGATTTAATAAAGGATATGCCCCGAAGCAAAGGGGCATATCCTTTAGATCCCTGTGATACTCAGTACATAGGTTGCTTGTCCCCACGTTTCGCGATTTGACCAAAAACGCTCCCCAAACCACAACTTCCCTCTTTTTGTATATGTTTAACGTAACATATTGACATTCGTGTGACTTTTAGTCATGTTATGCCACTTTTGATACACAGGGAAATTTGATGATGAATAATTGGTTAACAACAAATCGCACATGACGCAACTTTGAGGGGCTTGTAGGGCTCCTGAAAGATCGTACCGCCTTCTCTTTCCTTCCGCAGACGCCATAGGTTCCTGACTGCTCTGCCGGACAGACCGGCGGCGCGCAGAAAGGAAACCGAGTTTGGCGCTCTTAACCCAAACCCGCAAAAACAATTTTATACTGAAGATTCAGCTTCGGCTGCCGCCATTGGCGTTTATGTTGCGCCCGGGTCTGCTTGTGCACAGCTTTGTCTTCGGCGCATAAGAAATTGATCATTTTTTCTAAGGAAAGGAGAAGTTCATGCACATCAGTAGAAGAGGGTTTTTGAAGGTGTCCGGGGCTGTCGGAGGCGGGGTTGCCCTGTCGTCTCTGGGATTCAATCTCAATGCGTCCCGGGCCTATGCGGACGAATTGAACAAGATGAACCGCATCAGGATTGCCAAACAGTCAACAACGATTTGCTGTTACTGTTCTTGCGGCTGCGGTCTCGTCTGCAGCACGGATAAGGGAACGGGGAAGATCATCAACATCGAAGGCGATGCCGACCATCCCATCAACGAGGGAGCGCTTTGCGCCAAGGGGGCCGGTTTCTTCCAGATGACGGAAGCTAACGAACACCGCCTGCGCAAGGTTTTATACCGCGCGCCCGGCGGCACGGCATGGGAAGAAAAAGACTGGGAATGGGCACTGCCCCGCATGGCCCGCCTCATCAAGGATACCCGCGACAAGAACTTTACCAAGCACAATGACAAGGGTGAACTGGTCAACCGCTGCGAGGCGATCGGTCACTACGGCAGTTCCAACGTGGATAACGAAGAGTGCTGGCTCATCACAACCGTGGCGAGAACCCTGGGCGTTGTCTATATGGATCATCAGGCCCGGGTTTGTCATAGCCCGTCCGTCGGCGCGCTGGCCGAGTCGTTTGGCCGCGGCTCCATGACAAACCATTATATCGACATGCAAAATGCCGATGTGATCCTCATCATGGGGAGCAATATGGCGGAGAATCACCCCATGGGCTTCCGGTGGGTCACGAAGGCGCAGGAAAGAGGCGCAAAAGTCATCCATGTCGATCCGCGTTTCACAAGGACTTCCGCCCGCTGCGATTTCCATGTGCCGCTTCGTTCCGGAACGGAC
>CAYVFA010000174.1:0-4156 GCA_964450075.1 uncultured Smithella sp.
TGCCGCGGCAATGGCCTGATGCGCCAGATCAATCGACTGGCCCAGCGTGTTGAGCGTCTGATCGGGATTATGAAACCCCATGGAGTTTTCCGCGGCAATGAAATCCCAGAGCCACTGCGCATTGCGGACAAGTTCCCTTGCTGCATCCAACTCTTTCTGATTGATTTTAGGCGGGGGCAGGGTGCGTACTTTGGCAATGGCCTGATGCGCGCGGGCGATCGTCAGTCCGGCTGTGTGCTGCAAATCGAAAACATGTTTTTGTGTTGTCTGGACACGCTCCAGAAGCCATTGTTCGGATTGCGTGTGACAGGTACGGCAGGAAGCCTGAATATGCTTCATCGGGCTTGTGACCCAATGCGATGTATATTTGCGGCCGTCTTGTCGCATATACGGCATATGGCAATCCGCGCAGGAGACGCCGGCTTTCGCGTGTACGCCACCGCTTGACAGTTCGAAATCAGGATGCTGGGCTTTCAGCATTTTGCCAAGCGAGTCGGGATGCTGCCAATCCATGACAAATCCTGACGGGACTTCCTTATAATAGGCATACATGTCCTGAGGTTTCAAACCTTTATCCCAGGGGAAAACAACACGCTTGGTTTCCGGTTCAAAGTAATATTCCGCGTGGCACTGGCCGCAAACATAACTGCGCATGTCCTTCCGCGGCGCTTTGGCAACGTTGACGCCGCGTTTCTCCATGGCTTCAATAAAGGCAGGGTTGATAACCCGCAGGTTCATGGTCTTTGGATCATGGCAATTGGCGCAGACAATGGGATGCTTGATTTTGGGCAGCAATTCAGTAAGCGGGGTCTTTGCGTAATTCCATCCCATATCCTTGTAGATATCGCGCAGGTTGGCCGTTTTGCAGGTCATGCAGGAACCGGGGGTTGCCGGGCCGATCCGTTTGGTTTCCATTAAGTCCGTCACGGCATAAGGATGCCCGCGGTCTTCCGTGTAATCCTTGCTGAAAGCCATCCCTTTAAAATTCATGAGAATTTCAGGCTCTTTGATGGATTTCTGATCTTTTATGGAGCCGCCAAATCCGGTAGGCGAGGGCGCCATTTCCTTATTTTTTAAATAACTTTGATATTCCAGCGGGTAATGTTTACCCCACACGGCCGGATCATATTCGGTCTCCGGTATGGCCGCCAGTTTGGCCGTTTGGGCCGGCGGCAGGAGAAACACACGAACCAGAATGACCATCAGCAAAATCAGAGCAATGCTCAGCAGAACTGTTAAAAAACCATTTTTACTTTTCAAATTGAATTCCTCCATCGTACTGCCCTCTGCCGTGAACCAGATAACGGTGACATTTCAGGCAATCAGCGCCACCCCGCGCCATGGGTGTTTCGGCGATGGTTGAAGCATGGCAGCGAACGCAGTTGCCATTGGCAATCTGACGGCCATGGGGGGTGAGATGGATGCCTGCTGGATAATCGCGCAGGGTTTCATGAATCAAGTCATTGATTCCGGCGCGGGCTTTATAGGTAACTTTGCCGACAATATGGGTGTCCGGCAAATGACATTCGGTGCAGGTAAACTGACGATGAGGGGATGCGCTCCATTGTTGATGCACGGGTTTCATGCTGTGGCAGGACCCGCAGAATCTTGCGTCGCCGGATTGATAATAAGCCCCGACGGCGGCAGCTGATAGAACAACCCCGATGATCAGGCCGAAGATCAGATATTTGTAAAAAGTTCGATGAGTGGCGCGTTCAAGAAGCATAGTGGCTGTTCCGAGCTTTGTTCCCCTTGAGATTGATGTTTGCTTAATTATTTGACTTGGACGGAATTTTAAATGCAAACCCCAAACAAGTCAATAGAAAATACTGCATCAGGAGGAAAACTGGCTCATGAATGCACTTTCCGCGTCATAGGTTCCAATCAGGATGAGTTCATCATCTTTGCCGATTTGCAAGGCCGGTTCCGGGTTAATAGAAGTCTGACCCTGATGCTGGATCGCGACGACGGTGCAGCCGGTTTTTTCGCGAATGCCGGAAAGCGCGAGAGTTTTGCCCACCAGCATTCGGGGTGCCTGGAGATGGAAAAAATTTAATCCCTCAGCCAGAAGAAGCGTTTCTTCGTTTATGAGAAAATTATAGATGGCGTCGGCGCCGAGCGATGCGTAAGACATGACAAAATCGGCTCCGGCGCGGTGCAGGGTCGAAACATTGCGGTCTTCACTGGCGCGGCTCAGGATCTGCATATCCGGTCTGAGGCTTCTCAGATACTTGGTGAGATAAATATTGGTGGCGTCGTCATGGGAAGTGATTAAGGCCGCCGGCGCTTTTTCAAACCAGGCTTTTTCCAGGGTATGAATGTCCGCCGCATCTCCGTAAACAAAGTGAGCGTCTTCTTCGCTTCGCTTCTTCGCTCTTTCAATGATGAGGTAGGGGATGTCCGTCTCATGAAAGCGCGCCGCGACCGCATGTCCGACGCGTCCTCCGCCGACGATGATGACGGGATCGCCGGCCACTTTGCAAATTTGATAGAAGGCATAAACCTCGTCGTAACTCGCCACTGAAGCTTCCGTGCCGGCGAAAACAAGAACGCTGGTGCGTTCTATGACCGTATCCGGTTTGGGGATGATAAATTTTCCGCGCTCCCAGATGCCCACGACCGCCAGGCCGAAGGATTCTCGAATCCCGCTTTCGGCGAGGGTTTTCCCGACCAGCGGTGTGCCGATGGCCGGCGCCTGAGCAATGACAAGTTGCTCATAACGGCCGATGACATTCGATTGACAATCGCCGGCTACCGTCCACGCCGCAAGCGATCGGCCCAGAAGATCATAAAGCTGCAACACACGGGAGCTTCCCGCCAGTTCAAGGATATCGACGGAATGAGGCGATTCGGACGTGGTGACGATCGGCAGGTGCTCGAAATCTTCCCGGAGCGTCAGTGTGATGTTGGTATTCATTTGATCGGTGTTGGTTGCGACGACCAGCGCGGCATTTTGGACGCGCAGCCGGGCATAGGTTTTAGGATCATCGATATTGCCGACCGCCACCCGGATATTTTTGTCATAAAGTTCCAAGGCATGCTGCAAATCATCAACCACGACAACATAATCCTTTTTATGGTTGACGAGCTTCTCAATCAGGGCAGACGTGACCGGATCGAAGTGGGTGATGATCACATGGTTGCGGGTATCCACAGGCAGCTCGCGGGGAGCGCGGCTTCTGGCCTGCGCCTCCATCCAGGGCGCAAAAAAGAACTTGATGAAGACAAAGGGAAGAAGAATCAAAAGCAAAATCACACCGGAGAGTAGCACCAAAATAGAAAAAGCGCGTCCGATATCGCTGGTAAAAGTAATGTCGCCAAAACCCAGCGTGGACATGACCACCATTGTCCAGTAAAAACCGGTCAGCCACGAATGTTTCTGACCTTCGAGGGCCATGAGATAATGGAAAATAATGCTGTAGGCGGTGATCAACAAAGCGATGACCAGCAGATACTTGACCAATAAACCAATATTGGCTTTGATAATTTTGCTTTCCGAGATGGTACTGACGATTGCCGGTAAAAACTTCATGACGCCTTGCCCTTAATGATATCTTTCAGTGTTTCTTCAATCTCCGGATGCTGAAATTGAAATCCGGAATCCAGCAAACGCCGAGGGATTGCGCGCTGGCCCTTGAGCAGCACTGAGCCGAATTCTCCCAAAATGAGCTTAATCATGAAGCCGGGCGCGGGCAGAAAGGAAGGACGATGCAACACCCGGCCGATGGCCTGCCCCAGTTCTTTATTACGGACAGGATAGGGCGAACAGAGGTTAAGCGCGCCGGATATTTCCCCATGATGTAAAAGAAAGCTGAACGCCTCGGCGAGGTCCTGTATGTGGATCCAGGAAAACCACTGACGCCCGCTGCCTAAGGGGCCGCCCAGGAAAAATTTGAACAAGGGGATCATCTGGCCCAGCGCGCCACCATTTTGACCGAGCACGATACCGAAGCGCGTGATGACCACGCGAGCGCCTTTTTCTTGGGCCCGCCATGCTTCTCTTTCCCAGTCTTCCGCGAGCTTCGCCAGAAAATCATTGCCCGCCTGCGCCGATTCCGTCAGCTCTTCATCTTCATGAAACCCGTAATATCCGACTGCGGAGGTGCTGAAAAAAGTGATGTGCTTTGAATCATCCGGCAGGGCTTCGACCAGATGT
>CAYVFA010000175.1:0-4156 GCA_964450075.1 uncultured Smithella sp.
TTGAACATTTCATTGAAGGAAAGGCGTAAATAAATGATTTATGGCATGGGGTGTCCGGATGGATCATCATTAAATAGTTATGAATATCATATGCTTATGATTATATTTTGTGCGACGTTAAAAGATGGCACGGTCTTTTCATTAGCATAAAGGCAAATGCAAACAACGGGTACATGCCCGAAACAAACACAGGAGGTAACAGATCATGAAGAAGACATTAGGAACCATCGTAGCGGCAGCGGCAGTAGTTCTTTTAACAGCAACATTTGGTTTTGCGGAATACGCGGCAGCGGGAGCAGCAAATTTCCCGTATTTTCAACTGGGATGCCTGGTCGTGGGCGGATTGATCCTGGTTTCTTTGAAGAGAAAGTATAACAAGATGTACACGGCGGAAGTCGTTGGCGCCTTTGCCCTTTACACCATTTTGATGGCGCTGTTTACCAACCCGGTTATTGATGCAGTGAAAAATATTGTCAGCTGATAGCTTCGGTACAAAGAATTAAGAAGTTATAGCCGCTACAACAAAAACATGATCTGTTGATATATTAAACCCCCTCAAGGCAAATGTCTTGAGGGGGTTTTTTAGTCTGGTTTTGTGTTTTTATGGATACTGAAACCCGTTTCTTAATATTTTCTTGACAAGAACCGATATATTCTATAGTGAAAAACACGCTTGGATCCGCAAGGACTGGGACGGAAGGACAACCTAAATGGGAATGTTAAGCCTCTCGTCTTGCAACGGGAGGCTTTTTTAATGGGAAAATTGAAAGTTATCGATTCCATCAAAGAAATGCAGTCTCACTCCGAAACCTTAAGGCTTTCCGGTAAGACAATATCTTTTGTCCCGACGATGGGCTATTTTCATGAGGGTCATCTGTCGCTGATGAGAGAAGCCCGCAAAACGGCGGATCATGTTGTCGTCAGTATCTATGTCAATCCTACCCAGTTCGGACCTAAAGAGGATTTTTCCAAATATCCCAGAGATTTTGAACGCGACGTCCAAATGGCGCGTAGTGTCGGTGTCGATGTTATCTTTTTTCCGTCGAATCCCGAAATGTATCCCAACGCCTATCAAACTTATGTTGATGTTGAAAAAGTAACGCAAAATCTCTGCGGCATGTCCCGACCGGGGCATTTTCGGGGTGTCACGACAATCTGCTGCAAATTATTTAATATTGTTAAACCGCACAGCGCAATTTTCGGTAAGAAAGATTTTCAGCAGCTGGCGGCCATCAAAAGGATGGTTGCCGATCTGAACATGGATCTGGAAATCATCGGTCTGCCGACGTTTCGAGAGCCGGACGGCTTGGCCATGAGTTCGCGTAATGTTTACCTGAGCCCAGAGGAACGGGCATCGGCGCTTACGCTTGTCGGTGCGCTGAAACTGGCGCAGAAGCTTTATGCTAAAGGCGAACGAAATGCGACGGAGATAATCCGCCAGGCGGAACAACTCATTAAAAGCGCCAATTTTACCGACATTGATTACATAAAAATATGCGATACGGCCACCCTGGAGGACGCAAATGAGATCCAAGGGGAGGTCGTTATGGCCTTAGCCGTAAAAGTCGGAAAAACCAGATTGATCGACAATTCCGTTTTGGGTGAAGAACTCAAAGCGTGATAGCTTTTAGAGACGGGAGAACAACAATCACCATGCAGAGATTTATGATGAAATCAAAAATCCATCGTGCCACTGTAACCGATGCGGATTTGCATTATGAAGGCAGCATCTCTATTGATGAAAATCTGATGGATGCGGCCAATATGATACCTTATGAGCAGGTTGACATCTATGACGTGAACAACGGCGAACGTTTTTCCACCTATATCATCAAGGGTAAGCGCAACTCAGGAACGATTTGTCTCAATGGCGCAGCCGCCCGCAAAGTGGCCAGGGGAGACCTGGTCATTATCGCCACCTATGTGGCGGTGGCGGACGAAGAGGCCAGAAACTGGAAGCCAAAATGTATCTTGGTGGATGCTAAAAACAAGATTAAAAAAGCAGCCAAATAATTTAACAAAATGCCGGAAAGAGGGCATTTTCTGGATTTGTCCGGAAAATGCTTTTTTTATATAACAGGAATCCATTAAAGGAATGATGAGGTACAAAAAATGCTAAGGTTTCTTCCTTCGTGGTTGATCGGTTCAATTTCTTTGTTGATGTACGTGATGAATTGTTTGATTATCGGATCCATCATTCTTGTTGTGGCCATTTTGAAGATCATCCCCGTCGAGCGCTGGCGGGCTTTCTGCTCGCAGCTTCTGGTTTGGATCGGCATGATCTGGGTGGACATTAACTCCGTCAATATCTGGCTGACCAGAAAAATAACATGGGACATCCAGGGGCTGGAGGGCTTGACGCCGGGCGGCTGGTATCTGGTTATTTCCAATCACCGCACCTGGGCGGATATTCTTGTTTTGCAGAAGGTCTTCAATCACCGGATTCCCTTTCTGAAATTTTTTCTGAAACAGCAGCTCATCTGGCTGCCCGTGGCAGGACAGGTTTGGTGGGCGATGGATTTTCCCTTCATGAAGCGCTATTCCAAGGAATATCTGCAAAAGCATCCCGAGGAGCAGGGGAAGGATATCGAGACGACGCGGCGGGCCTGTGAAAAATTCAAATATCATCCTATTTCGATCATGAATTTTGTGGAGGGAACGCGTTTTACAAAAGCAAAACACCACCGGCAGAAATCCCCGTTTACGCATCTCCTTTTGCCCAAGGCAGGCGGTGTGGCCTTTGTCCTGTCGGCGATGGGTAATTATCTGACAAGCATTGTGGATACCACGATCATTTATCCGCAGCCGGATGTTTCTTTTTGGGATTTTGTTTCCGGAAAAGTCAGTCATGTGACAGTGCGCGTAAAGCAGCTGCCTATTCCCGGCGAGTTCTTGAATAATCAATATGCGACCGATCCCAGAGTCCAGAAGGATTTTCAAGACTGGGTCAATCAGCTTTGGGAAAAAAAGGACGGGCGGATCAAGGATATGATTTCAAAATCATATTGAACAGACAAGCCGAGTGTGTTAACAGAGCCGAAATTGATCAAAAAAATATCTGAGGAATACATTGGAGGAGAAGATGGCTTTTGAGGAAATAGATACAAAGTTGAAATATAAAGTTGCGGATTTATCGCTGGCTGCGTGGGGCAGAAAAGAAATGGATCTGGCGGAAAACGAAATGCCCGGTTTGATGGCGGTGCGCAAGAAATACGGACACAAGAAACCTCTCGCGGGTTTGAAAATCATGGGCAGTCTGCACATGACGATTCAAACGGCCATGCTGATCGAAACCCTCAAGGAGCTGGGGGCTGATCTGCGCTGGGCGTCCTGCAATATCTTTTCCACGCAGGATCACGCGGCGGCAGCCATTGCGAAAGCGGGATCGGCGAAAGTTTTTGCCTGGAAAGGCGAGACGCTGGAAGAATACTGGTGGTGTACGGAACAGGCGTTAACCTGGCCGGATGGTTCCGGACCTGACTTGATTGTGGATGACGGCGGCGATGCGACCTTATTTATTCACCACGGCGTCAAAATTGAAAAAAATCCTCAGTTGCTCAAACAAAAGATCGATAACAAGGAATTTGCCATCATTGTTTCACGTCTTGCGCAGGCTTATAAAAAGAATCCCAAACGCTGGCAGAAAGTTGCTGCCGGAATCCGCGGCGTGTCGGAAGAAACAACCACTGGCGTTCATCGCCTCTATCAGATGCAGGCATCAGGCGAGCTCTTGTTTCCCGCGATCAACGTCAACGATTCCGTCACAAAATCAAAATTTGATAATTTGTATGGTTGTCGTGAATCGCTGGCGGACGGTATTAAAAGGGCGACGGATGTTATGATGGCCGGCAAAATGGTTGTGGTGTGCGGTTATGGCGATGTGGGAAAGGGCAGTGCCCAATCCATGCGGGGATTCGGCGCCCGTGTGGTGGTAACGGAGATTGATCCCATCTGCGCACTCCAGGCGGCGATGGAAGGTTATGAAGTGAAAACACTTGAAGAAGTCGCGCCGCTGGCGGATATCTTCGTGACGGCAACCGGATGCTGCGACGTCGTTACCGGTCGTCACATGGAAATGATGAAGGATGAAGCCATTGTCTGCAATATCGGTCATTTTGACAGTGAAATCGATATGCATTATCTCGAAACCAGCAAG
>CAYVFA010000176.1:0-4106 GCA_964450075.1 uncultured Smithella sp.
AAAAGGAGATGACCATGAAAAATAAACTCATCGCAGTGATTGAAACCGATAAAGGCACCATCCGGCTGAAGCTGTTTACGGATCAGGCGCCCGTCACGGTAGGCAATTTTGTCAATCTGGCGCGGCGTGGATATTACAACAATTTAAACTTTCACCGCGTGATTCCCGATTTTATGATTCAGGGCGGATGCCCGGAAGGCGACGGCCGCGGCGGGCCCGGTTATAAATTCGGGGATGAATTTGTCAAGGAACTGCGCCACGACAAGCCGGGGGTTTTGTCCATGGCCAACGCGGGACCCCAAACCAACGGCAGCCAGTTTTTCATCACCCATGTGCCCACGCCCTGGCTGGACGGCAAGCACACCGTGTTTGGCGAAGTCGTAAGCGACATTGATATGGGAATTGTCAATGCCATCAGGCAGGGCGATAAAATCCATTCCATCGCAATCGAAGGTGACATCTCGGAACTGATGGAAAGTGTTCAGTCGATGGTGGATAAATGGAATGGCGCGCTGGACAAGAATTTTCCCAAATTGCCGAAAGTGCCAGCATAGAACTTTCCAGCACGGCGGAAAACCAGAGGGACGATGGCAAGACAGATTCAAACGACTCCCGAGCGGATCGTGGAGAAAGACGGATCGATTAACTTCGGCACCTTCCGCACGCCTTTCCGGAATGCCAACCTGCAAGATGCGCCTTTGTATGCTTTTTCCGTGCCCGGTTTCTGGAAGAATTTTCGTCTGAAGGAATGGCAGCATTACGGCATGATTACGCCTACGCACTATCTGGGCATGGTAATCTTTGACGCCAAGTTTGCAGGCATTTCTTTTTTCTATATTTATGATCGATTAAAAAATACACAAGTTGAGTATGCGAGGCAGGTCACCCGAAAAACGGCGATCCATGTATCCTCGCAGCTTTATGACGATGTTTGCCGGTTTGACGCCAAAGGTTACCGCCTGCATTTTGAAAACAAGCTGGATCAGGGCTTCCACCGGATATTGATTGATATTGATCGTTATGAAAATGGCCCGGCAGTCCGTGGCGAAATAACCGTTCATGAAGACTTGAAGGTTTTCGAGCCGCTGGTTCAGGTATCTCCAATCACCAGCACCCGGCCGTTTTACACGCATAAGGCCGCTGTTCCCGCGTCGGGCCGCATTACCGTGGGCGATGAGGAAATTGTTCTGAAACAAGGCGATGCGTTTGCTCTGATCGATGAACAAAAAACGTATTATCCGTATTCCAGTTTCTGGAAATGGTCCACCGCCGCGGGCTACAGTGAAGATGGAAAGCTTATGGCTTTCAACCTGTGTCAAAATATGATTGCAGACGATCAGGATTTTAATGAAAACTGCTTCTGGATGGACGGGAAAATAACCTGCCTGAAAGCCGCGCGCTTTGCGTTTGGCGATGTCATGAAACCCTGGCAAATCAAAACCACGGACGGGAAACTGGATTTGTCTTTTGTTCCGCAAGGCCGGCGCGCCCAGAAAATAAACACCGCCGGTATTATCCGCTCCGATTTTCATCAGCCTTTCGGCCTTTACAACGGCAATTTTAAAGACAATCACGGCATGATCTGCCCCATCAAAGATTTGTTCGGCCTGACGGAGCATCACACGACCCGGTATTAAACGGGTGGCGCAACTTTTCGACATCGGGCGTGGAAGAGGAAAAATGATTCGCATGACGTTGCAGACAAAACTGATCGGCTGTCTTTTGCTGACCAGTACGGTTCTTATCGGACTCTCCCTGTACCTGCTTTTTGACGCCTGGCAGGCGAACCGCAGAGCGGAGGACGTTATCCAGATGAGTCGGCAAGCCAATTTCCTTTTTATGACTTTTAAGGATTTGACCTTCGAACGCGGTCGAACCAACGTTGTTTTATCATCGGAAAAACCGATTGCCTCCCCGGACAGAGACTTTATCGAAACGAGACGAAAGTCGGTGGACGAGAACATGAGCCGGGGGCTTGCCTGGCTTGTCAAGGCAGATCCTCCGCTGGCCGTAATGTTGCGGAAAGATTATGACGATCTGGTGCGGCTCAGACGGGAAATTGATGCTGTTTGGGAAGGGATAGGATCCGTAAACCGGTCCCGCCTTCGGGATGCCTGGTATGAGCAAACAACGCGGTTCATTCACCA
This sequence comes from uncultured Smithella sp., assembly GCA_964450075.1. GTDB lineage: Bacteria > Desulfobacterota > Syntrophia > Syntrophales > Smithellaceae > UBA8904. The sequence continues at coordinate 2,148 of CAYVFA010000176.1, forward strand.
CATCATCGAAGCCCTGGACATCGTCGGGAAAAGGCAAAAAATGCCCGGCCATTTTGCCAATTATCATCGATTGCTGGTCGAGACACTGGTCTTCAGAGACAGGATCGGTCAGAGCGGCAGCATCATAACCGCTGCGCTCTCCAAGAATGTGCCGTTACAGGCGATGCAATACAGGCTGTTTATGAATAATTTGGCACAAGCCGATTATGTCTGGTCCAAAATGGAGGCGGAATCCGTTCTGCTCGGAGACGAAAAGCTGAATCGTCAAAAAGACATCGTTTCACGCGCGTATTACGGAGATTACCGGCCGGTATTGGAAGAAACGGTTCCGCTTGCTCTGGCCGGGAATGCGCCGCCGGAGAGGATCAGGCAACTGAAAACATTATCAGTTCCGGCTTTTGATTCGGTATTTCTTTTGCTGGAGCAATACAAAAACGCTATTGCCGCCGAGATGTACGAGCAGAAAAGCAAGGCGTTTGCTTCACTGATGATTGCCCTGATTCAATTTATCGTCGGGCTGACGGTGGTTGTTTTGACCATTTTGTATTTCCGGAATAAATTATTCCGGCCTTTGAATCGCCTGATCGGGGCACTGGAGGTCATAAAACAGGGAGAGGCCGCGGTGGAGCTAAGCGAGGAGACGAGCCGGACGGATGAGATCGGCCAGCTGGCCGCAGGCGTCAAAAGGCTGGAGGTCAGCATGGCCGAGGAGAGAAAGCTGAGAAAGCTGACAGAGTCCTGGGCGATTACGGATGAATTGACCGGCCTCCAAAACAGGCATTTCCTATCGCAGAATATTGAAGGTGTCATGAGTCGTTCCGACCGCTACGGCGAATCCCTCTCCATGGTGATGTTTGACCTGGATCATTTCAAACAGGTGAACGACGTCTGGGGGCACCCGGCCGGGGATGCGGTGCTGAGGCAGACCGCCCGCGTTGCGGAGCAGCTGATTCGCAGTTCGGACTGGCTGGTGCGTTTTGGCGGAGAGGAGTTTATTCTTGTCATGCCGCAAACCACCCTTGACGGTGCGTTTGCGGCGGCGGAAAAGATACGCGAAGCTTTGGAACGCTCCGATCATCCGGACGTCGGCAAGGTGACGGCAAGTTTTGGCACATCGCAGCGGAAGAGCAATGAATCGTTTGACAGCTGGTATGGAAGAACCGACCAAGCCCTGTATCAGGCAAAACAGTCCGGACGAAACCGCGTGGTCAGCGCGGTGCAAGACGCTTTGCCCGCTCAGCCACTGCGTGTGGAATGGGTTGCCCAGTGGGAGGTGGGACATCCGCTGATTGATGAACAGCATCGGAAACTGGTGGAAATTTCGAACAACCTGATTGCGATGTTGATGGCGCCACAGGTTCAGCAAGAAGAGGTGCGGTTGTGGCTGAGCAGATTATTGGAAAGCCTGGAAAAACATTTTAAATCCGAAGAAGAGATACTGGCGGACGCAGGCTATCCGGAGTTGTCGGATCATGCGGCGCTCCATGATCAATTGCTGCGGCAAACCCAGCAGCTTAAAGCATCCTATCTGAAAAATGAGATCGGGGAATCGGCGTTCATTTTATTTGTTGTGCAGGATGTTGTGATGGGGCATATGCTTAAAGAAGATAAGCTTTTTATCCCCTATATAAAAAAATCCGACGAATCCAGTTGACAGACGAATCTTCTCTTCATATACTCCCGCCACCAAAAATAAATACCTTCCAAACTATAAGGAGAAACATAAATGAAATCGAGTCTGTATGAATATCTGTCCGGAAATGATTATCCGGGCCGCGGCATTTGCATAGGGAAAACCCCGAGCGGCAACAAAGCTATGATTGCCTATTTTATCATGGGGCGCAGCGTCAACAGCCGCAATCGTGTGTTTGATCCCATTGACGGCGGCATCCGCACTCTCGCTGCCGACCCTTCCAAAATGACGGACCCGCACCTGATTATTTACAACCCCGTGCTGAC
>CAYVFA010000177.1:0-4094 GCA_964450075.1 uncultured Smithella sp.
AGGGAGTTTCGGGAATGGCGAAAAAGCGAGTTCACGAGTTGGCCAAAGAACTTGGTCTGGAGAATAAGGATTTGATTGCTCATCTGGAAAGACTGGGCATCACAGTCAAATCCCATGCCAGTACTTTGGAAGATAACGAGATCGAGAGGGTCAAGGAAGATCTGCAGGCAAAGTCGCCGCGGCAAGTCGTGGAAGAACGAATTAAAACCACGGTTATCCGCCGCCGGACCGTGCGCACCCCGGTTGAAGAATCTCCCGTTGAAGAAGCGGTTGAAGAAACCCAGCCAGCGGCCGAAAAGGCGGCGCAAGATGCTGCCGCAGGTCACGAAACGGTTGCCCCGACGGAATCTCCCGACGTTAACAAGACAAAGGAACCATTGTCTGATGCCCAGACCGCGGCGATTGCCGGGGAAGTTAAAAAAGAAGAAGCTTTCGCTCAAGACGAAACGCAACCGGCGCCTGCTGGGGTGGCAGTGGCACCTGCTGATGGGGAGCCATCCGCCGGAGAGGTTGTGGAAACGAAGTCTGCCCAACAGCCGCCGGTCATACTTCCCGTTAAGCTCAAGCAGCCGCCCATAATTCTTCCGGTCAGGCCGCCAATGATGTCCCGGCATAAAATTACCAGACCGGATGAAAAAAAGGAAATTCCGGCTAAAGCGCCCACCCTGAAGCCGGGTGAAAAAATTGTTTCACCTCCGCCGGAGAAAATCATCAAAAGGGAATTTGAGAAGCCCAAGAAAAAAGGCAAAGGGCCGGTCGAGGTCTTCATTGAAGAGGAAAAGGTCGTTCCACGGCGCAAAGTATTAGAGAAGAAAATCGAAAAGAAGCTGAAAAAAGCCGATGAGGATCGGGAAGTTATTTTCGGGAAGTGGCGGGAGGATAAAAAGTCTGCTCCCGTCAAAATGAAGAAAACCGAAATTACGGTGCCCAAAGCCATCAAGCGGCGCATTCGGGTGGGTGAAACCATTACCACCGGCGAGTTGGCAAAAAGAATGGGTGTCAAAGCCGGGGACGTCATCAATAAGCTGATGGGGATGGGCGTTATGGCCACCATCAACCAATCCATCGATTTTGATATTATCACGCTGGTTGCCTCTGAATTCAGCTTTCAGGTGGAAAAGGCGGAGGTGGAATTTGAAGACACCATGCTGAAACCGGAAGTTGTTTCGGATAATCTCCAGCCGCGGGCGCCGATCGTCACGATCATGGGGCACGTCGATCACGGCAAAACATCGCTGCTCGATGCCATCCGGCAGACTCACGTTATTGACGGCGAGGCGGGCGGCATTACGCAGGCGATCGGCGCATATCATGTGCATATCAACGGTCGCGACATTGTTTTTCTGGATACACCCGGCCATGAAGCCTTTACCGCCATGCGCGCACGCGGCGCTCAGGTCACGGACATCGTGGTTTTAGTGGTGGCGGCGGATGACGGTGTTATGGATCAAACCGTTGAAGCCATTAACCACTCCCGGATTGCCGGTGTGCCGATCATTGTGGCCATTAATAAAATTGACAAGCCGGGCGCCGATCCCGAAAAAATCAAACAGGGGCTCACGGAACACGGGCTTTTGTCCGAGCAGTGGGGCGGCGACACGATCTTTTGCGAAGTATCCGCCAAAAAGAAAACCGGCATTGAAGAACTGCTGGAAATGATTCTCCTGCAGGCGGACGTGCTGGAGCTTAAGGCGGATCCCGAATTGTCCGCACGCGGCATTATCATTGAAGCCAAGCTGGACCGCGGACGCGGTCCGGTGGCGACCGTTCTGATTCAGCAGGGGACCCTGCGCGAAGGAGATGCTTTTGTTTCCAAAACCGAATTCGGCCGTGTCCGGGCGATGAACAATGATCAGGGCCGCCGCGTCAAGGCAGCCGGGCCCGCCATGCCGGTGGAAGTCATCGGATTTTCGAGTGTTCCCCAGACGGGGGCCGAATTTGTTTGTGTGGAAGATGAAAAGAAAGCGCGCAATATCGCTGAATACTGGATCAGAAAAGCCAGGGAAAAAGAGCTTTCGGCTTCTTCCAAAATTACGCTGGAACAATTGTACCAGAAGATCAAAGAAGGCGTAAAAGATTTGAACGTCATTATTAAAGCCGACGTGCAGGGCTCCATTGAAGCGATTGCCGACGCGCTGGGCAAGCTTTCCACCGACGATGTTCAGATGAAAGTGATTCACAGTTCGACGGGCGCCATCAGCGAAACGGATGTTATGCTGGCCTCCGCATCCAACGCGATCATTATCGGATTTAATGTGCGTCCGGATGCCCGGGTGAGTGAACTCGCCTTGCAGGAAGGCGTGGAAATCAAACTCTACGATATTATTTACAACGTGATTGCCGATGTGCGCGCCGCGATGGAAGGCCTCCTCGAACCGGAATACAAAGAGGTTGTGCAGGGACGCGCCGAAGTCCGTGAGCTTTTCAAGGTGCCTAAAGTCGGCATTATTGCCGGTTGTCACGTGACCGACGGCAAAATCATGCGCTCAGCCGGCATCAAGCTGGTACGCGACAGCGTGGTTGTTTTCGACGGCAAAATGCTTTCGTTGAGACGCTTTAAAGACGACGCCAAGGAAGTGCAGACCGGTTTCGACTGCGGCATCGGCATTGAAGGCTATAATGATCTTCGTGTGGGCGATATCATTGAGGCGTATATCATTGAGACGCTGGAAAGAAAATTATAAGGGTTTCGGGTTTTTTCGAAGCGACAAATTGGGAAGCAGGCAAGTACGATGAGCAGTTTTAAAAGAGCGGACAGAGTAGGCGAGTTGATCATGGCGGAAATGGCCGATATTCTGCTCAAAGTTGTGAAAGATCCCCGCCTGCACGCTGTGACGATTACGGCAGTCAAAATAACCGATGATCTTCGCAACGCCAGAATTTATTTTGTCGAGATGGGAAAAGATGAATGCAGCGAAGAAATTATGACCGCTCTGAGTAAAGCCAAAGGGTTTGTGCGGCGGGAGCTGGGCCATCGTTTGCAGCTTCGCTTAGTGCCGGACATTGTTTTTGTTCATGACAAATCTTTCGGCTACGGCAATCGTATTGAAAAACTGCTGGCCGAGATCGCCAGACAGGATGAAAATCATGGTTAAGGAAATACTGGCGGCGATTTCTCAAGGAAAGAAATTTTTAATCACGGCGCATGTTCGGCTGGATGGCGACGCACTGGGTTCGGAACTGGCGCTGTATTTGATGTTAAAGGATCTAGGCAAGGAAGCGATCATTTACAACCAGGATGCAACGCCTTCGCATTACCAGTTTTTGCCTGCCGCCGAGCATATTGTCCACGACCTGGAACATATCGAAAAATACGATGTTGGCTTTATTCTCGATTGTTCTGAACTGGAACGCGTGGGGAAAATATCGTCTGATGTGGTCAAGATTAAGACCTTAATTAATGTCGATCACCATGTATCCAATGGCGGGTTTTGTAAATTAAGATTGCTGGATGCAAAGGCCAGCTCCACCGGTGAACTGCTCTACCGTTTAATGCGCAAAATGCATGTGAAGATGACACAAGACATCTGCACCAATCTTTACACGGCTATTTTAACGGATACGGGCGGTTTCCGCTATTCCAGCACAGGTCAGGAAACACTCCGGGCGGCAGGTGATCTGGTCGAAGGCGGCGCACAACCGCAATGGATTTCCGAAAATATTTATGAATCCGATCCACCGGCCAAACTTCAGTTGTTGTCCAGGGTTCTGGAAACGCTGACGCTGGATATGCAAAACAAAACGGCATCGCTTGTGGTGACCCGGAAACATTTGCAGGAGACCGGCGCCACGATGGAACAAACAGATGGTTTCATTGACATTCCCCGGACCGTCAAAGGCATTGACATTGCCATGCTTTACACGCAAATGGGGGACAAACAGTTTAAGCTGAGCCTGCGTTCCAAAGGCAAAGTCAATGTGGAAAAAATAGCCCGTAAATTCGGCGGCGGCGGTCATATCAACGCGGCGGCCTGCCGGATTGATGGCGATATTGAAGCCATTAAGTCGCAAGTCCTTGAAGCGGTCAAAGAATTATAGGCGCTTATGGACGGTATCGTGGTGATGGACAAACCGGCAGGCGTAACTTCCCACGA
>CAYVFA010000178.1:0-3987 GCA_964450075.1 uncultured Smithella sp.
GTAAGGAAACGAGCGGTATGGAAAAGCAATATATTGTCGACGAATTATCCAAGGAAGAGTCCTGGCGGATTTTCCGCATCATGGCGGAATTTGTGGAATCCATCGAGATTCTTTCAAACGTCCATAATGCCGTGACTATTTTTGGTTCAGCCCGCGTCAAACCCGGTGATAAATATTATCAAATGGCGGAAAAGCTGGGACAGCTTCTGGCTCAAAATGGATTTGCCGTCATTACCGGCGGCGGCCCCGGAATCATGGAAGCGGGCAATAAAGGCGCTGCCGAAGCGGGTGGTCAGGCCGTCGGGATGAATATCAAACTGCCTTTTGAACAGAAACCCAACCCTTACGCCAATATTCAAATTGATTACAAATATTTTTTCATTCGCAAAGTCATGTTTGTTAAATACGCGGTTGCTTATGTGATCATGCCAGGCGGTTATGGAACGATGGACGAGTTTTTTGAAGCGCTGACGTTGATTCAGACGAAGAGAATGAAAAGCTTTCCCATCATCCTGATGGGCAAAGAATACTGGCAGGGTCTGCTGGACTGGCTGAAAAACAGCATGCTGCAAAATGACATGATCCTTCCCTTTGACATTGAAATGATTCATGTTATCGACGACCCTGAAGAAGTCGTCAAGCATATCAAGAAATACGTCATCATTTAAGAGATAGAAGACAGAAGTCAGGAGTCAGGAGTCAGAATGAGAGACTTTGGATAAAAAACATTCTGCTGGCATTCCCATAGTTGGAAATATAAGGAGTGTCGTCTTAAATCCGCCGAGCGCTGTATTCGCCGCCAATTCTGAATTCTGTCTTCTGAATTCTGATTTTATTGCGAGCCTTGTATGACCCTGGAAAAAGCAATCATCGATTTAAAGAAGGGAAAAGTTGCACCCTGTTATCTTTTATATGGTGAAGAAGAATATCTGATCAATGAAACGCTTCATCAAATACTGGACATGGTCATGCCGCAAGCCGATCGTGATTTCGGCCTTTTTATTCTCGACGGCGAAAATGCCGACTTTGATCTCCTGAAGGATCATCTCCTGGCGCCGTCGCTTTTAGGCGGTCGGAAAGTGGTCGTGGTTAAAAACACAACAATTTTTCAATCGCGCGAAAACCTTGCGGCTCTGATTCAAAAAATCCGTGACAACATCAACGAACACCCTGATAAAGCCGCCAAGTATTTTCTGACTTTTCTGAAGCTGTCCGGTTTTGCCTGGGAAGATATGCAGGGCGCCGGATGGCAAAAAATTACGGACGAACAATGGCGCAAAGCCGTGGAGGAAGATTCAGGGGACGACAGGAACAAGTGGCTGCCGCGAATGGTCGAAATTTGTACCGCTCGGGGGGTGACGTCCGGCACGGCTGTCGATCCATCTGATCAATTTGAAGCACTGCTGGCACAGGGCCTTCCGGCTGGAAACTGTTTAATTATGACCGCCGAGGCGGTTGATAAAAGAAAAAAAATATTCAAAGTTATAGACAAAGCAGGTGTTATCCTGCACTTTGGTGAAATCAAGGGTGAGGCAGCAACCCGGGAAACGCTGAAGGTCGAAGCACAGAAATTACTGGACCGGTGCGGCAAAAAACTGACTCCTGCCGCCTGGATCGCACTGGGAAAAAAGACGGGATTTCAGCTTCGCCCTTCTTTAAATGAACTGCAGAAGCTCACGTCATTTGTCGGCGATCGTTTGGTGATTGAAGAGAAGGATGTTGAAGCCGTTGTCGGTAAGACGAGGGAAGATTCCATCTTTGATTTAACCACGGCGCTGTCCGAAAAAAATGCAAAAGCGGCGCTTTTGGCTCTCAAAGGTTTGCTGGATCAGGGAGAGCATCATTTGATGATACTGACGATGATCAGCCGCGAAATCCGTTTGCTTTTGCAGGCGTCTCTGCTGGTTCGCTCGGGAAAACTGCCCAGGATGACACCCAACATGGAGTACGGTTCCTTCCAAAAAAATGTTTATCCGGCTGTGTCGGGACTGATGCCTGATGCATCCCGCAAGGAAGATCTGCTCGTCAATAAGCATCCCTTTGTCATTTATAATATGCTGCGGCATTGCAGCCGGTTTTCGTACCCGGTTCTTTTGAATTATTTGGATGATTTGCTGGATATGGACCGCGCGATGAAGTCTTCAGCCACCGATCCGCAGTTGCTTCTGGAGCGCTTCCTGATCAAGGCCTGCGCTATAACTTCCTGATTTTGTTCTGAGCCTGCCTTTGTGCGCGGGAAAGTTTGCGGGCGGTTCCTTTTTTATTGACTGGGCGACTGTCGTCTTCATCATCCTCATCTTTTTGGTCAAAGAATTCGTCATCGGCTGGCGCAGCCAACTGCTTATCCACAATGGATTCAAATTCAGGTGATGACAGAGCGGCTTTGCCCCTGCGTGTAGCGTAAGAGGCCACTTCACGATCGGAAGAAACCACCAGGATTTCCTCATCGGACGAAGCGGTGATTCTTTTTAAAACGTCATCGGCTTTAATGCCGCGGCCCGAGTAGATGATGTGAATGCCAGATGAATAGTCGCGTTCTTCCTGAGCGGGACCACTCAGCCAGCCGTCAAAAACGATCGTAATGCGGTGGTCTTTTCTGCCCCGATACTGTGCAAGCCAGGACACCAGAGCGTTTCGTCCCGCCTCGAGGCTGTGTCGTTCAAAGCGCCGCAGGGTGATCGACTGCCGAATCAGGTTATAGCCGTCAATTAAAATATGCATGGCTGATTCTGGCATATTGACGCCGGCGGTTCAATAAAAAAATTGGCGAATAGAAGACAGAAGTCAGGAGTCAGAATGGCCTGCGAAAAAGCTGGGAACACTTCAGCCTTCTATCTTCTGAATTCTGACTTCCTGCGCAATTGCTTGGTATTTTTCTTGACTTGAGAGTTGTCTGTCTGTTACCTTCCCCACAATTAACTGACAGCCGGGCGGGGACATCCCGCCTGACAATAAATAACCGGGAGGATGGGATGGAAATTAAAAAAGTATGCGTGTTGGGTGCGGGCTTGATGGGCAATGGCATCGCGCAGGTGTGTGCCGCGGCAGGTTTTGATGTCACGCTGCGGGATATTGAACAACGCTTCATCGACAATGGCATGAACACGATCAAAAAGAACCTGAGTCGTGACGCCGAAAAAGGGAAGATCACGAAAGAACAGATGGACGCCATTCTGGGAAGGATTAAGCCGACCCTCGATGTAAAAGAAGCCGCGGCTGATGCGGATGTCGTCGTGGAAGTCGTCATTGAGCTGATGGATCTGAAAAAGAAAGTCTATGCGGAACTGGAAGCGGTTGTTCCTTCTCACTGCCTGTTTTTCACCAACACCTCGGGCTTAAGCATCACGGAAATGGCGGCGATTACGAAAAGGCCGGATCGTTTTATCGGCACCCATTTTTTTAATCCCGTTCCGGTCATGCGCCTTTTAGAAGTTATTCGCGGTCAGCAGACCTCGGACGAAACGGTGGAAATCGCCAAAGCCTGGGGCCAGAAAATCGGCAAGGAAGTCGTGATGGTCAACGAAGCGCCGGCGTTTGTCGTGAACCGTATTTTATGTTCCATGATCAATGAAGCTTTCTTTGTGCTTGATGAAGGTCTGGCCACGGCTGTGGATATTGACAAAGCGATGCAGTTGGGCTGCAATCACCCCATCGGCCCCCTGGCGCTGGGCGACCTGATCGGTCTTGATACGCAACTCAGAATCTGTGAGGGCATGCACCGGGAGCTGGGCGATAAATACCGTCCGTCACCCCTTTTGAGAAAACTCGTTCGCGCCGGCAATCTGGGACGCAAATCCGGACGCGGTGTCTATGACTATAGTAAGAAATGAATGTGGGTTCAACGGTTCAAAGGTTCAGGGGTTCAATGGTTGATGGATGGTTTATTGCAATTGAGCGCGCTTTAAAAAACTACTCTTATTCGTCATACCGGCGAAGGCCGGTATCCAGGAAGGCCTTTAAAAAACTGGATTCCCGCACTCGTGCCCT
>CAYVFA010000179.1:0-3887 GCA_964450075.1 uncultured Smithella sp.
CGGGTAAGCCTCTTTGCGGATGAAACGCCCGTCAACCAGAGCGATGTATCCTTTTGCGCCCAGCGTGACGCCCGTAAAGCGGATGCCCAGGGCCGCAAGCTTCCGGCAGGTTTCTTCCGGTGTTTCAGCAAACGCGTTGGAAAATGTTTCAGACGTGACAAAGCAGTCACTGAATTTGGCAAGTTCCAGCATCCCGTCGCGCAAGGTTCCCGCATCGACAATCACGGGAATACCCGCCTCCTTTGCCTTACGGCATGCATAAAGAGAAGCTTCGGGAAACAGTCCATCGATATGCAAAGCGCTGCTTTTTAAAAGAAGATTGATGTCCAGTTCGTCCGGTTCAAGAGCCGCTCCGGTGGGTCTCTGCCAGAAAATCGTCCGGCGTGCGGTGGACGGTTCGCTGGCGATAAACGCGAATTGGGAGAAGTGATTATTGCGAATCCGCAGGCCGCTTGTGTCGATGCCCTCATCCGTGAGCGACGTCGTGATTTGCATGCCGAAGCCTTCGTTTCCCACAACGCCCGCCATGTGGCAATCCATGCCCCAGCGTTTCAGTGCCACAAGCGCCGTGGCCACAGGGCCGCCGCATTGCACAACCAGGTTCGAAAATTCACACTTCACATCCGGCGGGGGATAAGAAGGTATCAGCCCGATATAATCGAGTGAACATTGACCGATGCCAAAGACGTGGGGATTTGTTTTCAAGAAATAAATTCCTTTCCGGTGTATCCTTATTGCGTGCAGCTGAAATATCATGCTCGTGTCAAAATGTAAAAATAAAATCCTGATTGACAAGTCTGAGTTGTCCTGCTAATCAATGCCGAAAAATCGGGGTGGCAGGGCATTGACTCTGTCTGAGATTATACCCGTTGAACCTGATCCGGGTAATGCCGGCGTAGGGAGAATGAAGATTTCATTTTGACCCCTTTCTCCCTTATGGCGAAGGGGTTTTTATTTTTGAAATCAAAAGCAGGAGAAGAAAGAATGAAAATAACGGCAGCGGAAATATTTAAATCAGTTGAGGATATCCGGGCGAAGAGCCCCCTCGTGCACAACATTACCAATTATGTGGTGATGAACAATACGGCCAACGCGCTTCTGGCAATCGGCGCGTCGCCGGTGATGATTCATGCCGAAGAAGAAGTGGAAGACATGGCGGCCATGGCTTCCGCGCTGGTCATCAATATCGGCACCATCAGCCCCCCCTGGGTACGGGGAATGTTCAAGGCCATGGCATCTGCAAGGTCCAAAGGGGTGCCTGTGATTATCGATCCGGTTGGCGCCGGGGCAACCCCTTATCGGAAAAGAACGATTCGGGAACTGATTAGTGCCGATCAGCCGAGCATTATCCGGGGCAATGCCTCTGAAATTATGGCGCTCACGGACAACCGTCTGAAAACGAAAGGTGTGGACAGTACGGCTGGTTCCAATGAGGCGCTCCATGCCGCGCAAAGCATCAGTGAAAAACACCAATGTGTTGTTTGCATCAGCGGCGCTGTGGATTATATGGTTTGCGGAAACAGGATCGTGAAAATTGCCAACGGCCATCCGATGATGACCAAAGTGACAGGCTTGGGTTGCACGGCTACCGCGATTTGCGGCGCTTTTGCCGCTGTGGAAAAAGATCCGCTGGCGGCAGCGGCAAAAGCCATGGCCGTCATGGGCATTGCCGGAGAAATTGCCGCCGTCAAATCAGCAGGTCCCGGATCGCTGCAAATGCATTTTCTGGATAGTCTATATGCCTTGTCGGAAAAGGACATCAGCCAGCATTTAAAAATGGAGGAATAGACGTGCAAGGTGTTTATCTGGTGACCGACCGCGGCTTGTGCCGCAACAGACCCTTGCAGGAAATTGTACTGCAGGCCATCCAGGGCGGCGTCGCTTACATTCAACTGCGCGAAAAGGAATTATCAACCCGCGATTTTGTCGAAGAAGCCGTCGCTGTAAAAAAAATGCTTGCTCCCCATCAGGTGCCGCTGATCATCAACGACCGTATTGACGTGGCGCTGGCCTGTGGCGCAGACGGCATTCATATTGGTCAGGAAGATATGCCCTATCCCACGGCGCGCAGGCTGCTGGGGGAAAAAGCGATCATCGGCTTGTCGGTGGAAACCTGGGCGGATGTCGAAGCGGCAGAGTTGCTTGCCGTCGCTTATATCGGCGTGAGTCCCGTGTTTGCCACGCCGACCAAAACGGACACCAAAGAGCCCTGGGGCCTCGCGGGGCTGAAGAAAATTAAATCCTTCAGCCGTCACCCTGTCGTCGCCATCGGCGGTATTCATGAAACCAACGCCCGGGATGTTGTCGCGGCAGGCGCCGATTGCCTGGCGGTCGTGTCGGCCATCTGTTCGGCGGATGATCCGGCTGCGGCGACACGTAAAATTTTGATGTCATTCAATCAGAAAAATTAGTAGGATCAATTTAAATAAATGCCTGTATGACGGGCGCAAGGGGGTAATGAGAATGCAGGAAAATGATGCTGAAAAGGCAAAAGAGGCCGTCCTGGCTGCTGTAAAAAAAGTTCCGACGCAACTGATCGTGATCGTGGGTGCAATCATTTTGATCTCTATTTTCTTCAAGCCATGGGTGCAGGTCGGCGCAGGACAAAGGGGCATTGTTCTCAATTTCGGCGCCGTACAAAAAGAAGTTCTGGATGAAGGTCTGCATTTGCGGATACCGGTGATGCAGGAAGTCATCTTAATGGACGTGAAGGTTCAGAAGGCCGAGACGGATGCGGCAGCAGCCTCGGCGGATCTTCAGGATGTGACGTCTCGCGTGGCTTTGAATTATCACATTGTCCCGGATAAGGCTAATATTGTTTACCAGAACATCGGCATCCATTTCAAGGAGCGCATTATCGACCCCGCCATTCTGGAGGTGGTTAAAGCTGTAACGGCCAAGTACACCGCAGAAGAGCTGATTACCAAGCGACCGGCTGTCAGTGAGGCGATGCGACGGAATCTGATGGACAGACTCCTGGCCAACAATATTGCCGTTGACGCTTTTTCCATTGTAACCTTCAGCTTTTCGAAGGTCTTCACCGAGGCGATCGAATCCAAGCAGACCGCGGAACAGTTGGCGCTAAAAGCAAAAAGAGATCTTGAAAGAATCAAGATCGAAGCAGAACAAAAGATCACGACTGCACGGGCGGAGGCAGAATCGCTCCGATTGCAGCGGGCTAACATTTCGCCGGACTTGATCGAGCTGCGCAGGATTGAAGCGAACATGAAAGCTATCGAAAAGTGGAACGGGATCCTTCCCCAGGTCACAGGAGGCGGCGCCATCCCGCTCATTGGTTTGGGTGATGCGGAAAAAAAGATTAAACCATAAAAGGTTTCATGCCCGTAACAGGGTGTGGATATTCCTTGCGGTTTTCGCCAAGGCGTCAATAAAAATTTTCTTGACAAGCAGAAATATCTCATTTATATAGCCCCTCAATCAACAAGGACAAGGGTTTTTTCAATGAACAGACAGATTAACGCAAACAATAATAATTTTGGCTTCTGGTTTTATTACTATTATGCGTCGGTCTGCCTGTCGCTGAGGAGGACTTGGTAAAGTAACATCAACCAAAACAGCCATGGGTAGATCGAAAGCGGATTCCCCATGGCTTTTCTTTTTTTAAGGCCATGGCGGCAGAAGCCATGGCCTTTTTTCATTCAAGGAGAAATTTATGATTATTGTTATGAAAAGTCAGGCAACGGAAAAACAGATTGACGATGTGATTCACTGGATTGAATCGGTCGGCTACAAGGCCCATCCATCCAGCGGCGTGGAGCGCACCATCATCGGAGCGGTCGGTGACAATCGCGACAAAGCCGTGCTGATGTATGCGGAATCGCTGCCGGGTGTGGAAAAAACCATGCCGATTCTGAAACCTTACAAAC
>CAYVFA010000180.1:0-3751 GCA_964450075.1 uncultured Smithella sp.
TCCATCACGCGGTCTTCCACCGCCTGGTTGGCGCGGAAAATGCCGGTCTGCTTGAGCATGGCGTTGAGCAGGGTGGTTTTTCCATGGTCAACATGGGCAATAATCGCAACATTTCTCAAATGATCTTTTTTCATTTTTCTCTTTCTTATGGGTCATCGAAGTGAAGTAGTATCGGATAGAACAAAGCTATTCTTTACTGAAGGGATGTCCATGGCGTAAAGTTATTTCATAAAGCGCGCTTTCCATAGCAAAAAAATATTCATTTAACCAGTTATTTTTTTTGAATAATTGCGTCGCCCAGGTTCTCTTTGAACGCATAAGGTGATTTCTTCATGATGTCCTGCTGTTGAAGGGCAGGCTTTACAAATGGTTATCTAATCATTATAATTTCGCCAGTATAAAAAATTGATCCAAGGGGCGGCGGAAATGACTTATGTGAAAATTAATTTCGGCAGTAATTTTGAAGATGAATTTCAGAAAGCAGTGGATGAGGTTTTTCATCTGGCGCGTCCGGCCATTAAAAATTACCAGTGCATCTGGCGTCCCAACATTGATGTGTATGAATCAGCGGACGAGGTCATTGTGCTTGCCGATATGGCGGGACTTAACAAAGAGGAACTGCGTATCGAGGTGAATCGGCATAAAATTAAAATAGCCGGAATTCGCAAGGCGATTCAACTTTTGCAAAATGCGCGCTACTGCCAGGCGGAAATTCCGCACGGCTATTTCGAAAGAAACGTTGCCCTGCCGACGCCGGTTGATGGGCAATCCGCCGTGGCAACTTACGCCGACGGCATCCTCATGGTGAGAATGAACAAAATGCCGGTTCATAAAGCGCATCGCGTGTCGGTCACTTTAACGAAGTAGCGGTTCTCTCGACAACAAAATTTGGAGGTTACGATGACTCAGCAAAACGGGTCTGAAAATAAAAATAATTACAATATTCCGGAAGTGATTCCGATTCTTCCGCTGCACAATGTGCTCGTGTTTCCCAAAACCATGATCCCGCTGGAAGTGACGGGCAGTGCATCAGCGCTGGTGGATGAAGCCATGACCAAAGACCGGCTGGTGGGGCTCATCATGTTGAAAAAGACGCCGGATGCGCTCAATCAGTATGCGAAAGATGATCTGCAAGCGGTGGGAACATGCGCGGTCATTATCAAAATGGCCAAGACCCCTGAAAACCACACGCAGCTGCTTTTACAGGGAATCAGCCGTTTTTCGATTGAGGAACTTGTGGAAGGCAAGCCTTATCAGCAGGCGCGCATCAAACTGCTGGAAGAAAAAGACGTTAAAGATATAGAAACCGAAGCCTTAATGGCGAATTTGCTGTCGCTGTTCGACCGTATTTTGAAGCTGTCGCCTTTTCTGCCGCCGGAGTTTGGACCCATGGCCAAGTCCATTACCGAAGCGGGAACCCTTGCGGATTTGATTGCGTCGATTGTGAATGCGCCGGTGGAGGAAAAGCAAAAGGTGCTGGATGTTGCCGACGTCAAAGAGCGTCTCAAAGAGCTGACCCGGTTGGTCAATCACCAGATGGAAGTGCTGGAGTTGGGCAATAAGATCCAGACCAAAGTCAAGGACGATATCGACAAAAACCAGCGGGAATATTATCTTCGCCAGCAGATGAAGGCCATCCGGCAGGAATTGGGCGAAACGGATGAAAACGTCGTGGAGACGGATGAGTATCGCAAGAAGATTGAAGAGGCCCATCTGCCGGAAGAGGCCAAAAAAGAAGCGAAGCGTGAGCTGGAACGGCTGTCGCGCATGAATCCGTCCTCCGCGGAATACACGGTTTCATCAACCTATCTGGACTGGGTGACGGCACTGCCCTGGCAAACGGCCACCACGGACAATCTGGATATCGCCAAGGCGCGCCAGATTCTGGATGAAGATCACTACGGGCTTTCCAAACCGAAGAAGCGCATCATTGAATATCTGGCCGTGCGCAAGCTCAAACCCGACTCCAAGGGGCCGATCCTTTGCTTTGTCGGTCCTCCCGGTACGGGTAAGACATCGCTGGGTCATTCCATTGCGCGTGCGCTCGGGCGCAAGTTTGTGCGCATCGCCCTGGGCGGGGTGCGCGACGAGGCGGAAATCCGCGGGCATCGCCGTACTTACATCGGCGCGCTTCCGGGCCGTGTCATTCAGGGCCTCAGGCGTGCGGAATCCCATAACCCCGTCTTCATGCTCGACGAAATCGATAAGCTTGGCAATGATTACCGCGGGGATCCTTCGTCAGCGCTTTTGGAAGTTCTGGATCCGCAACAGAACAACAGTTTTACCGATCATTACCTGGATGTGCCTTTTGATCTGTCCAAGGTCTTGTTTATCGCGACGGCCAATATGCTCGACACGATTCCTGCGGCACTGCTTGACCGCCTGGAAGTCATTGAACTCACAGGCTACACGCAGGAGGAAAAGGTAAAAATTGCCGAAAAATATCTGATTCCGAGGCAGTTGACGGAAAACGGTCTGGTTGCGTCACAGTTCAAACTGACAACCCGGGCGCTTTCCGCCATGATCTCCGGCTACACGCGGGAGGCGGGTGTGCGTAATCTGGAGCGTGAAATTGCCAACGCCTGCCGGGGCGTCGCGGCGCAGATTGCCGAAGGCAGCCTCAAATCCAAAACTGTGTCGGAAAAAGATATTCACAAGTATCTCGGACCAGTGCGCGTTCCGACGGATATCGACTGGCGTATTACCCGTCCCGGCATTGCTATTGGGCTTGCCTGGACGCCGGTGGGCGGCGACATGCTCTTTATTGAAGCCACGGCCATGAAGGGCAAGAAAGGATTGACTCTGACCGGTCAGTTAGGCGACGTCATGAAGGAATCCGTCACTGCGGCCTTAAGCTTCATCCGTACCAATGCCAGAGTGCTGGGCGTGGACCCGGATTTCTTTGAAGATGTGGATATTCATATCCATGTTCCGGCGGGTGCGACACCCAAGGACGGGCCATCGGCAGGTGTAACGATGCTCACGGCCTTGATGTCTCTGATCACCAATCGCAAGGTCAAAAAGCAACTGGCCATGACCGGAGAGATCACGTTGCGCGGCGCGGTGCTGCCGGTGGGCGGCATCAAAGAAAAAGTGCTGGCGGCTTACCGGGCGGGCATTAAAACCATTTTGTTGCCCGCATGGAATCGCAAGGACATTGAAGATATTCCGGCCAATGTGCAGAAGAATATCACCTTTCACTTTATGACCGACATGCTGGATGTGGTTAAGCTGGCGCTGGAACCGGCCAAAGAAAAACCGGCGAAGGCATCGCAGAAGAAGGCGAAAACCTTGCCGAAGAAGGGCGTCAAACCGGTGGTGATGGGGAAAAAGAAAAAGGCCGTAGGAAAGTAAAACAATCTAATTTTCATTTTCGTCTTGACAAGGCTTTTCCGGCTATGTTACGAATTCAACCAATCACACAGAGGATTGATGGAAGTAAATGAAGGCGAATATTTTAAACAAAAACTGGTGGTGGCAGACAAAAAGTGTCTGCCCATAAGCTCCTTTTAATATCGAGCATGGGCAGGGAAGATTCTTCCCATGACTCGCAAGCGTATCGAAATGCCATGGGAAGAAACAAACCATGGCATTTTTTTTAGCCCCGTTTTTTCAGGTACAAACCCGCTGAAAGGGTGGAAACACAATATCAATATTTTTTAAGGAGAGCACATATGGAACAGGTCAAAACATTATTAGAAGATCACGAAATACCCAGGCAATGGTACAACATTATGGCGGATTTGCCCAC
>CAYVFA010000181.1:0-3719 GCA_964450075.1 uncultured Smithella sp.
TATTCCGAGGAGTATAAACAGGTTTATTCGTATGATCCCGCGTCCAATCCCGGAAGAATAGAATCTATCGAATTTGCTCTGGCAGGCAAGGTGGATTATATTGAACCTCAGCAGGCAGCGGATGAGGATATTTCGGCTGTGCATACCCCGAGGCATATTGCCGAAGTCCGGCGCGAAGGTGTTTATGAGATTGCCGCACTGGCCGCGGGTGGCGCAATTAAAGCCGCCGAAATCGGGCTTTCCGAGCCCTGCTTTGCGGTCATCCGGCCGCCCGGTCATCATGCCTCCGCCGATACCGCCTGGGGTTTTTGCTACTTCAACAATATGGCCATTGCGCTTACGAAACTCAAAAGGAAGGATAAAATCAAAAAAACGTTTATCCTGGATTTTGATCTGCACACAGGCGACGGCAATATCAACATTCTAGGCAAGACGGGGTATGTAACGATTCTGAATCCCGGCAGCCAGGATCGCAACGAATATTTGAAAACCGTCCAAAATGCGCTTGCCAAAACGGATGCCGACATGATTGCCGTTTCGGCAGGTTTTGACAACCATGAAGACGATTGGGGCGGACTTTTAAAAACTGAAGATTATACATTGATGGGAAAACTTGTCCGGGATACCACCCAGCGAAACAAAGGAGGCTGTTTCGGCATTCTGGAGGGTGGTTACAATCACGCCGTTCTGGGCAAGAACGTTTGGGCGTTTATTGAAGGGTTGAGCGGCTAAAAAGGGAAATCCTGATTAGACGGCTTCTTTTGCTCGACCGTCGTTTCGGGGCTCACGTATTTTTCCGCTCTTTTGTGAATCGGGTTGGTGTGGACAACGATGGACCGGGGGGTGGTCGGGCAGGCCAGTTGACAAGCGCCGCAGCCGATGCAGTATTGCTTGTCGATTTCAGGGTATAAAATATTTTTCTTATTGGTAAAGCGGATGGCGTGTGTGGGGCAGACTTCACCGCAGGCGCCGCAATTGTTGTGATCCACATAAACGACACAGACATCTTCCAGCAGCCTCGCTTCACCGATTTGCGTCAGTTTTTTTTCATCAAGCGCCAGTTGTGCAATCGCGCCGGTTGGGCAGACCTTGCTGCAGATGTTGCATTCATAATCACAATAGCTTTTTTCGTAATTCATTTTCGGCTGCATCAGACCGAATAGGCCGAAGTCCATCAAAGCAGGCGTCAACACCTGCGTCGGGCAGACGCTGACACACAAAGAGCATGCCGTGCAGGCTTTTGTATAACGATGGAGATTGATGGAACCAGGCGGC
Source organism: uncultured Smithella sp. (assembly GCA_964450075.1). Lineage (GTDB taxonomy): Bacteria > Desulfobacterota > Syntrophia > Syntrophales > Smithellaceae > UBA8904. Next base: position 1,276 of record CAYVFA010000181.1, read on the forward strand.
GTGACCGGTGCATCAGCCTCAGCTGCGCGGACGCCCAGAAACGCCCTAATGTTTGAGCTGAATGCCGCAAGGCCGGCAACTGCCGCGATACTGCCAATGACAAAACCCCGGCGCGAAGGCGACCATGAATCATGGGGGCGCCCCTTTCTTCGCTGATAGCTGATAGTGGCCTGGGAACAGGCGTCCATGCAGTCAAAGCATGCGACGCAGCGGCTCATGTCAATGGAGGCGTTTGTCGGATCAATGCACCCCGCCTTGCAGACATTTTCACATTGCATACATTGGGAGCATGCTTTTTGATTCAGGGCGAATTGAAAAATCGATACGCGCGATAACAGTCCTAAAAGCGTTCCGACCGGGCATACGGCATTGCAGTAAAGGCGGCCATGCTTCAAGGCGAGATACAAAATCAGCATCGTAAAGCCCGCCATGATGGCCAAAAGCGACAAGGGGATGAAGGTTGCCTGTTTTGGATACAAGTAAATATGGAAGAATTTTAAAGCAACAATGACCAGATTGTATGTCTGGATGAGCAGCGGTTGCAGAAACGTTGTGAAAATTCTTCCCGCAAGCGAGTAGGGATCAAGCAAATTGACCAGTGACAGGGAACCGATCAATAAAGACAAGACCGTTAAAGTTAGAAGGGTGTAACGCAGGACGTTCAGTGGTCGGGAAAAAGAAGGTTGAGAATAACGTTTAACCCTGCTCGATCTTGCGATCAACCAATCCTGCATCGTTCCCAGCGGGCACAGGAAGGAACAATAAACCCTGCCGAAAATCAACGTTATCAATATAATGAAAATCAGACCGGCGATGAATATCACTTCCGGCTCTGTGATGGTTTGTACGAGTGCCGGCGTAAATTGAAAAGGCAGCAGGATGTCCGACAGGACGACGGACATTTTTTCGGCGCCCAGAAACAGCAGGGCAAACAAAACAAGGATGACGCCGGATATGACTTTGCGTATTTTGATCAGCGTCAAAAGGCCGGTCCTCTACATGGCGTAAGTGACAATTTTCAGTTCTTTTAAATTCATATTGCCGGTTTTCTGCGCATGGGCGATTTTGATGTAGCCGATATCTTCCGGCTCCTGGCCGAAGATCCGCGTGGCTGCCGCATCGATTGCCACGATGTCTTTCGATAAGAGAAGCGTCTTTTTCAATTGAACATTGGCGGATTTCGGATCGACCGGGCCCGCCGGCCCGTGGCTCATCAGGACGCGGTAGGCGTCCACCACGTTGAGGTCGGGTTTGCGATACAGGCAGAAATCGGCGATGCACTGATCCAGGCCGGTTAAGTGATACTCCATACGGTTTTTGACGATGCCCATCAGATTTTTCATGGCGATGGAAAGATGAGCGGAACTGTGATGCTTCAGCACTGGCGCATTGATGAAAGCATCGCAGTCTAGAATCAGGCTGGGTACATCGGCTGTTTTAAGCGTTTTCCCGCCGGGAATTTTAACTCTTCGGAAGGTAAAATCATCTATCGGTACCACGATGCCGCGGGCTGTTTTCGCTGCTTCTTCAATGCCGCTGAGTCTATAACAATTACGGGCATTGCTTGCGGTTGTTGTGACGACGTTGTCAAAGACATAAACACGTTTCGCGCCTGCCGCATAGCAGGATTCAATAATGGTTTTGATCAGCAGAGGATTGGTGGTGGCGCCGACTTCCGGCACGCGCGGGAATCCGATGTTGGGCTTGACGACAACGGTCTGGCCTTTTTTAACAAATTGATTCATGCCGCCCATAAGTTCAATGGCCTTTTTGAACATGGCGTCCGGTTCACCATTTTTTACGGCGACCAGATCGGGGATGCCGGCTGGCTTTTCTTTAGCTAAAAGGAAATCCGGTTTGCCAAGAATAACAGCGCCGCCTGCAACCAGCCCCAGCGACAGACCCTTTGAAATCAATTCCCGTCGGTTGATTTTATTTGTCTCTGCCATATTTGCCTCCTGTCTTGCCGGTGTCGATTAACGGTTTTTGATAAAACATGACTCTAAAGCGGCGGTTATTTTGTTTTCAGCTTAGTGATTTCCGAAAGAAGCCCAAAGCGGTCAAAATAGACTTCATTGCGGCGAATCTTGCCTTCGTCGTTTAACTGGACGAAGCAAACTCCGACCACATCCAGTGTGGCGGGGCCCACCGGAATTTTCGCCAGCCATTTGTTTAAAAACCCGTCTTCCAGCGGAATGCCTTCGATCTGTGTCCAGACCCAATGAGGATTAACGGCCAGCAATTTGCGAAAGTACGCCAGTAATTTCGCTTTTCCTTTAACCCCTCCGGGAATGGCCGGATCAAGGTAAACGGCGTCGTCGGAATAAAAACTTGCCAGCAGTTCGGGGTTATTGCCTGACCAGGCCGGCAGCCATTTCTCGGCAAACTGTCTGGCTTCCAAAACAGTAAGATATTTCATAAAGCAAACAACCTTTCTTCAAGTT
>CAYVFA010000182.1:0-3713 GCA_964450075.1 uncultured Smithella sp.
GATACGTTGAGGTGTAATCGAAAAAATCATAAGCGATGCGGTCCGGATATTTTTCAACGGTTTGCATCAAGGCCTCATACATCGTCACACGGGGGTAGTCGATTGTTTCCGGTACCTCTTTATAAAACTTCAACCACGGTTTTTGATTAGACATCATTTTTCTCCTTTCAAAGTGAATGCTGTAATTTCATTGAGCTGAATCATAGCAGATTTAATGCCATATTGTAAGCAATAGAAATGATTATACTATTTATAAGCAATCCTTTTTTTCGCTAAAAAGTGTTGCATCATGCAAGAGAACCGCTTATAGAAAAATGGCCAAAGGAGTCAAAGTGGATCTGATAGAAAAATATCTGATGAAAGATATCGACGTTCTGCTCGATTGCATAGACGAGGCTGTTTTAATTGTCGATCGTGACGCCAACATCTTGAAATATAACGAAACTTTTAGCAGGCTGACGGATTTGATGGGCCGATCCATCGTCGGGATGAATCTTCGGGACTTTGTGGCCAGCGGAATGCTGAGAGAATCCGCCGCGCTCAAGTCGCTGGAAGTCCAAAAAAAAATCGACATGAACGTGACTTACGAAACAGGACAGACGGCGACCTGGACATATATTCCGGTATTTGACGAAGAGGGCAAACTTGTATTAACCGTGGGCACTGGACGCGATATTACAAAACTTGTTACGCTGGAAAAAAAGCTCAAGATTTCCGAAACCATCATTTCCCAGTATGAGGGACGAAATTTAAAGATGGTCGGGGACAAAGGCCAGGTGGAAATTATTTACGCCAGTTCCGTCATGCAACAGGTTATTCGACTGGGATGGAAAGCGGCCGCCACGGCTTCTCCCGTTTTAATCTGGGGAGAGACAGGCGTCGGTAAAGAAGTCGTAGCCGATTTTATTCACCATGCCAGCACGCGCAGTGACAAACCGTTCGTTGCCATCAACTGCGCCTCCATCCCGGATGAGCTTCTGGAAGCGGAATTATTCGGCTATGAAGAAGGTTCATTTACGGGCGCTAAAAGAAGCGGTAAGCTAGGCCTTTTAGAAGAGGCTCATGAAGGGACGCTCTTTCTGGACGAGATCGGCGAATTGCCCTTGAAAATGCAAACCAAATTATTACGGTTTCTTCAGGAGGGTAAATTCAAGAAGATCGGCGGCAACAAGACGCAATCCGTGGACGTCCGCATCCTGTGCGCCACCAATCTCACTATGGACCAATTGATGAACAGCAAGCATTTCCGCCAGGATCTCTTTTACAGGATTGCCGTCATCCCGATTTTCATCCCGCCACTGCATGAACGGCAAGAGGATATTCTGCCCCTGATCCGGCATTTTATTCAAATCTTCAACGCCAAATACAATACGGACATCAGGCTTCCAGCAAGGCTGTTGAATCGGCTTGCGACGTATGAATGGCCGGGCAACGTGCGGGAGTTGAAAAATGTTATTGAACGGATGGCCATCATGTACGCGTCTCAGGAATTGAGCGAGGAAGATCTGGAACTGGTCCTGAATATCAACCCCCGTCAGGACAACAATGTTCGGGACGTGCCGAGGCCTGAACAACCGATGATCGCGCTGCCGTCATCGCTCCCTAAGGCAATGGAACAGTTCGAGGAAAAATGGATCAGGCAGGCGTATCAAATGACCGGCAGCATTGTTAAGGCTGCAAAAAAACTGGGCATTAATCCATCGACCATTCACCGCAAATTGAAAAAAGGGATCCTCAAACTCGACTGACACAAGTACTGCCTTGCATTATGCAACAGACCTCTTGCAGAACGAATCAAATCGTTGAAAACAAACGAACCGGATGCTTCGATGTCCATTTATTCGTTATCCTTTGGATGCAGGGTAGCAGGATTCAAGATAAAAGTTTCAGAAAAATAATCATTCGTGCTATACAGATGCGAATTTAAAGAAGAAGGAAAAAAAATGGAACCCCTCACAGGATCACAACGCAAATATCTGCGCGGAGAGGCGCATCACTTAAAGCCACTGGTCATGATCGGCGCCAAAGGTGTTACCACGCAATTAATCGGCTCTGTCGATCTGGCCCTGAAAGATCATGAGCTCATCAAGATAAAATTCGGCGAATTCAAGGACGCCAAAAAGGAAATAGCCGCAGAAATTGCCACAGCGACCAAAAGCGAACTGGTCGGCCTCATCGGCAACATCGCTATTTTCTATCGGCCCTGTCCGCAGACGGAAAAAAGAAAAATTAAACTGCCGTAAATTGATCCGGGTTCCGTTTTGACATCAGATCTTTCCTCAGCGCTTACGCAGCACCAAACTGCCAACAGAATATCCGGCCCCAAAAGAGCAAATCATTCCAATATTACCCTTTTTCAGATCCTCATTATAAAGATGAAAAGCGATGATGGAGCCTGTGGACGCTCCGTTTCCATAGCGGTCAAGGATTGTCGGGATCTTTGCTTCCTCAACATCTTTACCAAGGATTTCTTTGATCACCATATTGTTCATGTTGATATTGGCCTGGTGAAGCCAGAATCGCTGGACGTCCTGCGGTTTAAAATCAAGACTGGCCAGATGATCGTTAATATGTTTGGCGGCAACGGGGCTGACTTCTTCAAAAACCTTGCGTCCGGACTGATGAAACAGTTTATCCCATCCGAAAGGATCGACGTCGGTGGCATATGACATGTGACCGATATTGGAGCGGATATTATTGGAAAACCGGGTCAGCGCCCTGGTGCTGAGAATCTCGTAGCTATTTGCAGATGTGCAGGTTTCAGATCGCTCCATGATGACGGCCGTTGCGACGTCGCCAAAAATGAAATGACTGTCCCGATCACAAAAATTGACCTGGGGAGTCACGAGCTCCGGATTGATCGCTAAAACACACTTTGCCGAACCCGACATCAAACTGTCATAAGCCCGGTGAAGACCGAATGTCGCCGCCGAACAGGCCCCCAGCATATCAAACGCGAACCCGTCAATACCCAGTTCATTTTGTATTTCAATGGAAATGGCCGGATAGGGCCGCTGTGTGTAGGCTGCGGCAACAATAACAGCATCAATATCCGCGGCCGTCTTGCCAGCTGCGGCCATAGCCTGACGCGCTGCAATAACGCCGATTTCGGCCTGATTGCTTAATTCCTCATCTTTTCTTTCGGGAAACCTGGGACGCATGCGATTGATATCTAAAATACCATCCCTGGTATAAACATGCCGTTCTTTAATGCCGGATGTTTTTTCAATAAAACGGACGCTGGAGGTGCTTTTCTCTTCTATCTGCCCTGCGGCGATCTCCGACTGGTGATCGGCATTAAACTTTTCCGCATAAGCGTTATAGCTTTCCACCAGTTCTTCATTTGTAATCACATAGGGCGACGTCCAAAGTCCTGAACCGCTGATGACGATTGTGGGGAATGCGTTTGTTGTCATATCAAAGATTCCTTTTCAAAAATAATCTGTCTGATTTGCCTATGGCATGACATACCTGCCAGCCGTCTGAAATGCAACAGATTATTACCGGTCAAAAATCGAATCTGTCATCCGCAGAACGTTTTCCTTTGGACGACGAAAAGTGAAGAAAATTGGTTGACATAAAAAATCAATCGCATTATATACAGCGCACTCGCGAGCAGGTTTGACAGCTAAAAATCAGGCGGGCAAGGTTTTCGACATTCCTTACTGGGGAATCGTTCAATGGTAGGACGACGGACTCTGACTCCGTTAATC
>CAYVFA010000183.1:0-3672 GCA_964450075.1 uncultured Smithella sp.
ATTTCATCCTTATAGGAAACATCCGGAACGCCTTGCAAGAGAAACAATTTTTTGCCAAGTGCATGCGCAAAACCCATTTCCAGAAATGAACTGCCGCTAATATAATTCTTGCGGCCATTTTTCAGGGTATTATTGACCACTAAAAGAGCATCGCTTTTTTTCAATTTATCAAAAAACGACAGCCTGTTTTTTTCTTTCTTTTTTTCGTTTTGTTCTTCCAGCTCATCCAGGTACTCAAAAGTAGGAATCACCTTATGTTTTCGCGCTTCCAGCTGTTCCTGCACCTCCATGATGTCCGGCAACATATACACATTGCCACTAATTGCAATTTTCATAGAATTATATTCTGATCTTGTTAATTATCTTCACGCCTAATCAAAATATATTACAATCCGTCTTTCTTATTATTCCTAACCCTATAAAAATACGAATAAATTCCGGCTTTTGCTTTCATATATTTGTATATCTGTATTTATTCGTGATTTGTAGAATTACTTTATCTTATCCGCTGAAAAAGCGGTTCAATTTGCTTGGTTTCCAGGGCTTTTTGGATTTTTTCGGCCGTTTCCGGCAAAAATGGAGTGAGCATTTGAGAAATTAAGCTTAAATCTTCAAGTAATTTTTGCATTACTTCTATAAATTTTTTCTGATCATTTTTGGCTAATTCCCAGGGCTTGTTGTCTTCAATATATTTATTATCTTCTTTAATAAAATTCCATATATATTCCAGTGCCCGATCAATCTGAAATTTATCTATAAATTTTGAAATTTGGTCATTGTTTATTGAAAATTTATTGGAAATTGAAAACTGGTCATTAGTCATTGAACTTAATTTCACGGTACGTGAAATTAAGTTGCCTAGTCCATTTGCCAGGTCTGCATTGTATTTTTCCGTCATCCATTCCCAATTGATATCCGCGTCATCACCAAAACTATTGAGGCTCAGCAAAATATAGCGCGTACCATCAACCCCAAATTTTTCCACCATTTCATAGGGAGAAATAACATTTCCCAAGGATTTTGACATTTTTTGTCCATTACTAGTCAGAAAGCTATTGATAAAAATTTGTTTTGAAGCTGGCAAGTTGACCGCCATAAGCATAGCTTGCCACATGGCCGACTGTGGACGCAGATTATCCTTGCCGGCAACCTGAATTCCTGGCCACCAAGAATTGAATTTTTTCATATCATCCGGCCAGCCAATTGCTGAGACGTAATTAATCAAAGCATCAAACCAGACATACATTACCTGCCCTTCATCATCTGGTACTGGTACACCCCAGGGCATTTTTTCTTTTACACGCGAAATAGAAAAGTCTTCCAATCCCATACTTACAAAACTTTTAATTTCATTGAAACGATGGACTGGAACTACAAATTTCGGATTTTTTTCATACAGTTCAAGCAATTTTTGTTGAAAAGCGGAAAATTTGAAAAAATAATTTTCCTCTTCCCTGATTTCAATTTTTCTATTGGGATGCAAGGGGCAACAGCCATCAATCAATTCTGAATCTGTTTTTTCCATTTCGCAACCAACACAATATTTTGTTTTATAATTTTTCTTATAAATATAGCCGTTAGCACTAACCTGCCGCCAGAATTCCTGCGCTGCTCTCACGTGATGTTCATCGGTTGTACGAATAAAATTATCAAAACTTAAATTCAAAACATTTTTTAACTCTTTAAATTTTTCTACTTGCTGATCGCAGTAAGTCTGCGTATTTAAACCAAGTTCCCTAGCACGTTCATGAATTTTAGCTCCATGCTCATCTGTGCCAACATTAAAAAAAACTTCATGATTTAAAAGTCTTTGAAATCTTGCCCACGCATCTGCCCGAATAACCTCCCAAGCATAACCAATATGCGGATCGGCATTCACATACGGCAAGGTTGTTGTAATATAAAATTTATTTTTCATATTTTTCAGCGTAATTTTTTATTTCCCTATGAAGCGATGGCAGGGTTTTCATGTTTGCAAATTCGCTAGGTTTTATCCATTTATAATCAATATGTTCTTTGCTTAATTTAACTTTTCCCCCAGCATAATCACAGAGAAAAGTGATGCCAATCTTAAATTCTCCAGTATCTTTCTTGAAGCTAAAAGCATTAAATGGCTCAAGAATTTTAACTTTTAATCCTGTTTCTTCCTCAACTTCTCTTTTTAGAGCATTTTGTGGGGTATTCTTTCTATCAATTCCCCCACCAACAGTTTCCCACACACCAGGTTTGTGGTCATCATCTATGCTTCTCCTTAAAACAAGTATTTTACCTCCTTTTCTTATTATTCCCTTTACCGCAACTTCGAATTTCATAAAATTATTTTATAATCTTTTAGTCAAAAAGTCGTTTATAATTCTTCGACCAATAAACAATTCCATTATAATAATTCGCGTAGAAAGTTCCCAAATAGTTAATGGATGCTCTCTTTATCGCAGATGCACTATCAGAAGTTGCGCCAGCTTTTTTCAGTTTGAGCGCCATCGCCATCACTCCATCCGTTAAATCCCATGGGTCTGGAGTCTTGTGTCCAGTATTGGCAGATATGCTAGATTTATATCCCTGCCATGTATCAGACATGAATTGTGGCACTCCCATTGCTCCTCCTTGCCCAACATAACCACTTGGAGAACAGGATACTTTTTTATTTTTGCTATATCCCAAGTCATCCACCAAATCATAAAAAAGAGCTTGCCTTTTATAGAGAAGAGCGATCGAGCTTTTATACTTCGACCCATACTTCTTGTATCGGGCCACTGCCACTTTTTCAACTTGTTCATATGTGCATTGGCCAGTGTTGGCACCTAAATTTGTTTCCATTTTCAAAAAACCATAGAGAACTCCTTTCGGAACACCTGTCTTGCCACTGGCATATTCTACTGCTTCGCGTATATCCGTGGCATTAAATGACTTTCCTGTCAAAACATTCAAATCACTTTTTAATTCGGCCAGTTTTTGTTGAAGTTCTTCAATCGTTGCTTCTTTCTCGGCAACGTCAGCCGCAACCACTGCTTTGTCAGAAAGCAAATCCTGTTTTTGATCAATTTTGTCTCCCAATATTTCCTCATGTTGCTGTTTGACTTCGGCCAGTTTTATCTTGTCCTGCTCAATCTGCGCCTTATTTTTAACAATATCCTGAGCAACGCTCACAATCTTATCCTCGAGTGTCATTAGGTGATCAGCATTAGAAAAAATATCCGAAAAAGTACGTTTTTCGAGAACTAAATTTAGAACAGGCTGACTGCGAATATAATATATCTCCTGCAAAAAACCTTTGAGCATCGCTTTTTGAAGTTCGATTTGCTGATTAAGATTTTTTATTTCAGCTTCTTTGCGAGAAATGGTGCCTTCGGTTTCTTCAATAGCAGACTGTGTTTTATTAATGGCTGATTGCGTTGAATACACAGCACCCTGAATCTGGCTGAGATTTTGCTGTAATTTTGCCCTGGCAGCTTCTTCCTTATCTAGCTTTTTTTGAAGATCAGAAATGCTGTCCTTAATATCTTCCGTATTTGCATTGTCTTCTGCACTGGCAACCCTTGTCACATCGCGCCAAAAAGAAATTTGCGAAAACATAAAAAGGGGGATGACTATTGCCCACGCAACAAGCAACACGACTTTTTTCTTGATCGTATTCATTATTTATATTCTATCATGGTTACGAAGATAAGCAAC
>CAYVFA010000184.1:0-3634 GCA_964450075.1 uncultured Smithella sp.
AAAGGCAAAATTGTAACGGTTTTACAGAAAGGCACGGTCCGCACCGTAAAAATAGACTGGTGTTTTTCAGTGTTCCGGTAGAATTCGTTGAATTTCATACCGGGGAGAAAAGACATGCCACGCTCCAGCGGCTTGAAAAAATTGTCCAGGTGAACAGGTATCACCAATCGCGGCCGGGATTTCAGTGCGACATTTTCCAGATAAGTCTCGGTATCGCCCCGCGAGGCGATACCGAGAAGAAGTATATCAACGTCCGCAACCGTTCCGTCATACATTCCCGGTTTGAATCCGGCACTTCCATGATGGAGCACCGTCCCTGCGCGGTGTTTGATCAACAATGCAAAAACACCGCCCACTCTGTATTCCTCCGCTGCCGCCGGCGGAATGAGGGGCTTGTCAATCTTTCCGGGATAAAGCGTACGACCCATAAAGAGGCCATGTTCGCTTTCAATGAACTTGACGGTAAAATCCCCGAATTTCATCACCTGGTCCGGTTTTGCCTCAATCAATTGGCTTTCCGCCATGCCGGCGCCCCTGCCCACGTTTATGGTGCTTTCTGTGCCGATGAGTGGCGCATCGGTTTCTATTGCAAAATATGGGGCATCCGCAACGTGATCAAAATGACTGTGACTTACAATGACCGCTTGGATATTATTCCTGCCGATTTTTTCCACCCACTTTTGAATCAGGCGTCGGTCGGGCATCAGAGGCGACCCGAGCAACGTTTTGATCAGGCTGAACCTGCTCACATAGGGATCAATCAGGATGCCCGTTTTTCCATCCGTGACAAATATGGCCGAGGTGCCAAGCCAGGTCATGCGCACAGTCCCGTGCTGCCCGACGTTTTTGTCTATCATCAGCCGTTTATACAATCTGGTATTCGTCATTTCATCTTCTCATTATTTTTCTACCAAAAAAGAAGTGTTCATGATGAAGTTGATTGTGCCAGGCGGGCGGCGCCGATGGCCCCGGTCATCTGTGCATGGGGCGAAACGCTGATCGGGTATCCCAGGGCTTTTTCCATCGCCCGGACAACGCCGATATTTTTGGCGACCCCGCCGGTCATCATTACGCAAGTGTCCGCGCGCATCCCTAAGCGGCCAGCCATTGAGGAAATCCGTGAACTGATGGCTTCATGAATCCCCGCGATGATGTTTTCCCGCTTATCCCCTCTGGCAATGAGTGAAACGACTTCCGATTCGGCAAAGACCGCGCAGAGACTGCTGATTTTTGCGGGACTGTCCGCCGCAAGCGACAGAGCGCCGAAGTTATCCAGATCAACCTCCAGCGCCCGTGCCATGACTTCCAGAAAGCGACCGGTTCCGGCCGCGCATTTATCATTCATGATGAAGTTGGCCACGTTGCCGTCTTGACCCAGGATAATGGCCTTGCTGTCCTGACCGCCAATGTCAATAATCGCCCCGATGGCGGGATTAAGATGACGCGCGCCTGCGGCATGGCACATAATCTCCGTGAACGTCTTGTCGGCAAACGGTACGCTGTTGCGGCCATAGCCTGTGGCGACAATGCGAGACACAGCGGCTGGATCGATTTGGTGAGCCGACAGCAGCTTGTCGAAAATTTTTTGCGCTGCCACGCTGGCATTGTAGCCTGTAAAACAAAAATCGGCGCCAAGAAGCGCGCTTCCGGACATCAGCGCGCCCTTGGCTGTCACCGAACCAATATCAATGCCGACGGTGTACATTTCAGGTTGCCTCCGGATCCTTCGAAAACTTTCTGAACAGCACCACAAAAAGGATTCCCGCGATGTACATCTCCAGACCATAGACCCCGTTGACGATGAACAGCGAGCTGTAGAAGTCGCCAATCTGATCCTGAATGAGGATCGCGAGCGTCATGGAAAGCGCGGAGTTGCGAACACCGGTTTCAAAAGCAAGCGACCGGATCTGCTTTGCCGAAACGCGAAAAATCTTTCCCACGATAATGGCAACCACCATGCCGGTGAGAGCTAAAATAAGAGGAGCGAAGTAGAAAGAGAGACTGTAACGGGTTGTGTCGGCCAGTGCGTTGAGATTTCCCACCACGCCTGTCACCATGATGAACAAAACCGTGATAATGCCCAGAACGGAGAAGATTGGCGCCGCTTTAAGCGCAATCTGCTCAAATTTGGCCCGCACCGTCATGCCGACTGCCAAAGGAACGATGACCAGCACGATGATGGTCTGCGCAATGAGCAGGACCGGTAGCGATGCTCCTGATCCGGTGTTCCCGTAAATGGACAGGAGAAGCGGTGTGCAGAACAGGGCCAGGATCGTCGAGATCGAGGTTAGCGAAATGGAAAGCGCCAGATCGCCCTTTGCAAAATGCGTCAGCAGGTTCGAGGTGACGCCTGCGGGACTTGCCGTTGCCAGGATAAGCCCCATGAAGATGAAAGGATAGGCCTGATAAAAGCCGAACAGATAACTGACGCCTAACGCGACCAGGGGCATCAATCCATACTGGAGGACGATGCCGATCACGATGCCCAGCGGTTTGCGGAAGACAATAGAGAAGTCACTGAGTTTCAAGGTCAGTCCCATGCCCACCATGACCAGGAAAAGCATGAGCACGATGGAGATCTTGAATATGCGATCGAAAAGAATCGCCTTCGGCTCCCCGGTGATCCGGGCGAAGGCATAGGTCTTGCCTTCGTGTTCTCCCGTCAGGGTTGCGAGCGCGAACATCATTCTGTTTTCCGACATTTTTTCATACTCGGCAGCGGAGCGCCCGCCTTCGGCCGGCAGGGATACGACGTACATGTCACCTTCGCTGCCGCGCAGGAAATAGAGCGTCCCGGTCCCGGCCTTCGCGTTCTTAACTTTCAGGATGCGGAGATTGCCGGTCAGCTCCTTCTTTGGCGCGGCAGACCAGTTAAGCTGGAGCGCGCGGGAATTCAGCCCGTCTGCAAACGCGGCGTCGCCCTCGCTGATGATTTTTTTTGAAAGGTACTTGTAGAGTTCTTCTCCCTGCAACGATGGGCCACTTGCCATAACAGATGTTGCGGCAAGCATGAGTGTGCAGATAACGGCTAAAACAATGTTTCGCGCTTTAATCAACATAGTGCCACCCCCGTAATCTTTATTTTGGTGTTGCCTGTTGGATCGCGTATGAGCAGATCAGGCTGCTCCTTTTTTTGTCTGGATCATTTCCATAAAGGCATCGATCCGCGTTTGAATCTGGGCCTCGGAAAAATTGCGTTCGTCGCACATGTCGGCTTCCAGCATCAGCGAGGGAATGCCCCGTTCGCGCTCAACAATCTTCTGGATGTCATACTGACCGAAGGAATAGGGTTTGCAGCTGCGGTTGGAGTGCATGACGATCCCGTCGGCTTCGTATTTATCAATCATGGAAAGGACGATCTTTGCCATCTGGTCCACGCCGATATTCAGGTAAATGCGTGTATAGGATTCCGCCGCCGATCCGAGAAAATCATTTTCGTTGACGTATTTCAGCGAACCGCACCAGGCCGAGGTGTAAGTATCGGCCACCAGGCAGGCGTCGTGCTTGGCAAATTCCCGAGACAGCCATTTGAGCCGGTACCAGATCGGCAGGTTGTCCCACAACAGGCGGTACTTTTCACGGGGAATGGCCCCTTGTCCTATGCTTGCGCGTCTGCGCATTTCATCCCGGAGTC
>CAYVFA010000185.1:0-3630 GCA_964450075.1 uncultured Smithella sp.
ATCGGTTGAAAAGTCGGCATATCCACTATTCTTCCAGCTTGATCAGTACATGTAAAATACTTCATAGTCGGTTATTCCACTCTGAGCGGATCTGCTGTTGCCACTGAACGGAGTCAACATCACTTTTCAGCCACCCTAGCAATCGGCTTATTCTTGCGGGATCTGGTTGGATATTCTTTTCATCAAGGATAATTAAGAGTAGCTTACCATCGCGAGGCAACTTTTCCGGTTCGACCGGGTAAATTTTCCCTTCTTTAACAACTGCTTCTATTGCATTATAGGTTGTCATAAAAACTCCTCATTTGGAAAATTCTATGATTAAGCCCTTAAACTTCTCAGGGGGCGTTTTTTTTGCTGCTCATTTTTCTGTTCAGAAAAAAGCAGGATCATCTCAACCCCACAATACTAACGATTGAAATCGAAAATATATTTTCCGTTTTCTTTATACGAGTTTGGCATGCCAATATCAATAATTTTTGTCAATCAAGGTGCTATCTGAATGCATTGGCGTCAAATCTTTGTCCCTTCAAACTTAACCTACTTTTTGCAATTTTTCTGAAATTTTGATCTTGCCGATGTAACAGTCTGTTCCATGACAAAAATAATTTTCTGAACTATTTTGCGTCAAAAGAATTGCTCAGATTGAAAGTTTAAGTTGCATATTGTGCATTATTTTGCTAAATAGCTAAAATAATTGATAGAATAATTGAACAAATTCTTCGTGATCTGGCCTCTCATTATCCTGTTGTTACGATTACAGGACCAAGTCAAAGCGGTAAAACAACTCTTTGCCGAAAGATTTTTCCGGATGTGGCGTATGCCAACCTCGAGATTCCCGATGTTCGTGAATATGCCGTGTCCGATCCCCGCGGGTTTCTAGCGTCTTACACCAATAGCCTTATTATTGACGAAATCCAGCGTGCGCCTCTCCTGGTTTCTTACATTCAGGGTATTGTCGATGAACGCCAAATACCGGGACAGTTTATTCTTACCGGGAGTCAGCAGTTCGAAGTCATGAATACAATCAATCAGTCACTGGCCGGTCGGACGGCGCTCTTGAAGCTGTTGCCTTTCAGTATTCCTGAGATTCAAAAAACGACGCTTTCCGCGTCGCTGGATGTGATGATGTTGAAGGGTTTTTATCCACGTATCCACGATCACGGATTGAATCCCACACAGGCCTTGGGCGATTATTTTGAAACGTATGCCGAGAGGGATTTGCGTCAGTTAATGTCTGTTCGGGATTTGAGTCTCTTTCAAAAGTTTGTCCGGCTCTGCGCCGGGCGAATCGGACAGATTCTTAATACGCAAAGTCTGGCGAATGATACCGGTGTTTCCCATACAACGGTGCGCGCATGGCTGTCACTTCTGGAAGCAAGTTATATTATATTTCTGCTACACCCTTGGTATCGTAATGTCTCTAGGAGGCTGGTCAAGGCGCCTAAATTATATTTTTATGATGTCGGTCTGGCCGCTTATCTGTTGGGGATGGAGAGCGAAACACATGTCAGCCGTGATCCGTTACGCGGTAATCTATTTGAAAATCTTGTGCTGATGGAGGCGATTAAACATCGTTTCAACAGGGGCGGGAAAAATGCCGTGACATTTTACCGGGATAGCCGGGGAAACGAAGTGGATATGATTCTGGAAAGCGGGCGCGAAGTGTTTCCCCTGGAGGTCAAAGCGGGGGCAACCATGACAGAAGATTTCTTCAAAGGATTGAAGCATTATGCCGATGTGGCAGGTGAACTGCCACATGGCGGCGGCCTGATTTACGGCGGGAAAGAGATTCAACAGCGCGGCCATTTTCGTATCTATCCCGTTACGGCAATGGCTGAGATGTTTGAAACACTGAATTTGGAAGGTTTTGTCTATTGATATTTCAAAAGGAGTATTCAAGAATTGTTGAATAACGCCCGGTTGTCGTGGCCCTTATTTCCGGATTTTTGAATATAACCTCTCCGACTCTGACTCGCCACCGGTGAAGTGGACCCGGAAAATAATGCCTGCCTTAAACAGGAAAAAAGCGCCGTCGGAAAAAACAGGCATCGCGTAAAAAATACCTCTGATGAGTCATTCCAGCTAAGTCGGGAGTCCATAACTTGCTTAAATGACTGGATTACCGCCTGCGCGGGAATGACTAAATACTAATCCATACACAAATTGGCACTACGGATTTCATCTGGCACAATTACTGCTGTAATATCGTTTGAATTTATTAATCATTGTTCAGGAGGTTTTTTATGATTGTGCAGGCGGTTGTTTCCTTCGTTATATTAGTAAGCATATTTGCGTTGTCTTTTCATCTGGAAGCGCGGGAACTGGGGATTGCCTCCAACATCAACGCGGTCGTCATCGTTTTTGGCGGAACGCTTTTTGCGACGCTCCTGGCTTATCCCCTGCAGAAGCTGACCATGACCGCCCGGTTCCTGAAACAATCTTTTGAAGGCAACCAGCAACTTCACTGGACGATTCAGACGCTGGTGCGATTATCCCGGATCTATAAAAAAGGCGGCGTCCTGGCTCTGGAACGCGAGGGAGAAAAAATACCCCCGGGACTCATCAAAACAGGTGTCGGCCTGATGGCGTACAATTTCAGCCGCGAAAATGTGGAACAGATTTTACATAAAGAGGCTTTGCTTTGGGTCAACCAATATGAAACCGCTTATAAAATTCTGTGCAGCATGGCCAAACTGGCGCCGGCCATGGGCCTTGCCGGAACGGTCGTCAACCTGATTCGCACTTTCGGACATCTCAGTTCTCCGCAAAATCTCATCGGGTATATGGGGATTGCGCTTTTAAGCACTTTCTACGGGGTTGTTCTGGCCAATATCTGTTTTGTTCCCCTGTCCAACAAGCTTCGGGAATTTATGGATCAGGATTTATTAAGAATGGATATGATTAAAGAAGGAATTCTGGACATCTATGACGGGGAGCATCCCCGCGCTCTTCAATACAAGCTCGAGACGCTGGCGGGGATTCCATCGGAGCCCTTCCTGCCCAATATCCGCCTGGTGGAAACGCCGCTGCAAGCCAGTCAGGGAAACGGATAAAGCCATGGAAAGACCGCCCGAAAATCCGCACAATAAGTTGTCGTTTCAAAAGTCCAGCCAATCCCTGCGTTCGCTGAAGAGCGCCGCGGAACCGGCCAACAGTAATGAAATCTGGCTTTTGACCTTGAGCGATCTGCTGATGCTGCTGATGATATTTTTTGTTTTTCTGCTGGCCGCCCCGATTGTTCAGGCCGGCAAATCCGCATCATCCCCGACGAAAGCCGCGCTCTCTGAAAAACAAACGACCACCCCCATCACCCTCCGCCCGCGGGGGACAGAAGTTGCAACGCCGGTTGTCAGCCCAACACCTGAGGCGCATGATAAACAAGCTGTTGCGGCTCTGGAAGATGATCTGCAGAACGTTCTGGGCAGTGCGGAAGACCGGCAGGGTGTCACGGTGGAACGCCGCTCTCAATTTCTGATTATCACTTTTCCGGAACAAATTCTTTTTGATTCGGGAAAAGCGCAAATGAAAACAGACGCCGGACCGACGCTGGCAAAGGTGGCCACTTTTATTATCAGCCATCCGGAATTATCGGTCGAAGTGCAGGGTCATACCGACGACCGGCCTATCCGC
>CAYVFA010000186.1:0-1180 GCA_964450075.1 uncultured Smithella sp.
AAAAAAACGAAGAAACTGCCGCCAAAGCAATTAAGCATTGGCACACCTTTAATTTTATTGTGAGAAAATAAAAACCTCAAAAATAACTTGTTTTTAGCCGATATTTGTGATAATATTCCAGATGTTAATTCAGTTTAATTATTTGTTATATGTCTTACACCAAAATCAAAAATCTCCATCGCGAGCCAAAAACTTTCTTAAATCAGGAAGTTTTGGTTGCCGGCTGGGTTCGCACCGTCCGTTCTTCTGGCGATATTGCCTTCATGGAAATCAATGACGGCTCATTTTTTAAAGGCTTGCAGGTGGTTTTTGATAATAATTTAAATAATTTTACTGAATTGGAAAAAATTGCCATTAGTTCTTCTTTGGAAATTACTGGTACTTTGATTGAATCACCAGCTGCCGGCCAACCTTTTGAATTAAAAGCTTCAAAAATCACAATTTTAGGCACTTCCGATTCCGATTATCCTTTACAGAAAAAAGGCCATAGTATGGAATTTTTACGCACTATCGCCCATTTGAGAGGCCGTAGCAACACCTTTTCTGCTGTCTATCGTTTGCGTTCCGCCTTGGCTTTTGCTATTCACAAATTTTTTCAGGAAGAAGGTTTTAGTTATGTTCACACGCCGATTATTTCTTCCAGCGATGCTGAAGGAGCGGGGGAAATGTTTGGTGTTTCTACTTTTGACCTGGAAAAAGCAATACCAAAAGATCCAGCTGGTCAGATTGATTACACTCAAGATTTCTTTGGTCGAAAAACCGGTTTGACTGTTAGTGGTCAATTGGAAGCAGAAACTTTGATTAATGGCTTGAACGCCGTCTACACTTTTGGTCCAGCCTTCCGTGCGGAAAATTCAAACACCACTCGCCATGCTTGCGAATTTTGGATGCTAGAGCCAGAAATGGCTTTTGCTGAATTACGAGACGACATGGATGTGGCCGAAAGATTAATCAAATATTTAATCCGCTACATTCTCCAAGAACTTCCAGAAGAGATGGAATTTTTCAACAAATTTATTGATCAAGGATTGTTAGAACGTTTAAATAATGTTTTGAATTCTGACTTTGTCCGTTTAACTTATACCGAGGCGGTAGAAAAATTAATTGCCAGCGGTGAAAAATTTGTTTATCCAGTTTCTTGGGGTATTGATTTGCAAACCGAACACGAACGTTATTTGAC
>CAYVFA010000186.1:1280-3630 GCA_964450075.1 uncultured Smithella sp.
AAAAAAATAGACAAAGAAAAAAGGCTATCTATTAATTTAGATAGCCTTTATTTTTTTAGAATGTATTTTAAAAAATTAAATAATGCAAAAACATTGTTACTGGACAAGTTAGTATTGACACAGTAATCATTAATTTAATTAAAATATTAAGCGATGGTCCGGCGGTGTCCTTAAATGGATCGCCAACCATGTCACCAGTTATTCCGGCTTTATGGGCAGGTGAGTTTTTTCCACCGAAGAAGCCAGCTTCAATGTATTTTTTGGCATTATCCCAGGCACCTCCGGCGTTGGACATAAATACTGCCAAACAGAATCCGGAACAAAGAGATCCAAGAAGAAAAGCAATAATCATTGTTGGTCCCCCCAATATTGCAATTAATATTGGAAAGACAATAACGAGAATAGCAGGAACAATGCTATAGTGTTGAGCTGCCTTGGTGCTGATATCAATACATTTTTTGTAGTCAGGCTTGTTTTTTCCTTCAAAAATACCAAGGTTTTCTATTTGATGCTTAATTTCCTTCATCATTATTGTCGCCGCTTCATTTACGGCGGTTAATAATTTTGCAGAAAACAACCAAGGAACTGAAACACCCAATAGCAACCCAGAAATAGACCAAATATTATTTAAGCTTAAATCAAATTCAGTTGGTAGGTCAAATTTTATTAGGGATTTTTGGATGGTATAAATTAAAGCACCAATTAAAGCAATCGCCGCCAAAGCGGCTGAACCAATAGCATAACCTTTTACGGTTGCAGCTGTTGTGTTTCCGAGAGAATCAAGACTGCTGCCAATTTTTTTTCTTTCTTTGCTTAGTCCACTCATTTCAATTAATCCTTGAGCATTGTCAGCAATTGGACCAAAAGAATCAACAGTTAAAGTAATTGGCAAGGTGGAAAGCATTGCTACTGCGGCCAAGGAAACACCGTAAATACCAAGAGAATAGTTTCCGTAGCCAGCAACATAAAAAGCTGCCAACATTCCGAGTACTAGTATTATTCCAATACTGAGAACGCTCATCATTCCGAGAGCTGTTCCTCCTATAACAACACTAGAGTGTCCAACTTGTGCTCTTTTTGCGAGCAGTTTGACTGGTTTATAATCAGTAGAGGTATAATATTCACACACCCAAGCAATACCATTACCAACCAATAAACCAATAATAATCGGAAAAAACAAATCCCAAGAATTAGTTGAGATGTAAATAATAATTGCTGAACCAATAGCAACCAAAATGGATGTAGAATAAATTCCTCTTCTAATACTACTTAATAATTTTTTTTCATCATTTGTTCTAATTATTGCTAGACCAATTATTGAAGCAAAAATTCCTAAAGCAGAGATAGATAGGGGAATCATTACCAAGATTGAGGTCGCGATTGTGGTGCCAAAGATAGCGCTTATTGAAGAAAATGATTGATAGCCAGCTTCCATTGCGGCAGCATTGCCAGCAGAAAAAGATTCAAGTGTATCTTGCCCTCCTCCGGCAATATCACTAGCATTATCACCAACCATATCAGCAACAACTGCTGGATTTCTGGGATCGTCTTCTTCTAAATTATATTCGCCCTTTCCTACTTCATCAGCAGCAAAATCTGCGGCCTTGGTAAATATTCCGCCAGCCACTCTTGCCATAAACGCCATAAAACTTGTCCCAAATGAAAAGGTTATTACTGTGCTAGTAATTACTTCCATTAGTTCAATTTCTGGCAAATTTGGACTAAGCAGGGAAATGACAGAATACCAAATCGCTAAATCTAGAAGAACAAAACCGCAAACCGAAAAACCCATTACCGCTCCACCATTCAAGGCGGCGCGAAAACTTTTGTTTAGACCAAATTTGGTGTAGTAAGCAGTCACAGCATTAGCCTTGGTTGCTGTTGTCATACCGAGATAGGCAGACAAGGCAGAGAAGAAAGCTCCAGTCAGAACCGCAAAGGGGGTATAAAAGCTAATGAAATCTTTGTATGCTAAAAATAACAAAACAAAGAAAGCAGAGCCAATTACCCAGGCAGAAGAGGTATATTGCCTTTTTAAAAAGCTAATTGTACCTTTGTGAACATCTTTTGAGATTTTCAGAATTTCTGGCTCTAAAACTTCTTGTTTTTTGATCCAGATTTTTTTGCTAATCATCATTAGCAGCGAAGTAATCGCCGCCGAATAAAGGATAATTAAATTAAAACTACTTGTCATGATTTCTCCCTCCTCCAAAGGGTGTTTTTGTTGTTAAATATCGAAAAAAGACTTTTGTCTTTCTAACCTTTTTACTTTAAAATTTAACAAATGTCAATACCAAAAAAAACATTATTGACAAACGCAACTTGGTTGCGTTATTATAGCAGAGTATAT
>CAYVFA010000187.1:0-2070 GCA_964450075.1 uncultured Smithella sp.
GAGTCAATAAAATATTATTTTATCGGGTATTTTGCACTTGTTGACTATGATCTTTCCTTCTGCTAAAGGTCGAAAGCTGAGGAAAGATAAAATGACTATGATGAGCGCAGACAGACTGATCAACCGGGTAAAAGCGGAAGGACGGATCTCCCTGACCGAATCGGAATCCAAAAAGCTGCTGGGGTTTTATGGTGTGCCGGTTGTTAAGGATAAGATTGTCCAAAATGGGAATGACACTGTTGTACAGGCCCAAAAAATCGGATTTCCGGTTGTCGTGAAAGGTCACGGCGCAAAACTGACGCACAAAACCGAACGGGGACTGGTGAAAACCAATCTTAAATCCGTAAGAGAGGTCCGCGAGGCTTTCCGCACCATCAAAAAATCCGCAGGGATGGATGGGGAAGGCTGTCTGATTGCACCTTTCATTCAGGGTAACCGTGAATTTGTCGCCGGGTTGTTTCGGGATGCGCAGTTCGGGCCGGTGGTCATGTTTGGTCTGGGCGGAGTGTTTACGGAAGCCTTAAGCGATGTCTCCTTTCGCATTGCCCCGGTAACCGACAGGCAGGCGCAAGTCATGCTGGGTGAACTAAAAGCAGGTAAGCTTCTGGAGAATTTCCGGGGTGAAGCGCCCGCGGACCGCGAACAGTTGCTGCAAGTGCTCTCCGGGCTGTCCCGTTTGGGGATGGAACATCCTGAAATAAAGGAAGTGGACATCAATCCGCTGATTGTGTCGCCTGATGGTCGCATCAGGGCAGTGGATGCTCTGGTTGTTCTGGATGACGGTGAAACCGCACCAGCTGTCGGAAATAACGACGAAGGGACGCTGCGCAAGCGATCCGTGGAAATTCGCGCAGCTCTTGAGGCCATGACTCATGCAAAATCCGTTGCCATTGTTGGCGCCACCCGTCCGGAGGTTAGTGGATTTTCCGGGATGTTTGGCTGCATGAGAAAATTCGGCTATCAGGGAAGGCTTTATCCCGTCAATCCGAAACTGAATGAAATAGATGGTTTAAAGGCATATCCCAACCTGAAGTCGCTTCCGGAAACCGTTGATCTGGTCATCATCTCCATTCCCGGGCCGCGGGTTTGTGAAGTTCTGAAAGAATGCGTCGCCACGGGCAACAAGAATATCCATATTTTCAGTTCCGGTTTCAAGGAAACAGGTGAAGCGGAAGGCATCAGGCTCCAGCAGGAACTCGAAGCTATTGCCCGGGAAGGCGGCCTGCGAGTGATCGGCCCGAATTGCATGGGATTCTATGTTCCAAAAAACCGGATGTTGACCTGGGAGTCCGCCTCGAAGGAAAGCGGGCCGGTTTCTCTGATCAGTCAGAGCGGTGGCAATGCCCAGGATTTTTCAAATTATCTGACGGATCATTATAAAATTTATTTCAGCAAGTCCATCAGTTATGGCAATGCCCTGACGCTTGACAGCACGGATTTTCTGGATTATCTGGCCCATGATGACGAAACCAAAATCATCGCCATGTATCTTGAGGGGGTGAAAGACGGACGCATCCTCCGCGATATCGTAACGAAAACCAACCGTCAAAAGCCAGTGATCATCTATAAGAGCGGGCTCACGGATTCGGGTGCCCGGGCGGTGGCTTCTCATACCGGCTCTCTGGCCGGTGGAGAGAAGATATGGACAGCTTTTTTCCGGCAAACAGGCGCTACGCAGGCAGATTCTCTGGAAGAAATGGCTGATGTTACTCAGGCGTTTCATCGTTTGGGGAAAATTCGCGGGACGAAAACAACGGTTCTCGGATTCGGCGGGGGCATCGGCGTCTCTGTCGCGGACAGTTGCACAAGAGCAGGTCTGGTGCTTCCCGCTCTTTCGGACGGCCTGACTCTGAAATTGAGAAAATTAATCCCGCCTGCCGGGGCGATGATCCGTAATCCGATTGACGCCGCGATTGCCTTTGTCAATCTATCTTTGATGAATGAAGTGCTCGATCTTGTCGCACAAAGTGGTGAAATCGATAATTTCATCATCTCCGTACCCTTTGACTGGCTGTTTAATAAGGCGCCGGGAGGTGGTTATGTTGAGACCATTGCCTCTTACCTGGCAAC
>CAYVFA010000187.1:2170-3620 GCA_964450075.1 uncultured Smithella sp.
CTTAAATGAAAAAGAATGGTCGGAACGGTCAATTTTTATTATTTTGATTGACTTTCGGTCACGATTGGAATTATAGTCGCCTCACTGAAGCACTCAGCTATTGCTGCAAACCTCTTTAAAGTTTGGGATCAACGAAGGTAAACGGACGATTAAATCGTTTGAAATATCAAAACATAAATGAAGGGAGTTAATTATGGGCAATTTATTAGTAAACACTCGCGATCAGCAGTTTCTTCTTTTTGAACAGTTCGGCATTGAAAAGCTTTTCGATACCGAGGCGTATGCAGGTTTTTCCAAGGATGACCTGTTGATGGTTTTAAGCGAAGCCGAGAAGATGGCTGTCAGCGTCATCTTCCCAACCTTGAAAGAAGGCGATGAAGTAGGTTGTCACATCAAAGACGGCAAAGTCACCGTGCCCGAATGTTTCCGCGAAGCTTATAAAAAATACAGCGAAGCCGGCTGGATTAATCCGATGGATTCTCCCGATGTCGGCGGCCAGGGTATGCCGCACACCGCCGGTTACGCGGCGATGGAACTGTTTTGCGCCGCCAACTATGCTTTCTGCATGTATCCCGGCCTGACGCACGGCGCCGCCAACCTGATCAACGTTTACGGCAATGAAGAACAGAAGAAGAAATACATGGAAAAATGTTTTTCCGGCGAATGGACCGGCACGATGTGCCTGACCGAACCGGGCGCGGGTTCCGACGTCGGCGCATTGAAAACAACAGCCAAACGTCTTCCCGATGGGAAATTCCTGATCTCGGGAACCAAGTGTTTCATCTCCGCCGGCGATCATAATCTTTCCCCCAACATCATTCACCCCGTTCTGGCGCGCATCGAAGGCGATCCGGCCGGCACCAAGGGCATCTCCATTTTCATCGTTCCCAAAGTCCGCGTCAATGACGACGGCTCCCTGGGCGAGTCCAATGACGTAAACTGCGGCGGCATCGAACATAAGATGGGCATCAAAGCCTCGGCTACGGCCACTCTGAATTTCGGCGAAGATGGAAAGTGCATCGGCGAACTGCTGGGTGAAGAACGTTCCGGCATCAAGATCATGTTCCAGATGATGAATGAAGCGCGTCTGGGCGTCGGCATGCAGGGTGTCGCCATTTCCTCGGCTGCTTTTCAGCATGCCGTGGCCTACGCCAAAGAACGCATTCAGGGAACGCCGGTCTGGGAAATGAAAAATCCCGCAGCCAAAGCGGTGACCATCATCAACCATCCCGATGTCCGCAAAAAACTGATGTGGATGAAATCCCATGTTGAAGGCATTCGCGCTCTGGCTTATTTTGCCGCTTATTGCATGGATATGAGCAAGACCGCCAAAACGGAAGCGGAAAAAGCCAACTGGGAAGGCAATCTGGAACTTGTAACCCCGATCGTCAAGTCTTACTCGACCGATAAAGGCCTGCTGGTTTGCTCGCTGGCCATGGATGTTTACGGC
>CAYVFA010000188.1:0-2393 GCA_964450075.1 uncultured Smithella sp.
TCCAGCGCCAGATTGACGCGACCGACAAGCAGATCGACAAGCTGGTTTACGAACTCTACGATCTGACAGAAGACGAAATCAAAATAGTCGAGGGCGCATAAAACGTATGGGCTGCTCCCCGAGCAGTCCGAAAAACAAAACGGCGCGCTCGGGGATCGCGCCCTACAAAGTGAACTAAAAATATGCTGCCAAAAAGAAAACAAATCCATCTGGTGGATTATGATTATTCAAATACAGATGCCGTCTATTTCGTGACCGTCTGCACGTATAACAAAAAAGCCTATTTCAAAAATCCGGAAATAGCCCAATACATTGAAAACGAAATCGATCATCGTTCGCGAGTTGTACAAGAGGTTACTGTATTTGCCTATTGCATTATGCCTGATCATCTGCATCTTTTATTAAAATTAAATGAAGGATATGGGAAATCGCTTGCCAATTGGGTGGCCGCTTTCAAAAGATATAATGCCCGTGTATTATCGATGATGCGCGATATCAAACCACTCTGGCAGCCAAATTACTATGAACATGTTGTGCGAAAGGATGAATCGTTGAAAACAATTGCTGAATATATCGCCCATAATCCGGTCAGAAAAAATTTGGTGAGGCAATGGCAGGATTATTCGTTTGCTAGAATAAATCATGATGCATTTCAATGATACGTGCCGATGCATGATGTGTGGCCAAATATGTTCGGCGTGTTCGGGGATAACCTAAAGGTCACACGACCCGCCCTACAGTAAATTTGTTGTAGGGATTGATCCCCTGATCAATCCGCAAAATAACGTCGCTATCCCAATTTCATTTACGGCATCTTTAAGAGTCTTTCACTGCGCCAGACGCGGATAATTCTGATTTTATGACCATCAAGGCGGTAAACAATCCGAAAGGGTGGATGGATAATTTCTCTTAAATTGGCAATGCCGAATTCCGGTACAATACGTCCGCTCTCCGGAAAATCGGCAAGCCTTTCCACTTGAGAAACAATTTCAACAAGTAATTGGTTGCCGACATCAGGCACTTGCTGATCGCTATACCAGGCGCGAATACTTTCAAGATCGTCAAAAGCCGACGCAGCAAATGTGATTGCTTTTTTAGGGGGCATAGCTACTTTAGCCCCAGATGCTTTTTAACGTCCTTCAGGCTTATTTCCTGGCCTTCTTCAATATCCATCAGACCGCAAACGACACCGCGCAGGAACGCTTGTTCCTCCGTTCTTTCTTCATAATCTTTTATCGATTCCACAACAGCAACGCCCCGTCCCCGGCTGGTCAAGAGCACCGGCCTGCGGGTTTTATCCACCTGATTGACAATCCGTCCCGGATTGATCTTCAGATCGGTTATCGGAACGACATCTTCTGAATATTTGATCGTTGGATGCATAAAAACTCCTCCTGTACAATCTTTTAACTGGTCTGATGATAGCACTGATTAAACGACCTGTCAAAAGCATTTATTAAATATGATCATCGCAGTTGAGCCGGGGCATACCCTGCGCGAATATGCCCGAAACGTTGTGGCTCTTGGCGAAGCGAAGCGTCAAGCAGCCGAACTGTTTGAGCCGAAGGCGAGTTTTCGGCTGTAGTGCGGCGAGCATAGAGCCACAGGTGCAGGGCATTCTGAGCGATGGGTATGCCCCGGCTCAACTGCCTCCGTAATGGATTGGTTTTAAAATCCTCCCCAACCCTTCTTTACGAAAGGAGGGAGTTTACTGCTATTATTAAATAAAAGATTACTCTTGCATGCACGTCATATATCGTATACAATGTATCACAAGCAATTGAAGAAAGGAGTATGTCATGAGAGCTACCGTATCTATTCGCCTTCCTGACGAATTAACAAAGCATCTGGACGATATTGCAAAAGAAACGGAAAGGCCGCGTTCTTTTCATATCCAGAAGGCATTGGAAGCCTACATTGAAGATTTTGCTGATTTGCGCATTGCCATTGATCGTTTAAGAAATCCGAAAGATGAAGTTATATCGGGAAAAGAACTGAGGAAAACGCTTGGCCTTTAATATCAAATATAAAAAATCCATTGAAAGAGACCTGGGCCGCCTCGATAAAAAGGAGGCGCGCCGGATTCTGGATAAAATCGAAAAGGATCTTTCCGGACATGCCGATTCCTATCCTGTGCTCAAGGGTGAATTTGCCGGGTTAAGAAAAATGCGGGTGGGCGACTACAGGGTAATCTTCACCCTGATGGACAATGACGTTCTCATTCTCAGAATCGGCCACCGGCGGGATATTTACAAAAGTTCATGAATATCATTTTCATCAAGTGGTGTGTGAGGAATTATAAATAATATGCCCATTTATTTACAAATTATTTTGCTGATTGCCGCCTTCATTATCTTTGTTGTGGCGGCCATGTACTTAACCGGATTGGGCTT
>CAYVFA010000188.1:2493-3567 GCA_964450075.1 uncultured Smithella sp.
TCACCGGATGGTCAGCGACGAAAACACATCCAGAATCCCTTCATCCGTAAAGAAGAATAATTCATGCGCGGCGACCTGCTGGCTTTTGTCGGCGGATTCCTGCAGCACGGGTATAATTTCAATAGACGCTATATTCATCCATTTGTTGTCCATGTTGAGGCGAACCACAACGCCCTGCTCGTTGACTTCATGAGGGATTTTATAGGATGTCAAAACCCGGATGATAAAGTCGTTCTTTTGCTTGGTCACATGAGCTGCCCGCTCACGCAACGCGCGAACCTTGCCGTATTCCTGCGCCTCTGCAATCGGCAGGAAAGAAAACAATAGGACTGCCGCCAATATAGCTACCGTGATTTTTTTCATATCGACCTCCTTATTCGATCTGACAATAAATGTTAATCTTTTATTGACTTTACATCGTCTTTTTTCTATATGCCAGATGAATTTTCATGACCACATCATTCATGCAGAGACAGCCTTTTTTTGTCCCTGCCGTTCCGGGAGAGGAAAATTGCAATTTAATCCTTGTATGAAACATAAACTGATCCGCAATTCCACCAGGCATTTTGCCGAAACGGAACTGGCGCCGATTGCCCCTGAAATCGATCAGCAAAGACGGTTTCCACGCGACATCATCGCCAAAATGAGGGACCTTGACTATTTTGGTCTGCAAGTTCCGAAAGAATACGGCGGCGCGGCCCTGGATTCCATCAGCACGGCCATTGTGGTGGAAGAACTTTCCCGCGTCTGCGCAGCTGTCGGCCTGTGCGTGACTGTGCATAACGGTGTGGCCGTTTATCCTATCCTGCAATTTGCCAACCCCTCGCAAAAAGAAATTTATCTGCCGCAACTGGCTTCGGGCAGCATGATCGGCGCGTTCAGCCTGACGGAAGCCAACGCAGGATCGGACGCGGGCAGTGTGGAAACCACCGCCGTCAAGAAAGGCTCACATTACATTTTAAACGGAACTAAAATTTTTGTCACAAACGGCGGGGTCTGTGATCTTGCTTTAATCTTTGCTTTAACGTCATCACCCGATAACAAGCTGCAAAGCAGCGTTTTTATTGTCGAGAG
>CAYVFA010000189.1:0-3566 GCA_964450075.1 uncultured Smithella sp.
GGTTTTCTGGGTGGTTTTCTGGGTGGTTTTCTGGGTGGTTTTGAAAAAGGTTACCAGAAACCCATCCTGGATTTCCTTAAACGACGGCTCCTTTAGCCCGTATGACTTGATAGATTCCAATACCCGTTTAATACCGGAACCGTATTTTTCAATGATCCCGGCCTCTTTAAAAAGCGTGGCGATCTGTTTGTTGCGAATGGCGGAGACATAGTTGCCACGCACCAACTGCTCTATCGTTAGCCCAGCCATCAGGCGACCGGGATTGAAGAATTCTATCCGGTCGTCAAATATTCTGATCATGGAATCGCTTGAACTCATGTAGTCGCGGTGGACAATCATGTTTACCACTATTTCGCGAAGCGCCGTAAGGGGGTAGTCCCATCGTTCTTCCCGCTGTTTGTCTCCGGTAATGATGTAAGATCTATTCAGATGTTTTCGAATAAACGAAAGCGCCGCATCCACTTCACCAAACAGGTCCGATCGGATGGTTAGGCTGTCCTGAATGCTGGTATCGCTATCAAAGCGGCCTATCTCTATCGTGGACATCAGTACATCCTCCGTTGCAAAAAGCAGATAACAACCATTCGTAATCACTGTTTCCTTGATTAATTCGAATTTCTGGAGCACCGTGAGAGGATCGTCCAGAATGGGATTGGGGCGAATCCGATTCGCTATTTCTATGAATTTGCTCACTTTCACTAAAGAGATTTCATCCAGTCCATGACGGGTGTCGGAATAGAAATCCCAGCTTGTTTGATAACTTCGCAAATGTAGATCGGATATCTCGTGAATGGGAATATGATGATTTGCATTCCTGACTCTTTTCAGATATTTTCCCCGGCAGCTTACGGGCTTGATCGGAAACTCGTCGACCTTAAAGATCACGATGTCTTTATGATCAATGGCCGCGGTCGTAACATCCGGCAGAAGAGTGGGAAACGTGTTTGTTTTTATCTGATTTAGCCATTGCGGGATAGTTTCGTTGCCAAGCTGTACGCCAACAATCTTGCCAGAATCTGCTACACCGACAAATACATACCCGCCCTTTGTATTGGCGAAAGCGGCAAGCGTTTCAATCGCTGCCTGATCGAGGGAGGACTTGAATTCGACCGTTTCTGATTCGCCTTTTTTTATTAAATCCAGGATAATTTCTTTGTTCATAGAGTTGGGGATTTAAATTCAACGTTTATCTGGAAACAAGAAGGCAGCTCTTACTATTTCCTTCAGAGGTCAGGTGTCAGGAATCAAAACGTCAAGCTTGAGGAGTTAGGTGTCAGGGGAGACGTTTGCATAACTACAAAAAACCAACAATGCTGTCATTCCCGCATTTCCCTGGCGGGAATCCAGGAATAATAATGGTGTGGATGCCCGACAGGAGCACTCGGGCATGACAAAAGAAAGTCATTCGCGCACCCCCTCTGTCATCCCGCCCAGCATTCGCCGGGTAAACATCCGGCGGGAATCCAGTCTGTAGGGCGCGGTCCCCGAACGCGCCGTTTTTCGGATTATTCAGAAACATTTTTTTCGGACTGTTCGGGGAACAGTCCCTACAATTTCTTCTTGGATTCCCGCCAGGAAAATGCGGGAATGACAGTGGGGAACGCGGGGATGACTCTCTTTTTGTCATAACCTTTCAGGTCATGCGTGCCCGAAATTACCTGTCGGGCATCCATGTTTTTTTTCTGGATTCCCGCCTGGAAACTGCGGGAATGACAAAGGGGGATCTGGATTCCCGACAAAAAAAATCGGGAATGACAGAAGAGGGCTGATGATGGATGGAAAAAACAACCTTCTGTTTTTAATCCAACCATTGTGCGGTATCCTGGCTAAAAAATTCTTCCAAGGGGATACCCGGTCCTCCGATAATCAGTGATTTTGCTTCCGGGTATTGGCTTTGAAATCGAGCCAGTCCTGATAATTTTTTGCTTGCCCCGCTTTTTACTTCGATAGCCCGGATATCAGCACCTCTGGTCACTACATAATCAACTTCGTGATTGCCTTCCCGCCAGTAGCTAGTTGTATATTCAATGGAATTTAAACTGTTGCATAGATTGGCGCCCACGGCATTTTCAACTAGCCTGCCCCACCAGATGGAATCGGCGATTGTCTGATCAAAGGTTTTGGTCGAAAGTGCGTTGATCAGCGCATTGTTCCATAAAACGAGTTTAGGACTGCTGCCGCGCTTGCGTTGTTTGTTGCGCGAAAATAGTTCAAGACCACTCACCAGAAATGCGGATTCAAGCAACTTCAAATAATGGGCAAGCGTTGTGGTATTGCCGGCATCGTGCAGTTGCCCCAGCATCTTGGTATAAGATACGAACTGAGCCGGCAATGTGGCAGCCAGCGCAAAAAGATGACGCAACAAAACCGGTTTGGCAATCTTGCTCATCTGGAGCACATCGCGGGCCAAGACGGCTTCGATGAGTGAATCGGTGATGTAGCGTTTCCATGAAATCTCATTATGGATAAATGACGCTGCTCCCGGATACCCGCCGAAAAAAATCCACTGCTCCAGATTCCAGCCGAAAGCGGCTTTGCATTCGCTATAGCTCCAGTGGCTGCAGCGATGGAGAAAAAATCTTCCCGCCAGACTTTCTGTCAGACCTTCCTGCATGAGCAAAGAGGAGGAACCTAAAATCAACACTCTGATTTCCGGCCCGCCCAGACGACTGTCCCAGAGAATTTTTAGCGTTTCACTCCATCCCCTTACTTTTTGCAGTTCATCTAGAATCAGAATGACCGGGCTTTTGGAGGCATGGCTTTCTGTAACGGCTCGTTTCCAATGTGTTTCAATCCAGGAGGAATCCAAAGGAACAGGACTGTCTGCCGTTGCATAAATGGTAGGAATTTTGACAGATTCCTGAATTTGAAGAGCAATTGTTGTTTTACCCACTTGTCTTGGCCCAATCAAAACATGAATGACGGGTGTCGGTGCGGAAAGCTCTTCTCGTAAAGTTAATAATAAATGACGTTCGAACTTCATAAGTTCTTCATATCAAAGGTTTTATCTGGAATCAATGATAATTACTCAATGACTGAGCAATATTACTCAACGAGGATAATTAAATAGGGACAGCGCCTATTTAAATAGTTGATGGTGGATAGCACAAAAAAGCAGCAATGAGCAATGTAGTGCGTGCCTCGCGTGACCTTCAGGTTATTAGGCGCGCCGTGTGGTGCCGAGAATGGGTGCCAGTGACGTAATTCAACGCTCTTCGTCCTTGTATTCGTAAGAGAAGAGAGATTTCTTTGCCGCAAAGATATGCGATTCATCAATCTCCAATTTCCCCCAAATTCCTCTGAGCGAACCTCTTTTCGGCGTCACTGCTTTTTGATGCGTCAGTTCCGTGCGCAGGGTGCGTACGATTCGGTAAACACGGGGTATAAGGTCCTCGGGAAGGGCATTTATTTCGCCAATTAATTTTTGTTTATAGGTCGTTGCCATACCGAAACCCCTTTTCTTTTGTACGAATGGGGACGTTTGCATGACTACAAAAAACCAACAATGCTGTCATTCCTCAATTGTACGCTGCTTGCGCAAAGCTCAAAGATTATCAATTCGTTTC
>CAYVFA010000190.1:0-3565 GCA_964450075.1 uncultured Smithella sp.
TAAAAAAAGCCCCAACTGACCCCACTGGCCAAGACGAATACCACCTCCGCAAAAAAAGCAAACAAAACCGTCTTGCCCCAGCCAAGCCCGGGCGCTTTTTCCGGTGGTGGTCCGTCATTAGCTTGTGCAGTACCGTTCATATCACATGGGCTTCACGTTACAAGTTCGCCGGGCGACCATCGCCGCTGTCGAAGCTGACGGCTAGGCGGATATTACGATGAAGATGCGTGACCTTTCCATTGTATTCATTTCTTTTTGAGATCAGTACTAGAAATCCGATTTCGGGATAACTTTGCGGGTTTATTCGTTTCCCGAGCAAGCCCCACATAGGTAAAACAATAGACGAGGAATGTGAAAAAGCCTCTCAAATTCGCGGCTTTCCTGAGGTTCATTCGCCCTGTGATATTCGCCCTGTGATATTCGCCCTGTGATATTCGCCCTGTGATATTCGCCATAATTGCCATTCTCAGCGCAGATTATTCCTATTCAATAATTTCGTCAATAGAAAATAATTTGCATATTTTTAGAGATGAGGATACGATCGTGCAGAGATGGTGTTTTAATGTGCAGGCGCGGTAGAAAAAATAAATCAAGAATGCAATGAGACGGCGATTGTAGAGATTCTACATTAGAGCGTTGGGGACAGAGAGAGGAAATTCAAAACGGCTCGATTCTGAGGCCGATGGAAGGTAATTATGAAGAGATATAAAATAATAATTAGTTTTTCATTAATTATATTTTTTGCAATTATAGCGTTTTATAATTACATGGAAAAAGTAACATATATGATTGATTTTTCTTATCCACTGCAAAATGAAGTGACAGAAATTAAAATGTCTTTGCAGGAAGGATTATATACGGTTGGATGTATTCCTGATGAAAGTTATGGTTCCAAAATTCATCTAAAAATCTGGAGCGAAAACGAAATATATTTTGATGCAAGATTATTAAACTCCTACACTTTCTATGTCAATACGGACAAAAAAATAGAGCAAGTCAAAATGCTGGTTACATTAAAAGAAAAAGGTGTTGATGAATTATTTTTAACTTTTTCGCGATCATGGTGAAATACAGACATAATTACGGTTGCCGAGGGGATTCTCTGGCACAGGGTTGCTGGTTCTCCAGCGGACTTATTGGTGAAGGAAAAGGACTTAATCGGCGTTCCTTATTTCATTTAATAGCATGTATGCTGTGCAAAGGCTCAGTATTCCTGTTTCTCATAGCTTTGATTTTGGGAAGCGGGTGTGATTTTTTCAAGCGCAGCTCGGTCTCCAGTGAACAGGAGCTCTACGAGCTTATTACTCCGGGGATGACTGTCGCCGAAGTTAAAAAAATCTTTGGAAATCCCACTTTTAAAAGTGAGGAGGCAAGCATCGAGCTGTGGACGTATTATTTAATACCACCGGATGATGGAGGTGTTCCCAAGAAGAGTACGGAATACGTCGGTAAAGTCGTTGTTCGCATGAAAGATGGACGAGTGGAAGGATGCAGGCATGAGATGCAGACTTTGCAGGTAATGGGAGACCCTTTTGTCCATACGAATGAGGGAAAACGAAACTTGCAACTTGTTTTTGCCACGACGGAGGAGATGACAAACCTGGTAGATGCCGTGAGCAGAGAGGGGCTTGTGGATGCCAGTAAAGTCGATTCATCGGCAGGTATTACTTGCGAGATAGAGCTCGTCGACCAAGGGGAAGGAGGGGATGGCAAGAGGTACTTAACCATAAAATTGAGCAAAGAGGATACAGCTAAATTGAATGAGATGACCGAGATGCATATGGGGAAACCTTTATTGATGATCTATAAAGGAAAGCTATTGGCCGCGCCGAAAGTTAATTTCACCCTTCCTCGAAACGCTTTTATGTTGTCGCTCAGTGACGAAAGGGCTCTGGAACACCTTTTCAAAAAATGATGCAATGAGACGGCGCGACTCTATTCAAAAAGCAGCCCTTTTCGTGGGAGTTTTATTCGTCCTGGGGGGTGTTTATACCCTTATCCATCCCGAAAAAGTAAGAGTACTTACCGGCGATGATATTTATTATTATCGCGGGATGAGAAACAGAATTACGCCTGTGAACTACTCCGAAAAAGAGAGCATGATGCTTGGATATTTCTCAATAACTGTCGGTGCGATCTTTTTTGCCTTAGGTGCATACAAAGGTAAAGATGAGTGAAGATAGGAAAATGGGCGCCTAAAAGATCATGAGGAAAGGATTCAAGCGTCAATATGAATAAAATCTCAGTGAAGTTTTGGATTTGTTTTTTGGGGATAGTCGGGTTGCTTATTGCGATACTCGTGTGCATTCCTCTTTTTGGGATACATCCGCCCAGAGCCCACAGCATAATGACCAGCGGACATCTGAAACTTATCCGTCTATTAACTTTGACCGCTCTGACTGAGGATGAAACAAAGTTAGATAGAGCTCTTGCTGACAGGTCCGACAATACCTCTTTGAGAGATACATTGTTTTCGTTTTTGAAAGAAGAGGCTGACCTGGAAGGAGATGTTATTGAAAAACAGTTCCAACAAGATGACTGGGGGACCCCATTTAATGTGGATTACACAACCAATATTGTGAAGAGCAGCGAGAAATCTCTGAGTGAGGGCTTGCTCACAAAACGGGAAGAATTCCGCATCAAAGCCATTGATCAATTAAACAGGTCTCCCATTATTGTTTGGTCCAGCGGCCCCAATCGGAAAGATGAAAGATGTTTAGGGGATGACATTGTATGGCCTCTCCTCGATGAAGAGGGAGTCTCCCGGCGTTTTCTATTGGAACAGGAATGGGGAGCTAAAGTAAAAAATTAGTAATATCATAAATATTATGAAAAATAGGCTTCAGTTGTTATGGTGGATTGATATAATTATATTATTTTTATATCTAATTGCACAAACAACTATGAATTTAAATGGTTGTATTTTAGGATTAAGCGAACCAGTTTCAAAAGGATTGCTTTCCTTTGTATTTGGAAATTTACTTCTCATAAATCTCTGGGTAATTCTAGTAAGAAATACTAGTAGAAAATTATTAAAAATAATATTAAATACAATATTTATATTTCTAGTGATCCTTGTTTCTTCATCCTCTGTTATTATGTGTTTTGGGAAAACGTATAAGGAAATAATAACAGATAAACGATTGGTAGAAATAAAGAATCTCGTAGTTCCTTATATTGATGGAGACGGTAGCTCTATCAAAAAGTTAGAGATTAAAGGTAATGATATAAATTATGGATTTACTAATTGGGTGTTTTCCTTTCTTTCGAAAGAAGATATGGAAAAGTATCATAATAGCTCTCTCTTTTATGATGCCTGGTTCACTCCATTTAATGTGGATTATGTAACGAATTTGACTGGGCTTTCAGAATCTCTTTCCAATTCTTTGAGTAAGTACTCGGTAGTTGTTTGGTCCAGCGGTCCTAATCGGAAAGATGAAAGATGTTTAGGAGATGATATTCCCTGGGCTATCTCAAGGGAGTAGAACGATGGAGGAGGTTGGAAGAGGGTTCTTGAGAAGAAGGCAAAAGGCACAGATGCCGGAGCGTCTGTGCCTTTGTGTGT
>CAYVFA010000191.1:0-3554 GCA_964450075.1 uncultured Smithella sp.
CCGTAGTTTTGCGTCATGGTGGCGTGCTTGTGATCATAAAGCGTTGCCGCTTTTCCCAGAATATCACCGGCCAGAACAATCCCCTGACCGCCAAAACCGGTGAACACGATATGTTTTTCCCGTTTGTCCGGCATGATCATCACCGTCCTTTCTGAGGATCAGAATGCATGGGCCGCCACTGCGGCATCTGCGAGCGGTTGAATTTTTCGTAGTGATCCATGAAGGTGGGGCGCTCGATATCGACAAACTTTCCCACAACAATTTCCTTATCAATGTCCATGGACGCGTCTTTGGGATCAATATCGCCCCGGATAACCGAACGGCCCTGATAAAATTTCAGCATTTCCAGCGCGCTGCCCATGCGATTGCGTCGCCCGAATGAGGAAGGGCAGGGGGTGATCACTTCGACAAAGCTGAAGCCGCGTTTTTCCAGGGCTTCGCTGATGGAACTCCTCAGAGACCGGACCTGCATGGCGGTCCACCTTGCCACATAGGTCGCGCCGCAAGCGGATGCCAGATAGCTGAAATTGAAAGGTTCTTCCGGCGAACCATTGACGGAGGTTGTGGTTTTGGCACCCAGCGGCGTGCTGGGAGCCTGCTGGCCGCCTGTCATGCCGTAATTGAGATTATTAACGCAGATGACCGTCAAGTCCATGTTCCGTCTTGCGGCATGAATAAAATGGTTGCCGCCGATGGCAAAAAGATCGCCGTCTCCGGAAACAACAATGACCTTGGTTTGCGGACGCGCCAGTTTCAAGCCGGTGGCAAACGGCAGCGCCCGGCCATGCGTCGTGTGAAACGAATCCAGTTTGATATAACCGGCCATGCGTCCCGTACAGCCGATGCCGGAGACCATCGCGATGGAATTGGGATCCCATCCGGTATTTTTTATGGCGGCCAGCACGGCGGAAAATACGGTGCCGATGCCGCAGCCGGGGCACCAGATGTGCGGGATTCTTTCTGTGCGCAGCAGAGAATCCATCGGATGGGGTGGAACATTTCGAGCGGGTTTTGATGTGGTCATATTTTCCCTCTTGCTGCTTTGGCAATAGCGCTTTGAATCAAACCGGGGTGGAGAATCGCGCCGCCGTAATTGGATACCAGGCTCACCGGGCAAGCGCCGCCTGAAGAGCGTTCAAGTTCCAACACCATTTGGCCGCCGTTAATCTCCGCCATGATCATCGCTTTAACCTGAGGCGCGATGCTGCGAATGAGTTCTTCAGGGAAAGGCCAGATGGTTTCCAGTTTGATAAACCCCGCTTTGATGCCTTCATTTCGGGCGTTACGAACGGCTTGCATGGACGAACGGGCGCTGATCCCGTAAGAAACCACGACCACTTCGGCGTCATCCAGATACATATTTTTTGTGCTGATAATTTTATCGCGATTATTGCGTATTTTATCAACCAGCCTGCTGACCATTCGTTCCTGCGCTTTGGCATCCATCGCCGGGTAGCCGCGATCGTCATGGGTAAGGCCGGTCACGTGAATCCGGTAACCATCGCCGCAATTGGCCATTGGAGCAATTCCGTCGGCATCCGCATCGTAAGGAAGATAGTCTTCCCGTGAAACGGAGGGTTTGCGCCGGCTGATGATTTCAATTTCATCCTCGCGCGGAATGACGACCCGTTCATTCATATGGCCGATGACTTCATCGGCCAGAATGATCACGGGCAGACGATAAAATTCGCTGAGGTTGAAAGCGCGAATGGTCATATCAAACATTTCCTGGGGGCTTGCGGGACACAGAGCAATGATTTCATAATGCCCGTGAGATCCCCAGCGTGCCTGCATCATGTCACTCTGGGCCACAAGCGTCGGCAACCCCGTGCTGGGTCCTCCCCGCTGGACGTTACAAACCACGCAAGGCGTTTCCGTGCAGATGCCCAGACCGATATTTTCCATCATCAGCGAAAATCCGGGCCCTGACGTGCTGGTCATGGATTTAACACCGCCCCAGCTTGCGCCCAGAATGGCCGCCATAGAAGCAATTTCATCTTCCATCTGAATGAAAACGCCTCCCAGCTGGGGCAATCGTCGCGACATGGATTCGGCAATTTCGGTCGCCGGTGTAATCGGGTAGCCGGCAAAAAAACGACAGCCGACGGCCAGCGCGCCCTCGCAACAAGCCTCGTCGCCGTTCATGAAATGTATTCCTGTTAGGACTTCTTTTCCAACCAAAACCAATCTCCTTCAATCCTCATTCATTAAAGTCGTCAAATTCAATACTGTAAATAGCAAACTCCGGACAGAGAACTTCGCAGAAATGACAATTCACGCACCTGGAAGCGTCGTTCACCTCGGGGGGGTGGTAACCTTTTTTGTTAAACGTGGTTGAGAAACGCAACACCTGACGGGGACAATTGGCAATGCAAAAGCCGCAGCCCTTGCAGCGATCTTCAATGACAACGACCTGTCCTTGCTTTTTTTTCCGGGAGCCGTTTTCATTTTGCGGATTGATTTGATATTTTTTAGTTTTCTGCATGGTTTCAATACACTTCCCCTGCGGGATCGGAGTTAAGCAGGGTGATTTGCCGGATGGATTTTATTTGCTTGATGATCAGGGATTGTTGTTGGAATCTTTTCCCTTACGTGCCAAACTCCATCGTCTGCACTCAAAAATTCTACCTTGGCATTATAAGAATAAAGAGACCCTGTCAAGAAAAAATACTCCCGGTCACAATGGTTGTTTATCAATAAATTTAAAGCGATATTCCCATTGCCCGCAGATGTGGAGGTGTGGATAAAGACTTGCTTTTCACAGGCGTCCATCATAAGAAAAGCGTTATTCGCGCGGTCAACAAGATGAGGATTGCGTCGCCGGATCATAAGAAATTTCGGAAGCGGTGAAACAGATGGAAAACAGCCATATCAATCAAATCGTCAAAATTTTGAAAAAGGAACTGGATCTGGGAGAGATGCCGATTGTTACGCATCTGGCGGAAACCCAACATGACCCGTTTGTTATCCTGATCTCCACACTGCTCAGCCTGCGCACCAAGGACGAAGTCACAGCCGTTGCAACCGACAGGCTTTTTGCGCTGGCTTCCACCCCCGAAGAAATGCTGAAAGTGCCACAGGCTAAAATCGCAAAAGCGATTTATCCGGTTGGTTTCTACCGGGTCAAAGCAAAGAACATTCATCACGCCTGCCGCGAACTGATTGACCGCTTTGATTCAAAAGTTCCGGAAAACCTGGAAGACCTGCTGAGCATCAAGGGTGTCGGACGCAAAACAGCCAATCTGGTGGTCACGCTGGCTTACGGAAAGGACGGCATCTGCGTTGATACACATGTGCATCGCATTTCCAACCGTTTGGGGTATGTGGAGACCCGGACGCCGGATGATACGGAAATGGCCCTTCGCGACAAGCTTCCCCGGAAACACTGGATCATCTATAATACGCTGCTGGTGGCCTTCGGCCGTAAAACCTGCAAACCCGTATCGCCGCTTTGCAGCACTTGTCCCGTCAGCCGTTACTGCGACCGTGTGGGCGTCACGATTAGCCGGTGAGTCAGAGAAAACGTATCTCGTATTTCGTATCTCGTGAATCGT
>CAYVFA010000192.1:0-2350 GCA_964450075.1 uncultured Smithella sp.
CAACGGCCATCGCTGACGTGCTGAAGGCTACGATCAACCCCAGTGACAGCAAAACCAACCAAAATCTCTTCATTTTATCCTCCTAAGATAAATAGAGTTAAAACGTTTCCGCCTTTTTCTCAAAACGGGCATTTCTTGAAAAAGACGCCTCTCCATTCTGCCATATATTCTGTTGCCCAATACTTTGACCGCAAAATATACGGGTGGAACCTAGCATCGGCTCATTCTTATTGTCAAGATTTATTCCTGACAAAAAAACCATTGCCTTGCTCGCTCGTCTTATTAGCAATACCGATGCCAAATTTTAAAAACAACCCCGCAAATGACATTTAAAATAAAATGTATCTGCTATAAGATATTAATCTAAAACATCACTTTCAAAAAAATAAAGATTATCTATATGAAATAATTAATAAATACCATAAACACCCGGTCTCAACCCAAAAACCAATCACTTCAGAGCTGTCATATCTTTTACCACATCATTTGCATGGATTATGGCAATTAAGCCTGAAACAGCCATGTCAATCTTATTTTCGTGTTGTTTTTGACACAGGGTTAGAGGTTCACGGTTCACGGTTCACCACCCTGCGGGTGGCAGGCGGTTCAGCAGATAAAAGGTTCAGCGGTTCACGGTTCAGCGGTTCAAGGGTTCAGCGGTTTGACCATCAACCATTCACCATTCACCATCCACTATTCATGTTTTCATATACAAAATATGGTTTTTTTGATAAGAGTTATTTAAAGTTAACGAATTGATTGTTTATTTCAGTATAGCCGGAGAGAACCATGAACAAAGTAGCTTTGCATAAACATGAGATTTACAAAAAATTATCGGGCATGGAAGCGAGGGATCTTGGATCCATTATCGACTATATTGATTACATGCGAAACAAAAGCAACCAGAAGTCGTCAAAAATCATTAAGCTCAGGGGCATCCTGAAAGGTCATAAAATTGAGCCAGAAGACATCAAGAAGTTGAGACATGAATCATTACGACATCTTGAGCAGGAGCTGACGATTGAGTAGTTATGTGACAGACACACAGGCCCTGATCAAATTTATGATGGGGCGAAAAGTTATCAATGATTTTTGCCATAAAATATTTATGGATGCGGATAAGGGGAAAAACATCATTATCATCCCTGCTATCGTGTTAATGGAGATCATGTATCTTTTTGAAAAGAAAAGAATACCCGTCAACCTGCTGGAAACAGAAGAACTATTGCAGAGCAGTAATTATCAGGTTGAACCACTTGGTTTGGAAATCATAAAGGCAGCCACTGAGATCAAAGACATCCCTGAATTACATGACCGTTTGATTGCAGCGACCGCACGATACCTTGACGTGCCCATTATTACCAATGATCCCGAAATCAGCAAATCCAGATTTATCAGAAGTCTGCCCGGCGTATAGCTCGTGGCTCGTCGTTCGCATCTCGTTACTCGTTACTCGTATCTCGTTATTTGTATCTCGTGAAACGTAAGGCGTGAAGAGTGAACCGTGAACCGCCTGCCACCTTCAGGTGGTGAACCCCTGAACCTTTTTTCACTTTAATATAGGAAATCTGTCGATATTCTGATATTAGATTATCCATAGACTATTTACGATAAAAACGGATGCTAAATCATGTATCAACCAGAGATTAGAGCCGGAATGCCGCTGGATATCATTTTTGAAAATGAGATTGACAGCAAAAACGCGCATTACATGAAAGCGGTGGTCTATGATATTGAAGGTAAATACATTACGATTTCACAGACATCGCCTGCGCTGACGACTCATTTTCTGAAGCGGCGGGTGCTGACAACTTTTTTAGCCCATTCCAAAAAGCGGTTGCTGCGTTTCGGTTTTTCCGGACTGCTGCATGATCTGATTCCCGATTACACCATCTCGTCTGGACAAACGGCGGAAGCGCTGGTCATCAAAAAACTGAACGATCTGGAGCCGGTCGATTTTCGAATGTATTTCCGCGTCAGCCCGCCCTCGGAAACGGATCTGCGCTTGTTTCTGCAAGAAGAGAAGGTCAACCTGCTGGACGTTTCCATTGGCGGCGCCAAATTTATTTATTCAAAAAATTACCTTTTTCGCCCCAACGATCCGGTTAAATTCAAGCTGCTGATCGGCAGCGATGTTTTTGATATCGACGCGATTGTCCGCAGTGTGAGGCAGCCGGACGTCAATACCAGCAACAGGAACATTCAATATGTCAGCGTCGAGTTTCGGATAGAAGATCAGAAAATGGAAGTTGCCCTGGGCCAGGCGATCCTGAATATCGAAAGAAGCCTGCTCAGCAGAGGGACGGTTTAGAAGAAGAAGGTTCAACGGTTCAACGGTTCAACGGTTCAA
>CAYVFA010000192.1:2450-3529 GCA_964450075.1 uncultured Smithella sp.
AAAGAAAAGAAAGAAGCCAAGAAGCTGAAGAAAAGCGCATAAAGAGTAGAAGAAACGGGTTCCAGGTTCCAGGTTCACGGTTCACGGTTCACGGTTCAGCGGTTCGTGCCAGACGGCGGCGCACAATAGTGATGGCCTCGTAAAAAGTCGGAAATCACCTTTTGCGTCATTCCGGCGAATGCCGGAATCCAGGAAACAATTGAAAAAACTGGATTCCCGCCGGATGTTTACCCGGCGAATGCTGGGCGGGAATGACAAACGTGCGCTTCTCGCAACCTTGCGCCACCTCGCGTGACCGCTTGTGACCTTCAGGTCATCAGGTTATCAGGTGATTAGACCCGCAAAGGTTGCGCACCTGAAGGTACGCACTACATAATTTGCAAGCCTTCACACGATGAACTGGTGGATCGTGGATCGTCAAACCGCTGAACCCCTGAACCGTGAACCGTTGAACCCTTCAACCGTGAACCCCTGAACCTATTACACCTAACCTCATTTTAAGGATTTCTCATGAAAATTAAATTTCTTGGAGCCGCAAGAACGGTTACCGGCTCGTGTTATGTTATTGAAACAGATCAGGCGCGTTTTGCTATTGATTGCGGCATGCATCAGGGTTCGGATGCGATTGAAAAACGTAATGTGGACGTGGCGCCCTATGACCCTTCCCGGATTGATTTTTTTATCATCACCCATGCGCATATCGATCATTCGGGACTGCTGCCCCGCATGGTACAGCAGGGTTTTTCGGGTCCCATATACGCCACTGAACCGACAGGCGATCTGCTCAACATTCTGCTTCTGGACAGCGCGCACATTCAGGAAGTGGAAGCCGCCGGAAAAAACAAACGGTATGCCCGCACGGGTATGAAAACGGATGCTCTGCCTCTATACACCACCAAGGACGCCGAAGCGGTGAAACCACATCTTAAGACCCGCAAGTACGACGAGTCCTTCAGCCCTGCCCCCGGCATCAGTGTCCGGTTTCAGGACGCAGGCCATATTTTGGGCGCGGCCATGGTGGAATTGGTCATTGAAGAAAAGGGCGAAACCTCCAAGCTGGTTTTTTCCGGCGATATCGG
>CAYVFA010000193.1:0-3483 GCA_964450075.1 uncultured Smithella sp.
AGGCATGGACATTCAACAGCTGGGATCGTTTCATGGTTCCCAAACCATTCAGCCGTGTTCTTTTCCGATTCGGTTCAATCTTTACTGTGCCGGAAGCAATGAACGATGACCAGTTTGAATCACTCCGCAAGGAGATGGAAAACGACATGATCAAAGAGTACAAGGCGGCAGATGAATCCTGGAGCCGCAAAAATTAGTACAGGCAGGGATTGCCGGAAGATCTTGTGGGGCAGAGCTTTTAAAACAAAAAAAGGGGTTGCGGTACTTAACCGTAACCCCTTTTTTTATTTGGTAGCGGGGATAGGATTTGAACCTATGACCTTTGGGTTATGAGCCCAACGAGCTACCAAGCTGCTCCACCCCGCGATATGACAATATTTCAAGAGCTGTTCTTAGACCATTATCTCCTATGTTTGTCAAGGAGTTATTTGGTCGCGCATAAACTCAGAAAATAAAAACCGCAGCGGCCACAACGGTTGTAAACCAATTGTTTTTAACAATGGTTGATTGCGTTATGTTTCGCGTGCTGACAATTTTACCGCTGATTTTGAATATTTCTTTCTTCTCATCCCAACTCTCATCAATATCAAAATCAATGCCCAGTGTTGACGCCAGCATTGCGGCAGCCAGATCTTCTGCGTAATCTCCCGTCTCTTTTTCGGTGCGGCCAAAGGCGTGATGCTCGCTGATATAACCATAGGTTTTTTTATCAGCGGGAATGGCCAGACCAACGGATGATGCAAGCAATCGGCGAGGTTCGTTACTGCAGCAACGGCTCATCACACAATAGGTGATCGCTCCCGGTTGCAGCTCTTTGACGCCTTGCGCCTTGGAAATCACTTTGCAACCGGGCGGAAAAATGCTGGATACCTGCACCAGATTACACTTTTCAATACCGGCATCGCGCAGGGCCAACTCAAATGAATGCAGTTCTTCCTTGTGGGTGCCGACACCTTTGGTAAAAAATATTTTTCGGGGAACATTAGGATTCAATTTCTTATCTCCGTGGTAAATTAGTTTAACAGGCATCGCTATTTTGCTATATATCCCATTAAACGATAAATCAGTTTGGCCGCCATAAAATCCGGGGCAACAACACCGGGCAACGGGGCTAATTCAACAACATCGAAACCTCGAATACCGCACTTACGGGAAACCAGACGCAGTAATTGCAAAACGTCACGCCAGTAAAGACCGCCCGGCTCAGGCGTGCCGGTTGCGGACATGATGGATGGATCAAAAACATCCAGATCAATGGTAATAAAAACATCGCCGCTTAAATCTTTACAGATGGTTTGCGCCCAGTCTTTATTTTCAAAAACATAATCGGCACTGTAGGATTTGACTTTACTTTGCGGCAAATAATCCCCTTCTTCTTTACTCATGCTGCGAATGCCTACCTGAACCAAAGGACAAATCTCAGTGATTCGTCTGGCGACACAGGCATGATTATAAGGCGTACCTTGATAACTGTCCCGTAAATCGGCATGAGCGTCCAGTTGCAGGACCGTCAATTTGGGATATTTTTCGGCGACAGCCTGCACCGCGCCCCAAGTGATGCTGTGTTCCCCACCCAGCATCACCGGAA
This sequence comes from uncultured Smithella sp., assembly GCA_964450075.1. GTDB lineage: Bacteria > Desulfobacterota > Syntrophia > Syntrophales > Smithellaceae > UBA8904. The sequence goes on from CAYVFA010000193.1 coordinate 1,589, forward strand.
TCTTGTTTAGCTTAACGATACGGCTGATTTTTTTTTGCACGGCACGGACCATGTGTTTCGGCCCGCGGGCATCCACACTGACCGGCGCGGCTGTATGGATGCCAGCCAGATAGGTTTCTTTTTTCAGTTCTTCATCATAAAGCTCCATATTGGTTGAAGCTTCAATAATCGCAGCAGGCCCCCGGCGGCTGCCGGGTTGATAGGTTGAAGTCAGATCGTAGGGAACGGACACAACAACAAATTGAGCGTCACGCAATGAACATTCGGGATATATTCCGCCAAAATTCATAATAATTTCCCTTCTTTTTCGTAATTTTGGGTAAACGTCTTGAATCGTTCCCGAAATGCATGAAATATCTTTTGTTTAAAAAAGATCGGGTTTCCTAGCACAAAGAAAACAATATGTCCAGTTATTCATTGATAAAATCAGGCGGAAAATGAACAGGATAATCAGCGGGATGGGTAGTAACTCATAAAGAATTTTCCGTTTTCGTAGTAAAGAAAAGAGTCATGCTGTATCCAGTCGCCCAGCGTGACAAAAGTTTTCTTTTTGCCCTCCAAGTCAAGGTAACGCAACACCGGTTTATGGCAATGCCCGAGGATAACGGCATCATAATCTTCCCTCAACTTTCCCGTGGCAAAAGAAAGCATTTTTTCGACAAGCACTGTGCCATCTTCGACAGTCATGGTTTTGCTTGTCTGGGAGCTGATGCCGGCAATCGCCCAGCGAATGGATGAGGGAATCAAACGCTGCAAATGATAAAAGGCACGGGTGCGCAATATCTTCCGAAGCAGAAGGTAGAAATAATTGGTCCGGTCCACCGTATCACCGTGCGCAATCAGCATGTGGAGTCCATCTAATTGAATATCGGCCCATTCCTCAAATACTTCCATTCCCAGCACATCATGGAAATATTCTTTCATGTAAAAATCATGATTCCCTTCACACAAATGGATGCGAACACCGCTTTTTTGCAGCGCCACCAGTTTACGGATCACCCACTGGAATTCGGGATGGATATGATCCTTGCTGCAAAACCAGAAATCAAATAAATCGCCGAGAATATAAAGGTCATCAATGTGCGTTTTTTCACGTTCCAATTCATCAGCATTCACAATCGATCTGATCTGACCTTCCTCAAGATCAGCCAGGAAATGAATAAACCGCTCGTATCGCTCGTCAGCAGAGCGCACCAAGTGGGCATCGGATATAAAAACAGCTTTCATGCTTTCATTCTCTTCCGGTTAAATGTGGTTGTTCTTTAACAGATAAATTCGTGTCAAGCCATTATTTATTTTATGGGTTCCGTCAAACAAAAACCATCAATTGATTCTTGTTTTGTCAGTAGTTTTTTGATAGTTTTGCCACAACATATTCAAACAGGCGAAGAAAATGAAAAAAGTGCAGGACAAAAACATGAGCAATCATCAAGCAACGATTAAACGCGCCAAAGAGGTTCTGAAAATTGAAGCACAAAGCATTATGCGTCTCATGGATAAAATTAATGAAAATTTCACCCGCGCGGTGGATTTGATCTTTCAATGCAAGGGGCGGGTCATCATCACCGGCATCGGCAAATCGGGACTCATCGGGCGGAAAATCGTCGCCACCATGACCAGCACGGGGACACAGGCGCTTTTTTTACATCCGGTGGAAGGTATTCACGGGGATCTGGGCATTGTGACCAAAAAAGACATCCTTCTTGCCATTTCCAACAGCGGCGAAACGAGGGAGTTAATACCCATCATCAGTTCAGTCAGGCATATTGGAGCACCCATCATCGCCTTTACCGGCGTTCTCTCTTCGACACTGGCGAAAAACAGCGATATCGTCATTGATGTGTCCGTGGAAAAAGAAGCCTGCCCTTTCGGTCTGGCGCCGACATCCAGTTCCA
>CAYVFA010000194.1:0-3449 GCA_964450075.1 uncultured Smithella sp.
TTGTCGGCAAAGTAAACAAACACATGAATGACATGGCCCAGGCCATTCAAAAGGTGACGAAAACTAGCGAAGAAACCGGTAAAATTATCAAAACGATTGACGAAATTGCCTTTCAGACCAACCTTCTGGCCCTGAATGCAGCGGTGGAAGCCGCCCGTGCGGGAGAGGCAGGCGCAGGATTTGCCGTGGTTGCCGACGAAGTCCGGAACCTTGCCCAGCGGTCGGCCGAAGCAGCCCAAAATACAGCTTCGCTCATCGAAAATACCATAGCCGTTGTCAAAGAGAGCAGCGATCTGACCGAACTGACCCAGACAGCCTTTCAGGAAAATGTTGACATTGCCAGAAAAGTCGAGGAACTCGTCAAAGAAATTGCCGCCGCATCTGCCGAGCAGGCTCAGGGAATCAACCAGATCAACAAGGCCGTAACCGAACTCGACCGGGTTACCCAGCAAAATGCTTCGACTGCCGAAGAATCAGCCAGCGCCGCCGAGCAAATGAACGCCCAGTCAACGCAAATGAAGGGCATTGTCCGGCGGCTGGTTGTCATCATCCAGGGACAAGACCATGTGCAAAAAAAACGCTCCTCAACGGCAGACACCCGAAACAGCGAACCGGCGAAAAAAGTCGCTTCGTCTCATCAAATGATCCGGAAAACACCTGTCCGCGCATTGCCTGATGTCGGGAAAAAACAAACGCCAAGCGCTGAACATTTAAAAAAACCACAACCGGAAAAGATCATTCCATTTGAAAATGATCAGTTCAAGGATTTTTAAATTTTTCTCGCGCCGCCTTCATTTCAGATCGTGATGGTTAATATCTGCCCCTGAAGTTTTGCCTTGTAAGGCTGCAGAGATTTTTTGGCGGGGCCTTTCGTGAGCTGTCCCTCCAGGGTGAATTTGGAACTGCCGATGCTCGCACAGACAAAACGCTGATTTTGATGATCGTATTCCACTTCGGCGCCTCGGTGCGGACAGGACAGGGAAACGATCTGATAGGCATTCTCCTGGGTGCGGGCAATGATGATCCCCTCGGGAATATTTTCGTTTTTGATCTTCACCGCGCCTCCGATCCGGCTCAATGCAGGCTCCTTTGACAAATCGATCAGCAGCTCATTGCCCTTTCGGCTCAGGGCTTCAGGCTTTGCGGGAAGGGTGTCGCCGACCTTGGTAAAAGTCGCACAGCCGTTTAAACCGCACAGACAGGTCGATGTGACGATGACCGTCATGGCACTCGCTTTTAAAAACTCTCTTCTTTTCATGTCCTGCATATAATCCTCCTTTTTTTGATGTGCAGACTCGCTCCAAAATGCCCTTCGTTATCCCCTGATGGAAAATGATAAAGGCGGGTATCACAAAAAGGCTTGCTGCATTTTTTTTAAACTATGCTTCCGACGGATCGGCACAGGCAGCGGCATCCTGATTCGATCCCTCCATTTTCCGGATTAGATCCGTGAGAGTCTTTTTGAGAAGCAGGAATTCCTCAACGGATAGTCCGCTGCGGCACAAAAGCTCCCTGGGGACCGCTGCCGCCTGTGTCTTGAGTGCAGCGCCTTCTTCCGTAAGGGTGATCATCACCTTGCGCTCATCTGTTGCCAGCCTCTGGCGGGTAATGAGACCCGCAGCCTCCAACCTTTTCAGGAGAGGCGTCAGGGTTCCCGAGTCCAGATGGAGCCGTACCCCGATGTCATTAACTCCCAAACTGCCATGCTCCCACAACACCAGCATGACCAGGTACTGGGGGTAGGTGAGCCCCAAGCCTTCGAGAATCGACCGGTACAGCCGGGTAACCGCCCGGGATCCGGCGTAGAGAACGAAACATAGCTGATTGTCCAATTTCAGGAAATCGTCTTCAGTGGTCATGTCTTCTCCTTCCGGCAATCCCGTGTCGATGGTCAGGATGGGATTTTGCCGGGGCCAGAATCGTACATATCACCCCTCGAAGTCAATCAAAAATCGCCGGCGGGAAGGAACAGAAGGCCTATGAAGCGCCTTGCCCGCTTCCCTGCTCCCTTTCGTATGTCCAGCGGACACTGCCTCCCCAGTTCATGTAACGGGTGTACCCGTGCCGCTTGAGTTTCCGAATGACAAGCTGGACGCGTCCGCCCGTTTCACAGTAAATGATGAGGTACTTGTCCTTTGGCAATTCATTCAACCGGGATTCGATGGCTTGAGAGGGAAAGGATCTGGCCGTCGGTATGTGGCCTTCCCGGTAGGCCTCCTCTGGACGGACATCGATAATCCAAATGGCTGGATCGGGTTTTTTGACCAGTTCCCTGAGCGATGCAGGCTCGATGTATTTCCTCAGCATGTCTCCATCAGGACCCGTTTGGCCGACAAAGGACGGAGCGATGACTTTCAGATAGACCACAACTAAAATGGCGACCAGGGCAACGATGACGGCCCCACCAATGGCGAGGCCTTTCAGGGTGAAAATTTTTTTCATGGTGCGTTTTCCTTTTCCAGTGAAGGTTTCTATCAAATTCATGATGGCGGGAAACGGGTGTTTTGGTACTTATAGATTGCGCCATAAGATTTGATTAAATTATATCGGGCACAATACGATAGGGAGTAATATATGTCAAGAAAAAAAATGATAAAATTTTACCGGCACGAAAATGGAGAGAGAGGGAACATTATAGGATGTCCCAATGTCATCCTTTGTTATCTTTAGTTTAAAATCTCTTGCTAAGTTCTTTTTCTTAAGACGAATATCCTTCGTCTATGCCGAAAGTCCTTGGAGCACCTCGTCGGCAACGCCGATCGAGTGCCTGTCTTATTCGCTTTCGTAAAGTATCCGGCTCATAATTTAACTGATCTGCAACCATATCGAAAAATTGATTATTCCGATCAAATAAAAAGTCCTCAGCCGATTCTGCCCCGTAGAGAAATAAATTATTATAAGCGTCGCAAGTAACCCGCAACCACAAACCATAAACCCCGGACCGCGAAGTGCATTCATCTTCTGCTGCATCATGATAGAATCCATTTTTCATAAATCCCCCTCTTGTCTGGGCAACACCATCGCCACAGTCATTTGTCAGTTTGAATCAACTAAGGTTTATGAACCAGACTTCCTCTGATACGGATACGCAGGAAGTATTTTCAGGTCCCTCCATAATGTTTGTTATACAATGTATAACATGATGCGCTTTACTCGTAATGCAAATCGGCGGGCATGTAAATACCACGAAATGAGTATTTTGCTGATCCAAAATTCCCGATTAAGGTGTTACATAAGGTAAGTATGGAGGGATTTATAGCTATTAAACGCAGCATCCACAAAGGAGGCTCCGACAAGAATATTTTTCTCATCATCAACTACTCTTGTTGATTCACAGGTCATCTTTATTGGGGTCTTCTCCGTGGGAAAATTGAAAATAAGTTCAAATTTTGACCCTTTAGTATTCATCGTGATGTTCTGCTCAAAATCTTTGGGTATTAAAATCCTGA
>CAYVFA010000195.1:0-3420 GCA_964450075.1 uncultured Smithella sp.
GAATATGGTTGTCGATGAGGTCGGAGGCGATCTTGCGCGCGGGCGTCATGGCGCTCTGCCTGATGCCCAGCTCGCGGTTGACGATGGGCGGATTATAAAGAACAAAAGTTTTGGCCGCCGTGGGTGCGCCGCTTTTATCCAGGAGCGCCACCGTACGCTCCAGAATTTTTTCCGCATGTTCGCGCGGATTGGCGACCGTAGCCGAACAGCAGACAAAGACCGGATTGGCGCCGTAGAAACGGCAGATCCGGATCAGCCTACGGATAACGTTGGCAAAGTGCGAGCCGAAAATGCCGCGATAAATATGCAGCTCGTCGATGACGATATATTTCAAATTCATGAAGAGTTTCTGCCATTTGGTGTGATGCGGCAGAATACCCGCGTGCAGCATGTCGGGATTGGTGACCACAACGTGCCCCTGCCGTCGAATGGCCTGGCGCGCGTCGTCCGGCGTGTCGCCGTCGTAGGTGTAGGTCTTGATGTCGGCCGCGAGATCGGTAATCAGGCTGTGAATTTCATGCATCTGATCCTGGGCCAGCGCCTTGGTGGGAAAAAGATACAGAGCGCGTGTTTCGGGTTCATCGAGAATGCTTTGCAGAACCGGCAGATTGTAGCAGAGCGTTTTGCCGCTGGCCGTCGGGGTCACCAGCACGACATCCTGGCCACTCCGGATAAAGCGCACGGCCTGTGCCTGATGCTTGTAGAGTTTTTCCATCCCGCGTGCCTGCAATACGGAAAGCAGCCGGGGATTCACCCACGGAGGATAGTCTTCCCAGTCTCCTGCTTTTGCGGGAATGTCGATTATTGCCGCCGCGTTGGAATTGAAACTTTTGTTTTTCTTTAAACGGGCGATCCATTCATCCAGTGTCAGTTTAGCCATAATATTTCTTACCTTTTTCAATCCGGATTTGCATTATAAATAAAAAACTAAATATGGCAACAGCCGGATGCGTAAAAAGTCATTGCAATAATTATATTGATGGTTTATCAATTCCCAGGGTCGGGGCGCTGCGCCCTGTTGATGAAAAACATTTGAGGAAAGGGGAGTTTAGCATGTCGCTTTTTTCCATTGATCCCAAAAAGTGTAAGCGTGACGGGATTTGTGCTGCGGAATGCCCCGCACAGATTATTATCCAGTCTGACAAGAAATCATTCCCGTCACTCCTCGCGGGGGGTGAAGAGTTCTGCATCAACTGCGGACACTGTGTAGCGGTATGCCCTCACGGGGCCATAACGCTCGCCACCATGCCGCTTGCCGCCTGTCCGCCGATCGACAAAGACATGCTTCCCGGTGCTGCTCAATTGAAGCACCTTCTTGCCGCCCGGCGTTCCATTCGCTCGTATAAAAAAACACCCGTTCCCCATAAACTTCTTGCCGAATTACTGGATACGGCCCGCTATGCGCCTACCGGCAGCAACAAGCAGCAGGTTCACTGGATGGTTTTTCAAAAGCCCGATGAAATCCATGGGCTGGCGGCGATGGTGATTGATTTTATGAAAATGATGATTCCTGCCACGGCGGATGAGCAGGCCCTCAGACGTTTTCAGCGCGTTGTCAATGCCTGGGACAATGGGCGGGACCGTATCATGCGGGGGGCGCCACATTTGATTGTGGCGCACAGTCCCTCTGATCTGTCTTTCCCCGAAGCGGACTGCGCGATTGCTCTGAACTATCTGGAACTTTACGCCTATGCTAAAGGACTGGGAACCTGCTGGGCCGGTTATTTTACGGGCGCCGCCGGTTTGCATGCCCCACTGATCAAAGCCTTGAATTTGCCGGCGGGCCATCAATGCTATGGCGCCGTGATGCTGGGATACCCGCAATACAGTTATCATCGGATACCCGTGCGCAATGAGGCGCAGATCACGTGGCGTTAATCGAGCAAAAACATTTGATTGATTCAGCGGATGGACAAAACCAACAAGGGAGAAAATTGAAATGGGTCGTTACGTCAACAGTAATCTGATTACCGGTGAACAAGTTATTTATGAAACCAGGCTGCACTGGGTCACCTTCATCTCCTTAAAAGGGATCCTGACGTTGTTCATTGCGCCGCTCATTGCTTATTATACGAGCGAGTTTGTCATTACCAACAAACGCCTCATGATCAAGACCGGATTTATTTCCCGCAATACATTTGAAATGAATCATTCCAAGATTGAATCCATCAACGTTGTGCAGAGCATTTTGGGACGAATCCTGGGTTATGGAACTATCATCATCATGGGCACCGGCAGCACCAGGGAGCCGTTTGCCGACATCCGGGATCCGATGACCTTCCGCAAAAAATTTTTGGAACAACAGGGGTGAAATTTAATGCTGACAAAACAGGATATTATTGCTGAAGCCTTGCGGCTGGAATTTGCCGATATCGGTTTTACGGATGCAGCGCCGTTTAGCTCTCAAAAAGACTATTTGCTGGCGCATCAGGAAGAATACGGATGGGCTGAAAAGTTAGGTTTAAGCCTGCTTTCCGGAACCGACCCGCAAACGATTATGACCGGGGCTAAAGCGATCATCGTTTTGCTTGTTTCTTATTTTGAAGAATCTTTTCCCCTGCAAATGGAGAGGCACTTCGGCCGCTGCTATCTGGATGACGACCGGGTGACTAAAGATGGATTGGCGCTAAAAATCAAGGCAATGCGTCAATTTCTCCGGAGCGGCGGCATCGACTCAAAAGTGCCGTTTAATTTACCGCACCGACTGGCTGCCGCTCGCGCCGGTTTGGGCACGTTTGGCAAAAACTGTCTTTTTTATTTTTCCCGGCAGGTACGGGGCAGCTCCTTTGTTTATCCTGTAGCCATTGTGGTTGATCAGGAATTCGAGCCCGCGGAGCCGACCGTCCGCATCGGTTGTCCGGACTGGTGCCGCAATGCCTGTGTCGCGGCCTGTCCCACCCGTGCGCTCCAGGGCAACGGCCGGATTGATCCGCGCAAATGCATCTCGTACCTGACCTATTATGGCGAAGACCTCACGCCTCTGGAATTGCGTGAACCGATGGGCATGTATGTTTATGGCTGCGACCGCTGCCAGAATGTCTGTCCGCGCAACACGGCGTGGATGACAGAAACGAAACCACAAAACCCCCGTGTGGCATCCAAGTCAAATAATTTTGACCTTTCCCGGCTGCTGCATATGGATAAAGCTTATTTTGAAAAGAAAATCCGACCGCACATGTTTTACATGTCCGCTGAAAATCTTTGGCGCTGGCAGATGAACGCAGCGCGCGCGATGGGGAACAGCTTGAATCCCGCTTATCTTGCAGACCTGAACCGCGCCTTAACGGAAAATCCCGATAAACGGGTTCAATCCATGTGCGCCTGGGCGCTGGAACGGATTGAACCCGTTAAACGTGAAGCGTGAATCGTATCTCGTCGTTCGTATCTCGTTGCTCGTATCTCGTCAACCGCATGCCACCT
>CAYVFA010000196.1:0-3413 GCA_964450075.1 uncultured Smithella sp.
CTGATTCACGCCCAGCAGGAAGGCTATTCCATCGGCCAGATCAGCGACGGACTATGCGAAGGCCTGGCTAAAAACGTCATGGATACCCTCTTTCCCGATTCTCATATTCAGACTCCGCTTGTCCTGGCGGGTGGTGTTTCCATGAACACCGCCGTGGTTAAGCATTTCCGAAACCTCTTGCAGGCCGAACCCATCATCGGCGAATACAGTCATCTTTATGGCGCAATTGGCGCGGCCCTGCTTTACCGGGAAGAAACAGATCCCGAACCGTTTGAAGCCAAAGTTTGGGATGATCTTTTCGTCAAGGAAATCAAAGAAAAGGCTTACGGCTATCCGCCACTTAAGCTGACGCTTTCGAGTTACCCGGAATTTATCACCGACACCAGTTATCTTTACAAGCCCGGCAACAACTCCGCCGACGTTGAAGTGGATATTTACCAGCCCCTTCAAAATAAGCAGGCCGTCTATCTGGGCATCGACATCGGTTCGACCAGCACCAAAGCGGTTTTGATTAACAAACACAACGGAGTTCTGGCCGGTCTATATACACAAACCGCGGGCCAGCCTGTCAAAGCCGTTCAAGCCATCTTTGAAGCCATTGAAGGCATCGCCCGAAAACATGCCTGTGAATTTATTTTTGACGGCGTCGGCACCACTGGATCAGGTCGCAAATTTATCGGACGCATTATCAATGCCGATTTGATTATTGACGAAATCACCGCTCACGCGCGCGCCGCCTACGAGCTTAACAACGAAGCGGATACCATCATCGAGATCGGCGGCCAGGACGCTAAATTTACCACCATGAAAAACGGCATGGTCACTTCCTCCGTCATGAACAATGTCTGCGCCGCCGGTACCGGCAGTTTCATCGAGGAACAGGCTGTCAAACTGGGCGTCAGCCTTGCCGACTACGCCTCGCGCGCCATCAATACGCCATCGCCTGTATCCAGCGACCGCTGCACCGTTTTCATGGAGCGGGACATTAACAACTATCTTACGGAAGGATATTCCGTTGACGAAGTGCTGGCCAGTGTTCTGCACTCGGTATGTGAAAATTATCTGGCCAAAGTCGCGGTGGAGGGCAGCATAGGACAAAGCGTCTGCTTTCAGGGAGCAACCGCCCGTAACCGTGCACTGGTTGCGGCTTTTGAGCACCGCTTGAATAAACCCATCTTTGTTTCCCAGTTTTGCCACCTGACCGGTGCATTAGGCAGCGCGTTGATTCTGGCGGAAAATGCCGTCAGGGATTCCGCTTTCCGCGGCCTTGCGCTTTACTCGGAAAATATCCCCGTGGAGAACGAAGTTTGCGAACTGTGTCAGAACAACTGCAAGATCAATAAAGTAACGGTTCAGGGAGAAACCGTGGCCTACGGTTTTCTCTGCGGACGCGACTATGATACCAAGCATTACGTCGGCACAACCAAAAAACAGTATGATCTGATCAAAGAACGAAGCCTGGTCTTTCCGCAGACCAGAAAGCCCGCCCTCTATAAAAAGAAAGTCAAAATCGGCATTCCTCATGCCCTTTATCTGGCGGAGGAGATGCCACTGTGGAAACATTTTTTCGCCACCCTTGGCGTGGAAACGGTCACATCTGCAAACTTGAAGAACGCGATCAAGTCCGGCAAAAAAATGGCCGGTGCGGAATTCTGCGCGCCGATGAACGCCTTCTTTGGTCATGTGCAATATCTGGTTGACAAATGTGATTACATTTTCCTCCCCGTGTATCTGGAGGCTGCTAAGCAGAAAGATGAAGATTACCGCTACTACTGCTATTACACCCAGTTTGCAGCCACACTGGCGGCGGGCACGAAAAGTCTGCGCCTGAAAAACAAAACCATTATGCCGGTCATCGACCACAACTCTTTTCAATCGCGTATCGAACTTTTTTCCATGCTGAAATCGATTCTGAATACCGGCTACTGGGAAATTTACAACGCCTATGAAGCGGCGCTGTCCTATTATTCGGAAGGCTGCAATAATCTGATTAACGTCTATCAGCGCGAAAAGCCTGCCGCAGACAAAATCAGTGTGGCGCTTCTGGGCAGACCTTACGCCATTATGCAAAACTCCATGAACAAAGGCATTCCTGACATTTTCAGTGCGCTCAATATCAAAACCTTTTATCAGGACATGCTGCCCGTGAATAAGGAAGATTTGTCCGAAATCGAGCCTCTGCTCAAGAGAATGCACTGGAGTTATGCCGCGCGGATTTTAAAAGCCGCGCTTTATATTGCCCGAACGCCCGGTATTTACCCCGTTTATGTGACATCCTTCAAATGCAGTCCCGATTCTTTTTCGCTGGAATATTTCAAACGTATTTTAGATCAATACAGCAAACCTTATTTGATTCTTGAACTCGACGAGCACGATTCCAATGTCGGTTATGAAACCCGCATTGAAGCAGCCCTGCGCTCGTTTGACAACCACCACAAAAACAAAAACCTTCGGTTGATTTCTTCGCGCACGCTCCCGCTTAATTCCAAAAGCATCTCTAAAATCAAGGACAAGACCCTGCTGATTCCCTGCTTTGATCCCATCAACTCCAAACTGCTGGAAGCGGTGCTTATCAGGGAAGGCATCGACGCGCGGATGGTGCCGCTCACCGATAAAATCATTCAGCGCGGCCTGCGCACCAATACCGGACAATGCCTGCCCGTCAACCTGATGGCCGAAAGTTACATGGACTATATAGAAGAATACCTTCTGGACCCCGCCCAGACCGTAGGCTGGTGTTTTGACAGCCACGTGGCCTGTAATATCCGGTTGTATCCGCAATTCATGAAGAGCATCATGGAAGCCGCAGGCCGTGGCATGGAAAACGTGGACATGTATGTCGGCAGCCTGTCGCTTTCCGATATTTCCCTGCAGGCCTCCATTGAGGCATACTTTGCCCATATGTTCGGCGGCATGCTGCGCAAAATCGGCTGCAAGATTCGCCCTTATGAAAAAGAAAAAGGCATAACGGATAAACTGATCGCCCAGTCCGTAACCATCCTTTACAACACGCTTCTAGGCGGCAGAAACAAGGATGACGATCTGAGCCGCGTGATGAACCTGTTTAGCAAAATAGAGACCGTCCCGGGACATCGCCCGAAAGTCGCCATCTTCGGCGATATGTATGCCCGCGACAATGACTTATTTAATCAGGGCCTGATCCACTGTATCGAGGAATACGGCGGCGAAGTCATCACCACGCCGTTTAATGAATTTGCCAAACTCATTGCCAGCCCATACATGCGACGCTGGTTTCTAGAGGGTGAATTCATGGACGTCCTCGTCACCAAAACGTTGATCACGCTGGTCAACCAGTTGGAGAAGAGTTACTATAAAATATTTAATGAATTACTGAATGAACCGCCCTTTGTCAGCGACATCGATTACAAAAAAATCTACGACAATTTTAATGT
>CAYVFA010000197.1:0-3389 GCA_964450075.1 uncultured Smithella sp.
TGCCGTCGAAGGTCGGCTCGCTTTTGAGCATCAATTCCATCGCGCAAGATACCGGATACCATCACGCAACAATCAGCCGCTGGCTGGATACGCTCAAAGCAATCTATCTTCTTTTCACGATTCGCCCCTGGCACAAAAACGTGATCCGATCGATTAAAAAAGAAAACAAACTTTATTTCTTTGACTGGACAAATGTACCGGATGACGGATGCCGTTTCGAAAACCTTCTGGCCGTAAGCTTAATCAAATTGGCCGCTCGGTTGACGGAAATCGGCCTGGGAACCTTTGAAATCATGCACATCCGAAACAAGGAAAAACAGGAAATTGATTTTGTCATGGTGAAAAACAACAAGCCGATCGCTTTATTTGAGGCTAAAGAATCCGACAGCAACATATCCAAAGCAGGAAGCTATTTCAGCAAACAGCTATCTCTGCCTTATTTTCAGATCGTGCGCAACTGCCGGAATGTTGAAATATTTCCGGGAAACTGCGCGGTCATTTCCGCAACCTCTTTCCTGATGCTTACAGGGTAGAAACAAGATGCGAACAACATACCCCTTGAACCTTTTTTTATTTGAGCACAATCAGCGCATCGACGACAACGGGTTTTGAGCCGCAGAGGATAACCGGGTTGAGGTCGATTTCCGAGACCGCTGGAACTTCCAGCCCGATTCGGCCGATGGCCATGAGCATTTGGGTCAAGCGCTTGGTATCCGCCGCTTCCATGCCGCGGACGGCTTCCAGAATTTTATGTCCCTTGATCTCCCCCATCATCTCTTTTGTGTCGCGGACTTCCAGAGGCGCCCGGCGAAAAGAAATATCCCGCAATATTTCCGTAAAAATACCGCCCAAGCCGAACATGACACAGGGGCCGAACTGCGGATCGCGCGTGAGCCCCATGACCAGTTCACGTCGCCCTTTGATCATCTCCTGCATCAAAACACTCCCTTCAAAACCTTCCATGCCCGCCATGATTTCCCGGAAGGCTTTTTTTGCCTCTGTTGCCGTCCGGATATCGACATGAATCAAGCCCTTTTCCGTTTTATGGGCTATTTCCGCCGAGCAGCCTTTCATGACCAGCGGGAAGCCCATTTTTTGAATGGCTTTTTCCAGATGCTCTTTATCCTTGACCAAAATTTCTTTCGTGACGGGTATGCCATAGGCGGCAAGCACTTGCTTGGCCTCGTATTCTGAAAGCGTTTTTTGCCTTTTACGCAGCGCCTTGTCGATGATCTTCATTGCTTTATCGTTATTCATGTTTTCTCCTCCCGTAATAGGTATTCATATGGGCGATCGCCCGGACGGCTTCGTGCAGTTCGTCAAAAACAGGGATGCCGCGATTAATATATTCCCGCCGTGTCAGGGCGATGATCTCCGTAATATCCATATCGTCCAGCCCTTGTTTGGCATTAGGAAGCACCGCGATAACCGGTTTGCCCGTCTGATCGACAACCTCACGGACCGCTTGGACCAGTTTTTTGTAAGGAACCACTTCCGCAACGGGTTTGCCAAACACGCGGGCGATGGTTTTGTAATGAAAAAGCAGCGACACGAGAATTTGCAGTTCAATCCGCTCATCCTGAGCCGCGGCCAGCAAGGCTTCTTTGAGGGCCGGCGGCCCGACAAATGGATTGGCGACATCGATCGGGTTCAGGGCGCTCGAACCGGGTTTGGGAAGAACCATTTCAATCCGCGCTTGAAGATCCGGATGCAGAGACGGGATCTCCATGCCGTAGCCTTCAGCAATGTCGCAGGCGGTCACACCGATTGCGCCGCCACCGCCGACAACGGAAATACTTTTGAATGATTGATGCGGCAGGAGAGAGAAGGCCAGATTGGCCTGCGCCATCTCTTCCTTGTCGTTAACCTGAATGGCGCCGGCCTGTTTTAATATAGACTCCCATATCACGCGGTTGCCGCCCATAGATGCGGTATGGCTGGCTACGCTTCTGGCACCGGCACTAGACAGGCCTCCCTTAAAAACGATGACCGGTTTTTTAGACGCAGCGGCCTTGATTTCACGGAAAAAAGCTTCTCCGTCCTTGATGCCTTCGATATACATGGAGATCACCTGAGTCTCCGGATCATGGGTCAGGTGGTTGAGCAGTTCCGCTTCGCGCAGATCCGCGCCGTTGCCGAAACTCACCATCTTGCTGAACCTCACGCCCAGCCATTTTCCCGCGTGCGCAAAATCAATCGACACGCCGCCGCTTTGTGCCAGAAAGGCTACCGGTCCGCTTTCCCGGGAAAGATCCGGCCCGGGCAGCATGGTCAAACCGCTTGCCGGGCAATAAATGCCGAAGCAGTTGGGACCGACAACCCGAATCCCTCTGGCGGCTATTTCCTGAATCTGCTTTTCCAGTTGCCTGCCTTCTTCGGTTCCCAGTTCGCTGAAGCCGGAAGAAAGAATCTCCGCTCCGGCCACACCGATCTTAAGGCAGGCTGCAAGTGAGGCCGGTACCCATCGGGCGGCCACGGCAATGATGGCGAAATCAACTTTTTCCGGAATATCCTCCACGCGTTTGTAGATTTCTAATCCGGAAATATTGCCGCCCTTGGGGTTGACGGGATATATTCTCCCCTCAAAGCCCATCGCCATGATGGATTTTAACATTCCGGTGCCAAAACCGACACCGCCTTCTTCAGCCGAAACACCAAGAATGGCAAGGGTTCGGGGGTGAAAAATTCTTTCATAATCCGTGGCCGGATAACTGGCTTTTCTGCGCTTGCCAACTTTGTTTGCGTTTTCTGACATGATTGACCTCCGTCCCTTCCAATTTTATCTTGCATACTAATCAATAAATCGATCATTTACCTTCGCAGATCTTTAAGCATTCGGATGAGCAGCAGTCTTTCTTCTGTGTTGAACAATGAAAGGACTTTCTGGTTCACCTTTTCCGTATCCTGTATAAATTCGTCACGGAACTGATTTGACTTTTCCGTCAGTTGAATATTCAGGACCCGCCGGTCTGTTTTGGTTGCATTCTTGACAATCCATCCGGCCTCCGCCATGCGTTCCAGAACACCTGATAGCGTCGCGCTGTCCAAAGCGAGGCGTTTCCCCAATTCTCCGGCGGAAAGTCCCTCTTCTTCATAAAGAGCATGCAGGACCAGCGCCTGCATGGGCGTCATGCCATAAGGTTGTAATTGAGATTTGAAGGTTGCGTAAACCCGTTGATTGGCTTTGCTGAGAATAAATAGAATAACGTCCTGGTAACTCACCATAAAAACACCAGCTTTATTATTTAGCATGCAAGATAAATCAGCGGTGAAAATATGTCAAGGAAATTTCAGGGCATAAAAAAAGGAATTAGCAGCAGTGGCTAATTCCTTGATTTATCTGGTGCGCCCAGGAAGATTCGAACTTCCGACATCCAGATTCGTAGTCT
>CAYVFA010000198.1:0-3366 GCA_964450075.1 uncultured Smithella sp.
GGATTGAAATAAGCGCTCTCCAGAAAAATGACCTGCGTATCTTCTTTGACTTCTGAATTGAGACCGCCCATGATTCCGCCAATCGCGACAGGTTTCCTGCCATCGCAGATGAGCAGGGTGTCTTCGGGAAGGATGCGGGTTTTTTCATCAAGCGAAACAAATTCTTCACCCGCTCTTGATTTACGCACAACGATACGCCCCTCTTCCAGAAAACGGAAATCAAAAGCGTGCAGCGGCTGGCCCATTTCCAACATGACAAAGTTCGTCACATCCACAACATTATTGATTGGACGCATTCCGGCGGCTTCGAGCCTTGTCTTCATCCATACCGGAGAATCGCCGATTTTAACGTTTTTAATCATCCTGGCGGAATAACGCGGACAAAGATCCGCATCAACAATGGATACCGATGAAAGCGAGGAAATAGCTTCGTCTGATTCTTTGATTTTAACAACCGGCATTTTTACTTTCTGATCGGTTAAGGCGGCAACTTCACGGGCCATACCGATCATGCTCAGGCAATCCGACCGGTTCGGTGTAATACTGACATCCAAGACCGTATCGCCCAGATTCAGGGCCGTCTCCAGTGGTGTCCCGAGCGCAAGGCCTGCCGGCAATTGCATAATACCCGACGCGTCATCACCGATTTCCAGTTCCGTTTCCGAACAAAGCATGCCATCGGATTTCTCACCACGCAATACTGTTGATTTGATTGTGTATCCACCGGGAATAACCGCTCCGACTTTCGCCAAAGGCACCACATCCCCGGCTTTAATATTTTTAGCGCCACAGACAATTGGGTACGTTTCGGTTCCATCCGTCACGTCACACAAAGACAGTTTATCCGCACCAGGATGCGGTCTGACGGATAAAATCCTGGCGACCACCACGCCTGCAAATTTATGCGCCAGCGTCTTGATTTCATCGACTTCCAGACCGGCCATGGTCAAACGATCCGCAAGTTCCTGCGGCGTTATGTCCAAATCAATATAATCTTTAAGCCACTTGAGACTGACGAGCATGAGATAAAGCTCTCCTAAAATTGTTTGAGAAATCGAATATCGTTTTCAAATAAAAGACGAATATCGGTAATACCGTATTTCAGCATGGCAATGCGTTCCAAGCCAAGCCCGAAGGCAAACCCGGAATAAACTTCGGCATCATAACCGACATTTTTAAAAACGGCAGGATCGACCATGCCGGACCCTAAAATCTCCAGCCAGCCGCTCTGTCCGCAGACACGGCACCCCTTGCCCTTGCAGATAACACAACAAATATCCACTTCCGCCGATGGTTCGGTGAAGGGGAAAAAACTGGGGCGAAAACGTAAGGTCGTATCGTCCCCGAAAACTTTTTTGAGAAAAGCGGTCAGGATGCCTTTCAGATCGGCAAAACTGACGCCCTGATCAACCAGCAATCCTTCAATCTGATGAAACATGGGGGTATGGGAGATATCGGAATCCGGTCGATAGACCCGTCCCGGACACAAAATGCGCACAGGGGGTTTCACCTTTTCCATAATCCTTACCTGAACCGGCGAGGTATGGGTGCGCAGAACCATATTATCTTCGATGTAGAAGGTATCCTGCATATCCCGTGCAGGGTGATCTTTGGGGATGTTAAGCGCTTCAAAATTGTAATAGTCCAGCTCGACTTCCGGGCCTTCGACAACCGAAAAACCGAAAGACGCGAAGATATCGCAAATTTCACGACGGATTTGGATGACAGGGTGAACTCTACCCGGACGAATCCCTCTGCCGGGCAACGTGACGTCGATTTTTTCCCTGTTTAGAATTTCTTCTTTTTTGCCCTGCATCTGATGTTCGAGAGCTTCGGTAATTTTTGTTTCCAGAATCTCTTTGACTTCATTGCAGCGTTTTCCGAACAGCGGTTTCTCCTCAACCGGAACCTGGGCGATATTTCTTAACAGACCGGTGAGCAGACCTTTACGGCCCAGATATTTTGTTCTGACAGCCAGAATCGAATCTTCCGTCCGGGCATCTGCAAGCTCGGCCAAAGCGTCCTTTTCCAGTTGTTGAAGATCCCCAATCATGCAGCCTGCTCGCCTTTAGCTGTGGCTACGATCTTTGCGAAACCCTGCGGGTCATTGACAGCCAGTTCAGCCAGAATCTTACGATCCAGGGTAATCCCTGCTTTCTTCATACTGTCCATCAGGCGACTGTATGAGATATTGTTCAGACGGGCAGCGGCATTGATACGCGCAATCCACAATTGACGAAATTCTCTTTTACGACCCCTGCGGTCGCGATACGCATAACTTAAGGCCTTGTTGACGGCTTCTGTCGCGGTTCGAAGCAGACGGCTCCGCGCGCCAAAGAACCCCTTTGCCCTTTTTAATATTGATCTTCTTTTTTTTCGGGCGGTAACGCCTCTTTTTATCCTTGCCATTTTCTTTTACTCTCCTCAATTAATACAGCTTCTTTATTGCTTTATCGACTATAAATAAGGAATAAGCCTCTTGATTGCGCTTTCATTGGTTGAATGCACGATTGTGGATTTCCTTAAAGTTCGTTTTCTTTTGGTGGTCTTTTTTGTAAGGATGTGGCTTGCAAAAGCCTTGCTGCGCTTCACCTTACCCGTTGCGGTAACCGAAAAGCGCTTGGCCGCGCCTCTGTGTGTTTTCATTTTTGGCATATTCTCACCTCTTTTTTCATTCCTGTTTAATTATTTTTTTGGTGAAACAATCATGACCATGTTCCGGCCTTCCAGCCTGGGTTCCTGATCCATGATACACTCATCGGCCAACGCAACTTTAATCTTGTCCATCAATTTTCGGCCGATATCGGTAAAAGCGATTTCACGTCCACGGAACATCATCGAGACTTTTACTTTATCGTGTTGTTCTAAAAACTTTTTAATATGATTTATTTTCGTCTGTAAATCGTGTGCTTCCGTCTTGGGCCTTAAACGGATTTCCTTCACATGAATAACCGTCTGAGCCTTTCTCGCATCATGGATTTTCTTGCTTTGTTTATAACGATACTTGCCGTAATCCATGATTTTGCATACAGGCGGCTCCGTGTTGGCTGATACTTCCACTAAATCCAGACCGACCCTCTCCGCATTGGCAATGGCTTCATCCAGTGAAATAACGCCCAGCGGCTGACCTTCCTCATTAATAACTCTTACAGTCGCCGACTTTATTTCCCGGTTGATTCTTAAATCCTTAGTTATACCGCACCTCCCAGCAATCCGTACTTGAATTAAATGTTACTTCTTTTTTTCACACATTTCCCGGACTAAATCAATGAATTGTTCTACCGGCAGCGCGCCGAGATTCTGGCCGTCGCGAAGACGCGGCGCAACAGCGCCAGCCTCCATTTCCTTATCGCCGATCACCAGCAT
>CAYVFA010000199.1:0-3350 GCA_964450075.1 uncultured Smithella sp.
CAACTGAAAAGGGCGTCATTCGTGCCGTTGACGGGGTTTCTCTGACGGTGAACGCAGGCGAAACGCTGGGCGTTGTGGGCGAATCCGGCTGCGGCAAAACCATGCTGGCGCTTTCGGTCATGCGGCTGATTCCCGCCAATGGTCGTATATCCGAAGGTCAGGTGCTTTTCGCTGGTCAGAATTTGTTGTCCTTGTCCGAAGAGGCCATGCGGGAGAGACGGGGCAGGGATATCGCCATGATCTTTCAGGAGCCGATGACCTCACTCAACCCCGTCTTGCGCATTGGCGAACAAATTGCGGAGGCGATCCGCCTGCATCAGCATGTTTCGGCAAAAGAAGCATTGGCTTTGAGTGAGAAACTTTTAGGAGAAGTCGGCATTACCGAGCCGGCAAGAAGGGTGAAAGATTATCCTCATCAGTTAAGCGGCGGCATGCGCCAGCGTGTCATGATTGCCATGGCCATGTCCTGTCGTCCAAAATTGCTGCTGGCGGATGAACCGACCACGGCGCTGGATGTGACCATTCAAGCCCAAATTCTGAATTTGATTTCCGATCTGAAGGAAAAAAACCAGATGGCGGTTATTCTGATCACGCATGATCTGGGGATTGTCGCCGAAGCGGCGCAAAAGGTGGCGGTCATGTATGCAGGCAAGGTTGTGGAAACGGCGAACGTTGAAAAATTATTTGCCCGTCCGCTGCATCCTTACACGCGCGGATTGATCGAATCACGTCCTTCCGCTTGTTCTGAAGCGGCAGCTTCGGGCGAGTCCTATTTAAAGACCATACCGGGAACGGTTCCCAGTCTCTACGATCTTCCATCCGGCTGCCGATTTTCCGCACGCTGCAGCCTGGTTGAAGACAAATGTCGCGCTGCTGAGCCGGAATTGGTGGAAATTGCAGAAGGTCATTTTACCGCCTGCTTTGTTGCTATGAAAGAATGAGTCGTATATGACACCTGTCTTGATTGATATTCAAAAACTGGAAAAAAAATTTATCCTGGGCGGCGGATTTATGGAAGGCCAGCCAAGGATTGTCCGGGCGGTGGATGGTATCGATCTGCAAATCCTGGAGGGTGAAACGTTGGGACTGGTGGGAGAATCCGGCTGCGGCAAATCAACACTGGCGAAGCTTTTAATGCGATTGGAAGAGCCGGATGCGGGTAATGTTATTTTTCAGAATCAAAATGTTTTCGCCCTTTCTTCCAAAGCTCTCAAAGCCTATCGTCGCCGTGTTCAAATGATTTTTCAGGATCCGTATTCATCGCTCAATCCCAGAGCATCGGCAATCAGCATCATTCAGGAACCGCTGACGATTCATCGGATTGCCGGTCGTGCACAAAACAGAGAAACAGCCCGCAAGTTGATGACCAAAGTCGGTTTAAGCGCAGAGCAGGCCGGTCGTTATCCGCATGAATTCAGCGGCGGACAAAGGCAGCGCATCGGCATCGCTCGGGCTCTGGCGCTTCAGCCTGCGCTGGTGATTGCCGACGAACCGGTATCCGCTCTGGATGCGTCCATTCAGGCGCAAATATTAAATTTGCTCAAAGATTTAAAAAAAGATTTTGGATTGACTTACTTATTTGTTTCACACGATCTCAATGTCATTCGCCATGTCTCTGACCGGATTGCGGTAATGTATTTAGGACGCATTGTCGAACTGGCGGATACAAAGGATCTGTATGAAACACCGCTTCATCCCTATACGCAAATGCTGCTGGCGGCCATGCCATCGTGCGATCTGCAAACAAAAAACAAAAAGATGACCATTCGCGGTGAGGCGGGCCAGACGGACGGACAGGGATGTAACTTCAAGAATCGTTGCACTTATAAAATGGCGGTTTGTGAAGAGGCAATACCGCAACCTCAGACCTATCGCGCAAGGGGTTTGTGCGCCTGTCATCGAGCGGGCGCGATTTAACTGTCATGCATCAGGAAGGAAAAAGTATTCTGGAAAAATGAAAATTTTACCGGTGAAGGACTTTGGCACAGGGAAACGGGTTCCGACGGTGTGGTGATTTGTCATCCGCATCCCCTGATGGGCGGGTCGATGGATAACAATGTCGTGGAAGCTATCCGGGATGCATTTTCATCCTGCGGCTATTCCACTTTGAGATTTAACTTCCGGGGTGTTGGCGGCAGCACCGGCCGTTATGATGAGGGCAGGGGAGAAAAGCAGGATATTTTATCGGCTTGTGAATTTGTCAAAAATCAAGGCGTCAAAAAAATAGTTCTGGCCGGTTATTCTTTCGGAGCCTGGGTTTGCTGTCGTTTATTGAAAGATCAACCCTCTGATTTCGCTTCGGTCATCTTAATATCTCCCCCGCAAAAATACTTTGAATTTGACTGGACTGGTCTGGATCATGCCGTGGCGCTAATGGTCTGCGGAGACAGCGATCAATTCTGTGATGTAGATGAATTAAAAATCAGCGCTGAAAATATTCATTCCCAATTCGCCGTGTTTCATTCGACCGATCATTTTTATGCCGGACAAGAAGGCCGATTGACCGAGTATTTAAATCAATATATTCATGAAAAAAAAGCTTGATTTTAATAAAAATGGTGTTATTCTTCGTGCCAACGTGAGAATGAAAAATCTCACGGCAAAAGATAGACGCATTTTGTTAGGAAATTAGTAGTGCTTAGATTGTTTTATAAAGTAAAAAATTAACCGCGTAGAATTCTTAAATCAAGAAAAAGAATTCGTGCGGTTTTTTTAGTTTCTGAGGGGCCAAAACCTGAAGAAACAAATTTTTGAAAGGGGGACTTTTAGCATTGGCAGAAGGAAAAGTGAAGTGGTTTAACGAGAAGAAGGGGTTTGGTTTTATTGAAAACGATGAGGGCGGAGATGTATTTGTTCATTATAGTGCCATTTCCGGGACCGGATTTAAGACTCTTTATGAGGGTCAGAGAATTCGTTTCGATGTTGAACAGGGTAACAAAGGACCCAGCGCCACCAATGTTCAACCACTATAATCATTCCTATTAATTAACATTAAGCAAAATGCCCCGTTTTCGGGGCATTTTTTTTAGGTATTATAAAACGGTTATGAGAAAAAATCTGATTGTCATACTGGGGCCGACTGCATCCGGAAAAACATCGCTTGCGGTCAAGCTGGCTGCGGATTTGCAAAGCGAGATCATTTCGGCGGATTCACGTCAGGTTTACCGTGGAATGGATATCGGCACGGGCAAAGATTTATCAGAGTATCAAATAAACGGCAAAATCATCCCCCATCATTTGATTGATATACTGGAGCCGGCGAAAGAGTTTAATGTATTTGAATTCCAGAGGCAATTTTATGACATCTTCAATGCCCTGCGGGGAGGGCAAATCCTGCCGGTACTGGTCGG
>CAYVFA010000200.1:0-3321 GCA_964450075.1 uncultured Smithella sp.
GGTTCCTTCATGGGGGACTTTCGGCCCGTGAATCATGTAATGGAAGAAGGCGCCACCTAAGACACCGCCTGCGGCCAGCAAGCTCAAGGGCTTTAACCAGCCCTTCCAGAGGGTGACGGACCATGGCACGCTGGGATTTTTATGGATATCCGCATAAATGGCCGGTTTTTCTTTGAGCACATACATGAAGTGCGTGCCGCCGACATATTGATTGCCGTAAGTGGTTGCATCACCGCCGAGATCTTTAACGCGTTTCTCGGCGACTTTCAGCATCTTTTCCTTCACGCCCCAGGATAGGGCGCCGGTCGGACATGCCTTGACACAGGCCGGATCCATCCCATTGGTAATCCGGCTTTCGCACATGTCGCATTTATAGACTTTGTCCGTTGCCGCGTCATAATGCGGAATTTCAAACGGGCAGGCCGCAACGCATTCCTTGCAGCCGATACACTTTTCGTGATCCAGTCCAACGGTTTTGGTATCCTTGTTATAATGCAGGGCGCCGCTGGGGCAAACCGTCACGCAGGCGGCATCGGTGCAGTGCATGCAGGCTTCCTTGCGGAATAACCACTTGACGTTGCCCTGCTTATCCACGTAGTCTTGATAGTGGATCAGCAAAAAGGTGTTCGCATTCAGCGAAGGCGGGTTCTGGTAGGTGCCCCGATTTTCCGTCTGAGAGGCTTTGAGCGCGTTCCACTGTTTGCAGGCGAGCTGGCAACCCCGGCAGGCGGTGCATTTCGAATCATCGTATAATTTAATTTTCTCGGTCATCTTACCTTCCTCCCTTCTTCACAACGTTCACCATGAAGGCTTTGCTCTCCGGTATCATGGTATTGGCGTCCCCAATCGTCGGAACCAGAAGGTTGGCCGCATCACCGTGGGTGAAGACTTCCGCTTTCTTATCGCCGGGATTATAGGTCCGGTCTTTCGTCGTGATCCATCCGAAATGCCAGGGGATACCGACTTCATGAATCGTGTTGCCGTCAATGTTAAACGGTTTGAAACGCGGGGTTACAATAGCCGAGCATTCCACTTCGCCACGCGCTGACTTGACGATACATTTATCACCGCTTTCAATTCCTTTATCGCGGGCCAGCTCCTCGCTCATTTCCACAAACATACCCGGCTGCATTTCCGCAAGCCACGGGCACCAGCGGGTCAGCACGCCCGTCTGCCAATGTTCACTGACCCGATAGGTCGAGCAGATGAACGGGAAGCGCGGATCGCAACTTCCAACATTAGAATACACATCCATGTCGGAACCCACACCGGCTTTGTCGAAACGCTTGATTGCCGGATTGTTCTTTTGCGGAGACATCAGGTTCACCTCCACGGGACACTCCAGAGGTTCGTAGTGTTCGGGGAAAGGACCATCGGCCAGACCCGGTCCATAAAGACTGGCCACACCGTCTGATTTCATGATAAACGGAGGCCGGCCCTTGCCGGGATCGCCTACGCCATCCGGAACATCGCCCGTCCATTTCTCGCCATTCCACGCAATAACAGCGCGTTTGGGATCCCAGGGCTTTCCGTTTAAGTCAACGGAAGCACCATTGTAAATGATGCGGCGGTTGACCGGCCACGACCAGCACCATTCCGGGTAAAGACCCAATCCTGTCGGATCGGCCTGACCGCGGCGCATGGCCAGATTACCTTTTTCGCCGACAGAGCCGCAATAAACCCAGCAACCTGATGACGTGGAACCGTCATCCTGCAGCCAGGCGAAGGTCGGAACGGGATCGCCTTTTTTAAATTCCTTGAACTCACCCTTCTTGGTCGGGTTCTCGATTTTTTTATCCTCAAGGAAGAAACCGTTGATTTCGGCTGCAACCTTGCGGGGGTCATAATGATAATGTTTGCCAGCCATTTTGCCGTAGGGCCAGGTTAATTGCGTGATGGCTTCTTTGTGTGGACCGCCCTTTTTCTCATAAAGATCCTGAACTTTAAACAGGATCTCGCTCATGATATCACCATCCGGAAGCGATTCCCCTACCGGGCTAACCGCTTTGTAGCGCCACTGCATTAAGCGACCGCTGTTGGCAATACTGCCTTCTTTTTCGATGGACGCAGCACAGGGCAGCATGAAAACTTCTGTCTTGATCTTGGTCGGATCCATGCCGGGACCGCGCCAGAAAGAACCTGTTTCGTTATCAAACAGGTTGACATTGACCATCCAATCAACCTTGGTCAAAGCCTGACGGACTTTGTTGGAGTGAGCGCCACTGCATGCGGGGTTCATGCCCCACGCGAAGAAGCCCGTGAATTTTCCCTTGTACATCTGATCAAAAATCGTCAGCCAGGAATAATTGACGCCATCATCAACCTTGGGCATCATCGCATAAGTATCATCGAGCGTCAGATTTGTCCCGTACATGGACCGCAGGAAACTGGCCACATATTTGGGTTTGTTCTTCCACCAGTTGAGACTGTCTTTTTCCTTGGTTGTCGGTGTATTCTTTTCATTATACACTTTAAGCGTCGGCCAGGATGCCGCCGGTGTGCTGAGATAACCGGGCCAGATATGGAACAAAAGGCCGTGGTCGGTGGACCCCTGCACATTACCCTCGCCTCTCATAGCCGCGACGCCACCACCCGCGATGCCCATGTTGCCCAGAAGCAACTGAATGATGCACATCGTGCGGATATTCTGCACGCCGACGGTGTGCTGCGTCCAGCCCATCGCGTAAAGCTCAACACCTGCGCGATCGGGCTTTCCGGTTGATGCATAAAGCTTATAAACTTCAAGCAGCTTGTCTTGCGGCGTTCCGGTTATTTTCGAAACGAGCTCCGGTGTGTAGCGCGAATAATGTTTCTTCAAAAGCTGGAAGACGCAGTCGGGATTTTTCAGACTCTTGTCTTTCAAGATAACGCCATCACCGCCGGTTTGATAAGACCAGGTCCCCTTGTCATATTTGCCATCCGTTAAACCGGAAAACACACCCTTGTTCTGACCGGGCATTTTAAATTCCGGATTAACCAGGAAACTGGCATTGGTGTAGTGTTTGACATACTCTTCAAAATACAGATTATTGTCGAGAATGTATTTAATCATCCCGCCCAGAAAAGCGATATCCGTTCCTGAACGAAGGGGTGCGTAAAGATGAGATTTTGCCGCTGATTGTGTAAAACGGGGATCAACGCAGATGATTTTTGCACCGCGTTTATCGACCGCTTCCTGAATCCATTTAAAGGAAACAGGATGGTTGGAAGCCGGATTGCTTCCCATAATCAAAATCACGTCACTGTTTTTAAAATCGACCCAATGATTGGTCATTGCGCCGCGTCCGAACGACTCTGCCAGAGCCGGTACAGTTGGACTGT
>CAYVFA010000201.1:0-3315 GCA_964450075.1 uncultured Smithella sp.
GGCCGACATTCTCGCCGACGTTGCGCAGGTTGAGTTGGACGCGCCAGTCGATCTTCGAGTTAAGCGGGCGCTCGTAGCCCACCCAAAGGTCGAAGTGCTCGTCGGATGGACCGTAGATCGGCTGGTTGACATCGGCGATCCAAGCCGTCTCGCCGTAGATCTCCGTTTCGTGGATGCGATAGCCGTTCACGGCCTTGCCTTGCCAGCGGAACGCACCACCCACGTTAATGCCCTTCATCCACCCGCTCTTAAACCGGTAGTTCGAGATCAAGTTGAACCGGTATTTCCGAAGCTCGGGCTGCTCGCTGCCGATCAGGGCGATCTGGGTGAGGTACGGGGCCCAGATGTCCGAGAGGAAGCTGTTTTTCGCCCCTTCATAGCCACCCCAGATACCCGCATACTGAATCGGGCTTCCAAGGAACACATCTGCCATCATCTGCAGGTGCTTGGAGGCGGCTTCTCCGTATCCGGTCTGGGTGGCGTCGACCTTCGACGCATTGAACGTGATGTCCCAGTTGCTAAATGGTCGGAACGTCACGTCCAATTCGAATCCCTTCGACTCAAGATTCTGATCGATGGTGGGATACTGCCCGTGGATCATCTCACTGCCACCGGTTTGTGGTGGGAAGTACGGGTAGTCGGTGCCCTTGACCACATGAGCCCAGTCACCCGCTTTGACCGCTGCAACATCGATATTGTAGCCGTAAGCATCCCAATAGGCCTGAGGGAATGCGTCGACGAAGGTGGTCATCATCGCCTGATTAACAGCCGCTGCCTCGGTCGGATGATCCGTCATCCAGCCATAGGGCCAATTTGCCCAGCTTTCTTTTGTCCACGACTCCCAGTTGTCGGACGGGGTAATGAAATATCCGTTCGCATCTTTGGGAAGAGACTGGTGCACCATGCTGTAGGCGTGTTGCAGCAGCGTCCACTCGGGAAGCGACTTGACCATGTAGGTGCCGAGTGGCTGCCCGACTGAGGCGAAGGCGTTCTTGTTCAAGGTCTTGAAGTACGTAAGACGCGCGGTCAGACGACCTTTAAACCCGTCAAACTGGATCGAATAGTCGTCCGTCTCGCCGGTTTCGTTGGGAAGCTGCGAGCCGTCCAGACCATAGCGCACTTTGGGAGTCTCGTTCGCACCATGGAAGTAATAGAACGTCAGATCGGTGCCCTCCGGCAGGTGTTTCTTGATCCCCTTCGGAAGATGAACCGCGACACCATAGCTCCTGGAAATCGTGGTTGCCTCGACGCCCGGGTCATCGTTGATGTCGAAATCGTAGCTTACGATACCGGTGGTCGGATCGACATAACCGTTCTTCTCGGTGGGCACCATACCACGCTGGAACGTCTTGTCCCTGCGGTACCCAAAGCTTGGGACGATGGTATCTTCCCACAAATGCCCCTGATAGAGGAGAGCCAGAGAAGTGATCTTCTGATAACTCTTAGAGCCACCGGTGGCCAAAACATCACTGCCTTGGTAAATCGTCGGAATATCGACCCCGGTATAGCCTTGGTAGTTGGCAGGATTGTCGGCCTGGATTTGGGTGACGAGCGAGCCATCCTTCCCGGTATAGGACCAGGGAGCGGTCGGATCGACCGAGGAGCCGGCCGTCCACGTCTTCGAGTAGTACGAATAGCTATTGCTGCTCGGCAGAACAAGACGCTCTTCCAAGCTGCTCAAGCCGGTACGTTGGCCACTGGAACCCAGCATGGAGGACCCGAGGTACGCGAGCCAGTTGTAATTGGTGTCCACCTCCCGCGCGTTGGTCTTGGTTCCGGTCAGAGTATTGTAGCTATAGTCGATGCCGTTCAACCTGTAGTTTCGGCTATCCTCGTACCTTTCATTGCGGGACCAGAGACCGGTGAGCTCGTGGCGCCCCAGAATCTTAGCCCAGAGGCTCTTCGTAGAGAAGTCCCTCTCGAAGTTCAGGTTGTAAACCGTCGTCACCTGATAGTTATCGCGGGTGATGTCCGTGGTGTTGCGGCTGCCCTGATCTCCAAACACGAGGGGTCGACCAACGTTCGGATTCGTTTCGGCTCCGGGCAGCCAACTCGGGTCCGCGTTGAGCTTATAGCTGTTGAGATCCAGCATGATCGTCGGCGCGCGGGCGCTCAGCAGACCTTCGTCACCCCGGCGGTATTCCTCGCGGCCCACGACCGCCTGCATCACGAGACGTTCATCAAACAGGCTCTGTACAAGGTTTACGTTATAGGCATTCCAGTGCTGCCACTCACGCTTGTTGTCGCCGTCGATGAGATTGTTGTAGAAATCGAAGACGCTCGAGTCAGCCAACGTTTCGTCATAGTATTTGACGGTGCCCCGGTAGGCTCCTTTGAACGGCGCATCATCCTCGTTATTGGCGTGCGATTGACGCCAGAGGTAATTCGCCGCCCTGGCGTAACCCGAGTAGCCTTGGGTATGGACGTTGTAGGTGTTCTCCGTGGCACCAAAACCGGAGCCCGTGGGGGAGGTGGAGCTCGCCGCACCGGCGAAAAGCAGGGCGCCCGTCTGCGCATCCCAATAGACTTGGGGACCATTACCCCACTGGTATTGATTTCCGACGGAGCCGGAAGCCGCCCACAGGCTGCTCCGCGGGTCAAGGCCGATGCTGGTGTCCATGGTATACTGCCACGGATCATAGCCGATGGTGCTCGCTGCCGAATCATTCAGGTAGCCGGTGACGTAATCGACCGGAGGCAGCGTACGAGGATTGTTGGACCTCACGTCTCCATGCTCGAAGTTGGCCTGGATCTTCGTGTAGGCCGAGTCGGTCTTCAGGAACTTCGGGTCAAAACGTAATGCACCGTAGGCCCGCTTGGAGTGGCTGAATGCCGGATCCTGGCGGTAGTGCTTATCGT
Source organism: uncultured Smithella sp. (assembly GCA_964450075.1). Lineage (GTDB taxonomy): Bacteria > Desulfobacterota > Syntrophia > Syntrophales > Smithellaceae > UBA8904. The sequence goes on from CAYVFA010000201.1 coordinate 2,860, forward strand.
CGTTCACCAAGTCGAGGCGGATCGCGAGTTGGTTCGGGAGAAGTACATGATTGATATCGAGCGACTCGCGTGTGGATCCATAGGAGCCGTAGTGCACTTCAACGTTCCCCTTGTCGGTGAACATGGCCTCGTTCGTGGACGCATTGGATATACCCGACGGGCTTCCAACGCCGAACAAGAAGGAATTGGGACCACGGGAAATATCGACGCGGCTAACGTTGTACCCGTCCCAGGGAATCTCCGTGGAGAAATAATTACGGGTACTATCCATCGCGGTGAGTCCGCGCGAACGGTTCACTTCGGCGGGCTTGCTCAACCGACTGTTCTCGACGCCTGCAGCCAGGGCTACGCCCGTGCCGCGGCTTGCCAGGCCCGAAAAGTTGCCGCTTAGGCCGGCGACCTCGGTGTTGTTCGTATATATCAGCAATTTCTCGGCATTGGTGACGCCCAGATCCT
>CAYVFA010000202.1:0-3279 GCA_964450075.1 uncultured Smithella sp.
ACCAGTTCCCGGGCGCCCACAACCATCTCCTGCACGGACAGAGACTCGCATCCCGGAATCGACAGCAACCTCATGCCTTCGGATAGAATCTCCTGCTGGTTCTTCACATTCAGCACCACACCGCCCGCTTCTGTTTTATGCATCATTTTTTCACCCGACGCCTTGAGGACAACGGGAAATCCCATCCCGGCAGCCGCAGCAGCCGCAACGTCAGCAGAAGAAGCCAGTACCTCGCGGCAAACGGGTACACCGAAGGCGGCCAGAAATTGTTTGGATTCATATTCATTCAAGGCTTTCCGTCCGCAGGCTTTCGCGTTCTGAATTAAAGATTGGGGATCGATCATGGTCAGCTCCTCGATTTGAAATTTACGATACGGATTCATATTTTAAGAAACCACCATCTGTCAACATTTAATATTGAAAATGCGAGATGGTTGATTAATCAGCCATTATCTGTTAACGATTACAGCAAAGATGTTCATCCTGATTGTCGCACAGGAGGAGCATTGTATTTTTTTGACGGAGTGAATACTAATTATCTGACCATCAAACCATTTTAGGGAAAGCAAATTATGATCGACTCCATTTATGAAAGTCCTCTGTATGCAATTGTCAATCCAAAGAGCATCGCTTTTTTCGGCGCATCCAATAATTTCATGCGCATGGGTTCCATGATGCTTTCGTCCGTTCAGGCCCTGGGTTACGAAGGCAGGCTCTACCCCGTTCATCTGCAGGAAAAAGAAGTACGCGGACTTAAAGCCTATGCCAGCATTATGGATCTGCCGGAAGTTCCGGATCTGGTGATTATCGTCCTGCCGACGGACATTGTCTGTCAAACCCTGGAAGCGTGCGGCCAAAAAGGCGTTAAACATGCCATCATCGTTTCCGGAGGCTTTCGCGAAACGGGGCCCGATGGCGTCGCCCTGCAAAAAAAGCTGGAGGCCATTGCCCTGAAATACGGCATCCGTTTTCTCGGGCCGAATTGTCTGGGTGTTGCCAACCCTTACATCAAGCTCAATCCGACAACAATGACAGCGGAAGGTCCTCCCGGTTTTGTGGGACTTGCCTCCCAGAGCGGAAGCTTTATCACCCAGATGTTTGATTACCTGCATCGCCACGGCATGGGCTTCAGCGCGGCGATGAGCGTGGGAAACGAAGCCAATATCGATATTGTCGATTGTCTGGAATATCTGGGCGCCTGCCCCCGCACCAAGGTCATCACGCTTTATATTGAAGGCATCAGCCGGGGCAGAAAATTTATCGAAACGGCGAGGGCCATCACGCGGCATAAACCCATCGTGGCTCTTTACGCGGGCGGGTCGGAGGCCGGCAAGCGTGCGGGTCTTTCTCATACCGGCTCTCTGTCGGGACCCAACGAGATCTATGATGGCGTGTTCAGACAATGCGGCATCCTCCGGGCGCAATCGATTGCGGAGCTCTTTGATTACGCCCTTGCTCTGGGAACACTTCCCCGGCCAAAAGGAAACCGGGTGATCATTCAGACACACTCCGGGGGTCCCGGCGCTACAGCTGCCGATGCCTGCGGCCGGGCAGGCCTTACCCTGCCACCGCTTTCGCCTGCAACTGTGGAAAAACTTCAGCCGATGATTCCTAAAACAGCCAGCACAGCCAACCCGCTTGATTTAACGTACAGTCTGAACGCAGAACATAACTTTTTCAATATTCCCGATGTTCTGCTGCAGGAAAAAAACGCGGATATCCTGCTGGCTTATTTTCTGGCGCCCGCCATGTTCATCGAACGGATTATGAAAGAAATGGGAATCCCCGCAGAGTCCATCCCGATCGAGAGCGGTAAATTGACCATGGCGCATACAGATGCTTTTTTCAGTCTGACGAAGCGCCACCCTGAAAAACTGATTGTCGGCTTCACCTACCGGAGCCTGCAGGAATCAATGGTCAGAAGCCTACTCGACCGAGGTGTGCCCATTTATCAAGACCCCGAACGCGCTGCGCGATCCATCGCAGCCGTTCTGGAATATTACAAAATGCGTGATGGAATAACAGAAACGAGCGTCTGAAAATGTATTTTCACAACCGAAAGGAAACCCAAAAGATGCTTACCGAAGACAATCTTAAAAAATATGCCGACGTGCTTCTGTGGGGACTTGCTACAGCCAAGAAAGTTTCTTTAAAAAAAAATGAAATCGTTCTCATCCAATACGAACTGCCGGCGCTCAGGCTTGCCGAAATTTTGTATGGGCGTCTTTTAGATATGGGCATTCATCCGGTTCAGCGCCTGATCTCCACGTTTGGTATGGAAAAGAGTTTTTACACGAAAGCCGATCCCCGGCAGTTGACCTTTATTGCCCCCGGCGACAAGGAACTCTTCAAAAACATCCATGGCCGCATCGTTCTCATGGCGCCTCAGTCACTGACGCACCTCAAAGATATCGATCCGGCCAAAATCGGCAAGGCCACCGTCGCCCGCAAACCGATCAAAGACATTCTCAATAAACGAGAAGAGCTGGGGCAATACAGCTGGACACTCTGCATGGTTCCCACGGATGAACTGGCGCGCCAGGCAAAAATGTCGCTCAAGCAATACACAGCCCAAGTTGTCAAAGGCTGCTACCTCGACTGCGACAATCCCGTTGCCGAATGGCAGAAGATTCACAAAAATGTCACAGCCATCAAAAAGAGACTGAGTGCGCTTCCGGTTAAATATTTTCACCTGGAATCGGCCCACATGGATTTGCGGATTACGCCCGGTGATCAGCGCAAATGGGCGGGCGTTTCCGGCCATAACGTGCCCAGTTTTGAAATTTTTATTTCACCCGACTGGCGCGGGACGGAAGGCGTTTATTTCGCCAACCTGCCCTCCTTCCGAAGCGGCAACTATGTCGAGGATGTCCGCATCACTTTTGCCAAAGGCAAAGCCGTCAAGATTGAAGCCAAACAAGGTGAAGCGTTTATCAAAAAGCAACTGGCCATGGACCGGGGCGCGTGTCAGCTGGGAGAATTTTCGCTCACTGACAAGCGGTTTTCAAGGATCGACCGTTTTATGGCGGAAACGCTCTTTGATGAAAACTTCGGCGGGAAAGAAGGCAATTGCCATGTGGCGCTCGGTTCATCTTACAGCGATACCTACAGCGGCGACCCGGCAAAGTTGACGCCTGCTCTCAAGAAAAAACTGGGGTTCAACGATTCGGCGCTTCACTGGGATCTGGTGAATACCGAACCCAAAACCGTTACGGCGCATTTGACGGATGGAAAAAAGCTGATCGTATATGATCGGGGCATATTTAAAATTTAGAACTT
>CAYVFA010000203.1:0-3263 GCA_964450075.1 uncultured Smithella sp.
GCATAAAAGCTGATCCTGAATCAACGCTATCCCGTCCTTAAAAGCCTGCGCATCGTTGCTGTCCTTATGCTCAAGCGCTCGATCCAGACTATCCAGGAAAGGTAAAACATCCTTCACCAGATCCTCTTTTCCGTACTTAATAATATCAGCCTTCTCCCTGGTAACCCGTTTCTTGTAGTTATCCAGGTCAGCTACGGCACGCAAATAGCGTTCGTAATGATCTTTCGACTCTTTTTCCTTTGTTGCGAGCGCTTCCTTTAATTCACTTAATTCATCATGCTCCGGAACCACTGTTTCCTCTGCACTCTCGACCGCATCAGAAGCTTCCGCCTTTATTTTTTTGTCTAAATGATCTTTTTTCGTTTTCACAGCCACTCCTGCCGCATTTTTATTTTAAATCCGGTTTCTGGAACAATTTAATATCCACTAACTCGCAAATCGCATGACCGATCGTCATGTGTGTTTCCTGAATACGGGCGGTGCTGTTCGATGCCACATTCAACGAATAATCAGCGATTTGGGCAATCGGGCCGCCATCTTTACCGGTCAAAGCCAGTGTGATAAGCCCCATCTTTTTAGCCTGTTCCAGGCCTTTGAGCACATTGGATGAATTGCCGCTGGTGCTGATCCCCCAAGCGACATCGCCTTCCTGACCCAATGCCCGGATTTGCTTGGCGAATATTTCCGAAAAATCGTAATCGTTACCTATAGAGGTAATAACGGATGTATCGGTTGTCAATGCAATCGCAGGTAGCGGCGGCCTTTCAATGATGAAGCGGTTGATAAATTCTGCGGCGAGATGCTGTGCATCTGCGGCGGATCCGCCATTACCAAAAATCATGATTTTATTTCCAGCTTTAAGAGCCGCCGTCACAACCTCAATGACCGTAACGAGCTTGCCAAGATGGTCATTGACAAAAGCCTCCTTGACCCGGCAGCTTTCTTTAAATAATTTGACAACGTGATCTTTCATAATGATTTCACCTTAGTTCCTTTTAAAAACCACTGCTTAAAGCGCGCCTAATATAAGAACGGGGGCATGGTGTGTCAAGGGCAGCAGTCTGTTTTTTCTCCCCCTTTTCCCTTTGATCGTCATTGGTTGCAAGCGAGGGATGTGGGCATGGCGATCGTCCTCTTGACAAGATAATTTTCATTCATATATTGAGATCGAAACAGGCAAATATATAATAAGAGCAGGTGCTTAGAAAAAAATTTTTTGAAAGGAGGAAAGTTTATGTTCAACCCAAGTTTATGGAGACTCAGAAGATTTTCCGACACCATGCCGGAAATGCTGCAGCTGCAGCGGGAAATGAACCGGCTTTTTTCCAATGTCGGACAAAAGTCGCCGCAGGATTATCCCGCAGTCAACATCTGGGAAAAAGACGGAAATGCGGTCGTTACAGCGGAACTGCCCGGAATCGATCCTGAAAAAATGGATATTTCGGTTCTCGGAGACACCTTAACGCTGTCAGGAGAGGCTTTGCAGGAAACCCTGACGCAGGGCGATATTTATATTCGCCAGGAAAGAGGCATCGGGAAATTTAAACGTAACATTCAACTCCCGTTTCAGGTGAACGCGCAAGCGGTGGAGGCCAGGTATGATAAAGGGATATTAATGGTGACGTTACCCCGAATTAAAGAAGATTTACCGAAGAAAATTAAGATTCAATAGACGGAAAGGAGGTAGGATTCCATGGTGGAAAAAGACATGCAAAAAACAGAAAACGTGTCGGCCACGGAACGTATCCGCAATGTTAAGACTTTTGTGCCGCGCGTGGACATTTATGAAAACAAAGATTCCCTCTTTGTGTTAGCCGACATGCCGGGGGTTGATGAAAAAACGGTTGATATTGAACTGGAAAAGAATGTTTTGACCATTACCGGACGGGTTGAAAACGGCCGGATCAAGGATGCAACAATGATGTATTCGGAATATGAAATCGGAGATTATGAAAGGGTGTTTACGCTGTCGGAAGAAATAGACCACGATAAAATTGTCGCCACCGTCAAGAACGGCGTTTTGAGGCTGGAACTTCCGAAAGCGGAGAAAGTCAAACCGAAAAAAATCGCCATCAAAGCGGCGTAAGAAGAAAGGTAAGAGGTTCAGGGTTCACCACCTAAAGGTGGCAGGCGGTTCAAGGTTCAAGGCTCAACCACCCTGCGGGTGGCAAGCGAGATACGAACAACGAACGACGAGATAGGAGAAACGAGAAAGGAGGATATGATGATGAAAATTAAAAATCTGTTGCCGGCAGTGCAAAGACCTGCGGGAAGAGATGACGATCATCCCTTCTATTCTTTGCAGCGCCAGATGAATAGTTTGTTTGATGATTTCTTCACCGGATTCGATGTCGCACCGCGCGGACTTGCGTCTGGGGCATTAGGTGCATTTATGCCATCCATTGACGTCAAAGAAAGCGATAAAGAGTTTACCATTCGCGCGGAGCTGCCCGGTGTGGAGGAAAAGGACATTGAGGTCACCGTCACCGGCGATGCGGTGACGATCAAGGGCGAAAAGAAGGAGGAAAAAGAAGACAAAGGGAAAAATTATTATTACATGGAACGATCCTATGGATCTTTTAATCGTGTCATTCCGCTCTCGGCGGAGACGGATGCCAATAAAGCGGCAGCCGGCTTTAAAAACGGTGTTTTGAACATCACGATTCCCAAAAGCCAAACAGCAAAAGCCAAAGGAACAAAAGTGCCGATTAAAGCGGTCTGACCGGAAACCAAGCACCGCCGCCCTTCATCAGAAGGTCGGCGGTGCCTTTACCACGAATGTCTTAATCCGAACACTTTGTGTCTAACAACTCGCCAATGGCCTGCTTCACGTTTTATTATTAAATTTTTACTGGTTCATCCAGTTCTGGCAGTCTTGCTGAAAGTGATCGGTCGGATTTTTTGCAGACATCCAACATTTCGGATGATAATCAATAACTTATTACCCCCCATTACCTTTGATAATTGCAGAATATAAAATCCCGTGGTATGCTCGTATTGAAATTATGGAGGTATTTTATGCCCAACACAGAGGAAATCATTCAAGAGGCCACCTCGCTCCCTGTAGAAGAGCGCATCATAGTGGTTGACTCTCTCCTTCGCACCTTGAATATGCCAGACCCGGACATTGATAAGGAGTGGGCAGTAGTTGCCAAGCGTCGGCTTGCCGAGCTCCGGTCCGGACGAGTCAACCCCGTTCCAGGTAATGAAGTTTTTGCGCGAATCAGAGAGCGGTTCGGACGATGACGTTTGATTTTCATCCG
>CAYVFA010000204.1:0-3187 GCA_964450075.1 uncultured Smithella sp.
TCGTCGGCATCTGCGCCATGAATATCATCTGGGAAAACCTGGCGGAAATCCGTTCTCTTTACGTGGATGACGCCTTCCGCAAAAAAGGGATCGGCAGAAAGCTGGTTGAGTTTTGTATTTCGGAGGCCATTACGCTGGAGCTGTTTCGGATCTTTTCTTTAACTTACAAGAAAGAATTTTTCGCCAAACTTAATTTCAAGGAAGTGGATCGTTCCACACTGCCGGAAAAAATCTGGTCGGATTGCTTCCGCTGTTCCAAATATCCCGATTACTGCGACGAAGTCGCGATGATTATCGAACTATGAAATACCTGCCGCATTTTTTCCTCTTGACACTTTTTGTCATGATGGCTTTATCCGGTTGTGCGCCAAAAGCCACGGTTAAAACCGTAACAACACCGGAAAGCGCGCTTGCGGAAGTGTCTGCGGGGCAATTGAGCTTTGATGATGATTTGGATACCACGTCGCTGCTTTTGGCCATCGACCGCAGCTTGAACTATTACGACGGCGCCGGACGAAATCAGACCTTCCGGGTTGCCGACCGGCAGGTCAGCGCCATGGAAATGAAAGAAACACTCATTGCTTTCCGCGAAATTATTCAATCCAGCGACGGCATGGAAGAAAAAAAGAAACGGATTGCCGACACGTTCCTGGTGCTGCGCGCGGCGGGAGAGAATGGCGACGGGTCGGTTTTATTCACCGGCTATTATGAACCTCTTCTGGAAGGCTCTCCTGTCCGGACGGACAAATATAAATATCCGCTGTACCGGCCACCGCCGGACATCGTGATGGAAAAAATCTCCAAAAACAATACAAAGATCGGCCGGAAGGAAAACGGCCGGACCGTTCCTTATTACACGCGGCGCCAGATCGACGTCGATGGCGTGCTGCGGGGCAGGGGGCTTGAACTGATCTGGGTCTCTGATCCCGTTGAACTGAATTCTCTGCACACTCAGGGATCGGGAAAAATCAGGCTGGAAGACGGAAAAATGTTAACGGTCAGTTACGCTCAGAACAACGGCCGACCGTTTCGCTCCGTGACGCAAAACATGCTGGACCAAAGCAAGATCGATAAAAGCGGTACTTCTTACCGGGGGTTCAAAACCTGGCTCAAAGGCAAAAGCGAGGAGGAAATCTTTGAAATTCTTTCTTATAATGAACGCTACATTTTCTTCCGTTTTGTGGACCGCGAACCGGTCGGCGCTCTGGGTCAGCCGGTGACGCCTGACCGGTCCATTGCCACCGATCCGGCTTACTTTCCACAGGGTGCGCTGACGTTTATCCGCTTGCGCAAACCGGTTCTGGACGACCATTATAACGTGACGTCGCGCGTCGATTTCTCACGCTTTGTTTTAAATCAGGACAAAGGATCGGCCATCAAAGGTCCGGGGCGCGTTGATCTGTTCTGCGGCTTCGGCCCCCGTGCGCAAGCCACCGCAGGCTCCCTGAAAGAAAAAGGCGAATTGTATTTTCTGCTGCTTAAATGACGGAAAACTGGTCCTTTTGTTTATTTCCCGTATCCATTTTTATCTGGCGTTGTCTTGTGCTGTCATATTGCTTAATCAACTGAAATAGTTTATAAGAATACAAACAAAGCGTTGCAGAATGAAAGGTAGAGTAAGGATAAACAGGAGTTATAAGCCATGAATACATCTGTGGCAGAAACCATGATTAAGATGCTTGAGGCTGTGCCGGAGCAGCTTCAGGAAAATGTTGTCGAGCATATGCGCGACTATATCGAAGATGTCCGGGATGAAGCCAAATGGAATACATCGTTTTCACGAACCCAGGATAAGCTTGTCGCAATGGCACAGCTAGCCCGCCAGCAGATTGCCGGGGGGCAGAGTAGCCCGTTGGATCTCGAAAAGCTATGAAATCAGCCACTCTCCCGTCTTTCTGGGTACATTACAGCAAACTGACGCAGGATATTAGGGCAAGGGCAAAGAAGTCATACTATCTTTGGTCCGAAGACCCTTTTCACCCATCGTTGCGTTTTAAATGCATCAACAAACCGGAGAATATATGGTCTGTCCGGGTGACGCTCGGATACCGGGCCGTTGGCATCATGGAAAATAATACCGTGACGTGGTTCTGGATTGGCAGTCATGATGACTATGAAAGGTTTTTCGGGTGAAATATTGCGAAAAACGGTTTAGAGCTGCCGAACATTCCAGCAATGAGTAAAGCGTGATGTCACACTCCCGAGAAATTAAAATGGATTCATCCTGCGGGCGCCAAAGCTTTCATCCAGACCGAGTTTCCACTGGTTATTTTCTTTGTACATTTTGAGAATGGCGGGTTTTTCGGATTTCTTGTATTGAAGAATAATTTCCGCTTCATCCTGTTTTATTTTCCCCATTTCCCATTTACATTCCTGCAAAACAATATCCGGATTAAACACAAACAGGAAATTATCCCAATAAGCTTTTGCCATTTTTCCACCGGTCATGAAATCATTGAGGACGTCTTCTTTGTTGCTTTCGAAACCGGCTTTCTTGTTTTCTTTAAGGACGTCCTTCACAATCGCGGCTTGGGATTTGGTGGAAAGAGCCAACCAGGTTGCCGCGTAATTTTTGTTTTTCATGAAAATAAAAAGATTTTCAGCCGCGGTAAGTATTTCCCCCTGCTGATGGGGGTCGTCGTTATTTCCTGCGGATACGCTTTGGTATAAAAGCAGTAGAACGGGGAATATAAGGATCAATGACAAGATACGTTTCATGGAATCATCCCTCTATTATAAAAACAAAAAGTGTTTTTGGACTTGATCCTAAAAAAGGCGAAAACAAAGACCGGTTTCCCGGTCCGTTTTCGCCTGGTTCATCAATTTCAAATAACAGAAATGATTAATGGTGAGCTGTTGTCGTATTGCTGTTGCTGCTGCCAGCCACGGCAACTCCGGCTGCAACAGCCGCTGCCGCTGCCACACCTGCCGCCACCGTTCCGACGCCAATACCGGCAATCGTTGCCGCGCCTGCCGCCGCGCCTGCCGCGCCTGCACCTGCCGCGCCTGCCGCCGCGCCTGCTGCACCTGCGCCTGCGCCTGCACCTGCTGCACCTGCACCTGCCGCGCCTGCACCTGCCGCGCCTGAACCAGCCCCAGCACCTGCACCAGCAGCACCAGCTCCCGCGCCTTCAGCCTGGCAGAAACCAGCTGACGGCATCATTGCACCAAGAAACAACAGACTCGA
>CAYVFA010000205.1:0-3186 GCA_964450075.1 uncultured Smithella sp.
TTAGGGTATTCGCGGGAATGACAAAATTCTTGGTTTTTTGTAGTTATGCAAACGTCTCGGAATTAGACTTTACCTGCCTCGGCTTTCAGGGCGGTAATGGTTTGCGCGTAATCAGACGTGCCGAAAACCGCAGCTCCCGCGACCAGCACATCCGCTCCCGCCTGGGCGATTGATGAAATATTAGAAAGGTTGACGCCGCCATCTACTTCCAGTATCGGCTTTTGCGGCAGTTTCGCGATCATTTCACTGGCTCTCCTGATTTTGGACAGCGAGCTCTTGATGAATTGCTGCCCGCCGAATCCGGGGTTGACCGACATAATCAGGAGTAAGTCGATATCGGGAAGGATCTCCTCGATTTGATTGAGCGGCGTGGCCGGATTCAGAGAAACCCCTGCCTTTTTTCCCGCCTTTTTAATGAGTTCAACCGTGCGATGAAGATGACCGGCTGTTTCTACGTGCACGGTAATATAATCGGCGCCTGCGGCAGCGAAAGATTCAATATAGCTGTCCGGATGGTTGATCATCAGATGCACATCAAATGGCAACTTTGTGGATTTGCGCAAGGCAGTGATGATGGCAGGGCCCATCGTAATATTGGGGACAAAGTGTCCATCCATAACGTCCACGTGAATCCAGTCCGCACCGGCTTTTTCTACCGCGATAATTTCTTCGCCAAGCCTTCCGCCATCAGCCGAAAGAATCGAGGGGGCAATCAATTTCATAACAAATCTCCTTTATTCAGGTAACCAATTATACTAATGATTTGCCACTGTCAATCTAAAGAAGATCGAAAGATGTTCTTTTCTGAGGCTGAAGGCTGAAGACTGAAGGAAAAGCGTAATATAATTTTTCAATTATCCAAACAGAGCAGTAGAACTAAAAGACAGTTTGCAGTAAATAATATGGTATCTCTTCCTTCAGCCTTCAGCCTTCAGCCTATATGCCTTTCCCCTTGACACAGGCGTTGAAAAAATTGAATATGCGCCCATGAGATTTCTTTACAACATACTTCTGATGATGGCCGCGGTTCCTGTGCTACTATATTTTTTATTGAAAATGCTGATGACCGGCAAATACCGAAAAAGTTTTATTCAAAAACTGGGCGGCAGACAAGATAAAATTCTGTCCGGCCTGAATAACGAAGGCAAGCGGATTTGGTTTCACGCTGTGTCGGTGGGTGAAGTGACAGCGGCAGCTCCGATTGTCGCCTCTTTAAAAATGAAGCGGCCTGGGGCACGGATCATTTTTTCGACTTCCACGGAAACCGGACAGGGGATGGCTGAAAGACTGGTGCAGGGTGCGGATGCTTTTATTTATTTCCCGCTGGACATTCCTTTTGCCGTCAATAAGATGCTCGATCTTGTTCGCCCTGATGTCTTTGTTCTGGTTGAGACGGAGCTCTGGCCCAATTTTCTTTCTGCCGCAAGTAAGCGGGGTGTTTCATCGCTGATGGTGAACGGCCGGATTTCGCCCCGCTCTTTTTCCAAATACCGCGGGACGGGCTTTTTCTGGCGGGGAATCCTGAAAAATATCGCCGCCGCCGGAATGATTTCCGATATCGATGCGACCAGAATTGCCGACATTGGAATGGCTGCCGGAAAGATCAGGGTCATGGGCAATGCCAAATATGACGCACTGGCGGCGATGGTGTCACAGGATTTGCAAGATGATATTGTCCGCCGCTATAATGTGCGCCAGGATGAAAAGTTTCTGGTAGCAGGAAGTACGCACCCGGGCGAAGAAGACGTTATTATTCAGGTCTATCGGGAACTGCTTGCAACTTATCCGGAATTGGGATTAATTCTTGTGCCACGGCATATTGAGCGAGCAGGCGATGTAATCCATCTTCTGCGGCAGGCGGACTTAAAGGATATGATCACCACCACCCAGATGATCAGCGGGCGTTCCCGTGAGAATGAAAAGGTCATCGTTGTTGACGTGATCGGCGAGCTCTTTAAGGCTTATTCTCTGGCGACGGTTGTATATTGCGGCGGCTCACTGGTTCCAAAAGGCGGACAAAATATTCTGGAGGCGGCAGCCTGGGGTAAAGTTGTTTTTTACGGTCCGTCAATGGAAGACTTCAGTCAGGAGGCGGCGCTTTTGGAGGGTGCGGGTGCGGGGATTCGCATCCATAACTCCCGGGAATTATCGGAGGGCATTTTACGGATGCTGGCTGATCCGCAGGATGCACAGCGGCGCGGTGAACGTGGTCAGGCGGTTGTTCTGGCCAATATGGGCGCGGCCGAACGTTATGCGGAGATGGTGACAGAATATTTGGATTAATACCCCTTCGGGGCAGCATAGAAATGGGGGCATGAAGTTGTCTTGACAGCCGGCGAAAGCGGGCATAAAAGAGTATCGGCTTGTGATAGCCAGGGAGGATATTGATGCAGAAAAAATACGAAGCACTGAGCGAGCAGGTCAACCTGACAAGAACTTTAATGGCAAGATCCATTACCTACAAGTACCTGAACAGGACAAACCTGATCTGCTATTCTGAACTTTCCAGACTCATCGGCTGTGAGGCCTTCGTCAAGCATGAAAACCACAACCCGACCGGATCATTCAAAATCCGGGGGGCGATTAATTTCTTTCATCACATGTCCAGAGAAGAACTGGAAACAGGCATTCTGGTCGCGACCCGGGGCAACCACGGTCTGGCCATGGCCTGGGCGGGACAATGGTTCCACGTGCCCTGTACGGTTGTCGTACCGGAAAACAACAATCCCGAAATCAACAGAATCATCGAAAGCTACGGCGCGGAAGTCATTATCCATGGAGAAGACTTCTACGATGCCCAGTCCTACTGCGAAGAACTGGTGGACAGCGCGGGTTATTACTATGTGCGGCAGGGCAACGAACCGGAAATCTTAAATGGCCTGGCCACGATGGGGCTGGAAATTCTAGAGGATCTCCCGGAAGTCGATGTCATCATTTGCCCCATTGGCGGCGGCGCCGGCTGTGCGTCCATTCTAAAAACCGCCCGTGCCATCAAACCCGGAATTGAGATCATCGGTGTTGAGCCGGCAAACGCGCCCTCATTCTATAATTCATGGAAAAAAGGCGAAATCGTGACGCTTGATGACGCCCATACGGTTGCCGACGGACTTGCCGCAAGAAGCGTATTCCAACTGCCTTATGTCATTCTCAAAGACGCCATCAATGATGTTGTGCTTTTGACGGAAG
>CAYVFA010000206.1:0-3121 GCA_964450075.1 uncultured Smithella sp.
GGTCCGTTCAGGGACAGGCTGAAAATGACTGCATAAGCTGCTGGCCTGCTGAAGGCCAGTGACGACAGGACGGTTTGCAGCTTTTCGATGCTGCGGGACCAAACCGCGCCACGACAATCCCCTCAATCGCCTGTAAATGAGGGGGCAGGGAAGACGGTCGAAGGGCCGCCCAACGGTGCGAGTGTCGTGGCCAGTTGTCGCGCAGACTTCCAGTCTGCTCAGAAACGCGGATCGGGGACCTGCGCGACTTCGCAGCCCCCGATCACCGCCGCCGATCAGCGCAGCGGCACCGTGATTTTCTGGCCGGTAGGCAGCGCGATCATGAGCGAGGCGGCCTCGTTTTCGATCACGAGCGTTTCGTAATCTTCGCCAGCGACCGCGACGGGCTTCTCGACACCGGCAGCGAACAGCTCGCCCGCCACCACCAGTTTCTCATCCCGGTGCTTTTTGAAGTAGCTGGCGGCCGCCTTGGCCAGTTTCCGGAGATTCGCCTGGATCACGTCGGCCTGGGCCGCGGGCAGCTCGGCCTCGTACACCACCGGGCCCACGCCGGGCGCCTCGATGGACACAACCGCGCTGTTCCGGTTGAGCCGCACGCTGCGGTAGTTCTCGCCCGCCACGGCAGGCAACTCGGGGCGTTCGCACTCCTCGCCGAAAAGCTCGTAGCCACTCACGTAGCTCTCGTCAGGATGCGCGGCGAGATACGCGCTCGCCGCGGCATAAAACGTGGCGAGATTCCCGCGAATGGCGGCCGCCTGCTGCACGCGGCGCTTGAGCAATGTCCAGCGAATGCCGGGCACGCGCTGGTAGGTCACCGTGTTGCCACCCGGAGTGCGCACCGAGATTTCCGTGGCCGTGCGCTCGATGGAAAAGTCGTCGTACTGCTCGCCGATCACGGACTCCGGCGTGCTGGTGAGCGAACCGCCGGCCTCGGTGGCCTCGTAGGAAGACATGCTGGTTGCCTCGGGATGTGCCGAGAAATGGAGCACCGCGGCCTCGTCGTAGAGTGCGAGGTTCGCCTCGATCCGCTTGCGCTCGTCGGCCGTCAGCGGGCGGCCGTAAATGGCGCTGGCGCCGTTGGGCGCGGTCAGATCGATGCTGTCGCGATCGCGCCGCACCGTGATAGCCGAGTACTCTTCGCCCGCCACCGGGGCGAGCTGCGCCAGCTCCGGCGCGGTTTCCAACAGCTGCGCAAAAGCTACTTCGTCGGCATCGGCGTGGGCCGCAAAATAGGCCGTGGCGGCGGCGGAGACCTTCGCGAGATTGTCGCGTATCGCGGCCTCCTCGCGGTTGATCGACGCCTGCCACTGAAGTCCGGCGACATACGCCGGGAGCGACACGCGGAGGATGTTGCCGGCGAGATCGGGTGTGGCCAGGCCGAGCACCGGCAGCAGCTCGCGGAGCGACTCCGGCCCGAGGGTGAAAAAGGGGTCAGGTTTTAGGTTTTAATATCAAGCCCTAAACAGGAGGGCGCGGTCAGTCATCCAAGGCCGAGTAGCATCCGGTCGGGTCCGTTCAGAGGGTCCGTTCAGGGACAGGCTGAAAATGACTGCATAAGCTGCTGGCCTGCTGAAGGCCAGTGACGACAGGACGGTTTGCAGCTTTTCGATGCTGCGGGACCAAACCGCGCCACGACAATCCCCTCAATCGCCTGTAAATGAGGGGGCAGGGAAGACGGTCGAAGGGCCGCCCAACGGTGCGAGTGTCGTGGCCAGTTGTCGCGCAGACTTCCAGTCTGCTCAGAAACGCGGATCGGGGACCTGCGCGACTTCGCAGCCCCCGATCACCGCCGCCGATCAGCGCAGCGGCACCGTGATTTTCTGGCCGGTAGGCAGCGCGATCATGAGCGAGGCGGCCTCGTTTTCGATCACGAGCGTTTCGTAATCTTCGCCAGCGACCGCGACGGGCTTCTCGACACCGGCAGCGAACAGCTCGCCCGCCACCACCAGTTTCTCATCCCGGTGCTTTTTGAAGTAGCTGGCGGCCGCCTTGGCCAGTTTCCGGAGATTCGCCTGGATCACGTCGGCCTGGGCCGCGGGCAGCTCGGCCTCGTACACCACCGGGCCCACGCCGGGCGCCTCGATGGACACAACCGCGCTGTTCCGGTTGAGCCGCACGCTGCGGTAGTTCTCGCCCGCCACGGCAGGCAACTCGGGGCGTTCGCACTCCTCGCCGAAAAGCTCGTAGCCACTCACGTAGCTCTCGTCAGGATGCGCGGCGAGATACGCGCTCGCCGCGGCATAAAACGTGGCGAGATTCCCGCGAATGGCGGCCGCCTGCTGCACGCGGCGCTTGAGCAATGTCCAGCGAATGCCGGGCACGCGCTGGTAGGTCACCGTGTTGCCACCCGGAGTGCGCACCGAGATTTCCGTGGCCGTGCGCTCGATGGAAAAGTCGTCGTACTGCTCGCCGATCACGGACTCCGGCGTGCTGGTGAGCGAACCGCCGGCCTCGGTGGCCTCGTAGGAAGACATGCTGGTTGCCTCGGGATGTGCCGAGAAATGGAGCACCGCGGCCTCGTCGTAGAGTGCGAGGTTCGCCTCGATCCGCTTGCGCTCGTCGGCCGTCAGCGGGCGGCCGTAAATGGCGCTGGCGCCGTTGGGCGCGGTCAGATCGATGCTGTCGCGATCGCGCCGCACCGTGATAGCCGAGTACTCTTCGCCCGCCACCGGGGCGAGCTGCGCCAGCTCCGGCGCGGTTTCCAACAGCTGCGCAAAAGCTACTTCGTCGGCATCGGCGTGGGCCGCAAAATAGGCCGTGGCGGCGGCGGAGACCTTCGCGAGATTGTCGCGTATCGCGGCCTCCTCGCGGTTGATCGACGCCTGCCACTGAAGTCCGGCGACATACGCCGGGAGCGACACGCGGAGGATGTTGCCGGCGAGATCGGGTGTGGCCAGGCCGAGCACCGGCAGCAGCTCGCGGAGCGACTCCGGCCCGAGGGTGAAAAAGGGGTCAGGTTTTAGGTTTTAATATCAAGCCCTAAACAGGAGGGCGCGGTCAGTCATCCAAGGCCGAGTAGCATCCGGTCGGGTCCGTTCAGAGGGTCCGTTCAGGGACAGGCTGAAAATGACTGCATAAGCTGCTGGCCTGCTGAAGGCCAGTGACGACAGGACGGTTTGCA
>CAYVFA010000207.1:0-3102 GCA_964450075.1 uncultured Smithella sp.
ACAAGAATATCCCGGATGGAAATGATAAAAAGAAGCGTGCCGCCCGCGATCATAAAATCGGCAACCGTAATATTTAGAAAACTGAATATTCCCATACCCACAACAACAAAGGCAATGGCCACAGCCAAAGCGGTTACCATCGATTGCAGGATAATTTTTCTGACTTTTTTCTTTTCAACGTCCTCGGTCAAATTGATAAATACCGGCAATGCGCCAATAGCGTTAAAGGCCACAAAAAGAGGGACAAAACACAACCAGAACGATTTCATTGAATTCACACCTTTCCGACAACAAACCTTATACCTTTGGCTTCATCATAGCACATTCCGATCATGGTTGAAAGAACCGGCCATCGGCGTGCTGTCGTTATGCAAAACGCTTAAATTTTCTTGCAGCCCTATCGTGGATATGCTACCCATCCGCCACGTAAAAAAGAGGCTCCCGCTATGATTCATTTCAGCGGCATTTCCAAACAGCACGGCCCGCAGATCCTGTTTCGGAATGCCAGTTTTCAGATACTGCCCGGCTCACGCACAGGCCTCGTCGGCCCCAACGGCGCAGGTAAAACCAGCATTTTTCGTCTGATCGTGGGCGAAGAAGAATTTGACGAAGGCGAAATCACCAAAGCCCGCAATACCGTTTGCGGCTATTTTTCCCAGGATGTCGGCGCCATGTCCGGCCGCTCGGCGCTTGAGGAAGTCATGTCCGCATCGGAAGATGTCGTAAAACTTGGCGCGCAAATTCAGGCAATGGAAGCAGCCATGTGCGAGCCGCAAAGCGATGAAGACATGGCCTGCCTGCTGGAAAGCTATGGAAATATTCAGGCCGAATTCGAACACCGCGACGGTTACGATCTGGAAAGCCGCGCGCAAACCATCCTGACCGGCCTGGGCATCGGTCCTGACGACTATCATCACCCGGTGGAAACGTTCAGCGGCGGCTGGAAAATGCGCATCGCACTGGCCAAAATTCTTTCCATCAATCCCGATGTGCTTTTACTGGATGAACCCACCAACCATCTGGATGTGGAATCGATCATCTGGCTGGAAGAATGGCTCTCCACATCCTTTAAGGGCGCGCTCTTGATGACCAGCCACGACCGCGAATTTATGAACCGGGTCGTCACTCGCATTGTTGAAGTCGCCAACCGCACCATTACAACCTACAGCGGCAATTACGACTTTTATCTGCGTGAACGGGAAATCCGGCGTGAGCAGCTTCTTGCAAGCCACCGTCGCCAGCAGGAAATGCTGGCCAAGGAAGAAGACTTCATCGCCCGTTTTGCCGCACGGGCCTCGCACGCCTCACAAGTGCAGTCGCGCATCAAGAAGATTGATAAAATCGAGCGCATCGAAATCCCGCCCGGCGAGCGCAGCATCAAATTTGAATTTGCCGAACCTCCGCGCAGCGGCGACGATGTCGTCAAGCTCGATGGACTTGGCAAAGTCTGGCCCCGTCCCGACGGAGGCGAAAAATCGGTTTTTGGCGGCGTCAGCGGCATGATCCGGAGGCAGGATAAAATCGCCGTCGTGGGGGTCAACGGCGCAGGCAAGTCCACCTTTTTGAAAGTGCTGGCCGGTCAGGCCCAGCCTTCATCCGGCAGTCTGAATCTGGGCGCCAATGTTTACCCCGGCTATTTCAGTCAGCATGCTATGGATATTCTACAGCCGCAAAAAACCGTGCTGGAAACCATACAGGATACCATGCCCCTGGCGCATCTGGGCACCCTGCGCAATCTATGCGCCGCTTTCCTGTTTCACGGGGATGACATTTACAAACGGATTGACAAATTATCAGGTGGAGAAAAAAGCCGGGTGGTTCTGGCCACCCTGCTGGTCCAGCCGATCAACCTGTTGATCCTGGATGAGCCGACCAACCATCTTGATATTCAATCGCGCGAAACGCTGCTGGCCGCGCTGCAGAACTTTACCGGTACCGTCGTGCTGGTCAGCCATGACCGCCACTTCCTGCGCAGCCTCATCAACCGCGTTTTTGAAATTGATCACGGCGAAATGCGGATCTACAACGGCCATTACGAATATTACCTGGAAAACACTGGCGGTTCAATACCAGTATAATCAATCTTCCCCTTCATAGATGCAGCCTGATTCGGGGCTTTCCTGAACGATGATCTTGCACAATTGCGGAAGCGAGGGTACGAGACGCTGCCAGATCCAGCGGCATAAGTTCTCCGATGTGGGATTTTCCAGACCTTCGATGTTGTTTAAATTCTTGTGATCCAGTTGATCCATGACGGGTTCAAAGGCCGCCGTGATGTCGGCATAATCCATCACCCAGCCGGTGCGGGGATCGGCCTTGCCCCGGATATGGATTTCCACGCGGAAAGAATGGCCGTGAACCTTGGCGCACTTGTGGCCTTCGGGAACGCAGGGCAAATGATGAGCGGCGTCAAATTTGAACACTTTATAGATTTCCATTTTGATTCCTTATCGAACACCTAATATTTTATGCAATTGCAAACTGAATCGCCACTCGGGATGCGCCAGAACATACGCTAAAGTTTGCCTTGTGGCGGCTTCCCGACCGATGCCATCCATCGGCTGCAGAAAAAAATACCGGAAATTTAATTTTGCATATTGATCAGGATCAACTCCTGCCTGCGGATAGACCAATTTTAATTCATGACCGCTTGCCTGCGCCAAGGATACACCAGCCTTGGGACTGACACATATCCAGTCGATGCCCGCAAGCGCAACGATCGTGCCGTTGGTCTCTACGGCAATTTCAAATTTTTCTTCGTGCAAGGCGTTAATCAACGCATCGTCGATTTGCAGTAACGGTTCGCCACCGGTGCAAACCACAAACGGGCGCTCCTTTGAATGCGGCCAGTATTGTAATATTTTTTGGGCTAAAAGGCTGGCAGTTTCATATAAGCCACCGCCTGTGCCGTCCGTCCCGACAAAATCCGTGTCACAAAACGGGCAGATCGCATCCTTGCGATCTTCTTCTTTTCCCGACCACAAGTTACAACCGGAAAAACGGCAAAAAACAGCCGGACGGCCACTATAGTAGCCTTCTCCCTGAACCGTGTAAAATATTTCTTTAACAGAATACATAAGTCCTTTAGGCTGAAGGCTGAAG
>CAYVFA010000208.1:0-3100 GCA_964450075.1 uncultured Smithella sp.
TGGGCGGTCGCGGAGCGCCACACGGAAGAAAAGGAATTCGTCCAGTTTATGAAAACACGGCCCGCCGCCGCCCGAGCGGCCGCCGCCAATGCTGACGGTGCCGATGGCACATTGGGAAAAATCAATCCCCCGCGCGTGCGCCAGAATAAAATCTATGTTGGGGGTTTTCCAGAAGATGCTGCGCACGGGGTAGGCAATGTCTTCGGCAGTTAGCTCCGCAGCAGCTACTTGATAAAGAAGTGCCAGAAAGGTGTGATAATTATTGCGGTCGATCACCACCACATCTACGGGCTGATTAGCCAGGGTGCGTGCCGCCCACAGGCCCCCAAAGCCCCCGCCCACAATGACGACTTTCGGTCTTTTTCCTTCATTTGGATTTTCCAATGCTTTTCACCTTGCGGTTGTTGAGTAAATCCATACACTAGGTTTCATTAGTGAACAGTTGTGGGATGTGAGGATTACCTTTTGAAGAACTAAACCGCTGCGCGGTAGCCAACCCATAGCCTGTTTTTTCATAGAATCAAAATAAGCAGTTTCTGTCAATCCAACAAATATTATTTTAGCAGTTGTGGATCAAGCGGAATCCCCATACATCATCCTTTGCCAAACCGCCGGCAAAAGTTGGCGGAAATCTAAATCAAAGGAGATTGTATGATGGGAAAGTTGCGAGATCAGATGCTTGTCGATTTACAGTTGAGCGGTATCAAACCAAGGACGCAAAAGGATTACCTGCGGGAAGTGGAGAACCTGGCGAAATACTTTAACCGGTCCCCGGAGGAGCTGGGAGAGGCAGAACTCAAAGAGTACATGCTTTACATGATCAACGAGCGGCACCTGTCCGAGGGGACATTCCGGTTCTATGTTGCCGGGCTTAAATTTTTATACCGAACGACGCTGAAACGCGACTGGCCGGTGGAGAAGATCAAGTGCCCCCGGAGCAAGCGAAAACTACCGATGGTTCTGGATCTATCGGAGGTAGAATCCCTCTTTGCGGTGACGAAGAACCTCAAGCACAAGGCAATCCTGATGATGACGTATTCTTCGGGACTGCGGGTCAACGAAACCGCCCGCCTTAAGCTGACGGATATCGATAGCAAACGGATGACGGTCAAGGTAAGTAATGGCAAGGGCGGCAAAGATCGCTACTCCATTTTGTCCCAAACGACCCTTGAGCTTTTGCGGCAATACTGGAAAAAATATCGGCCCACAGAGTGGTTGTTTGAAGGGCAAAAGAAGGATGAGCACATCTCCATGAGTTCGATACAGCAGCTTTTTCAGAAAGCCAGGAAACGTGCCGGCATCACCAAGCCGGCCAGTGTGCATACCTTAAGGCACAGTTTTGCCACCCACCTGATTGAAGCGGGAACGAGCCTCCACCATGTCCAGCTGCTTCTCGGGCACAGATCCCCGACGACCACCACCGTCTACCTCCATGTCAGCCGGTTGAACCTGTCCCAGGTCATTTCTCCCCTCGATAAATCAGCACAACCGATTGCGTAAACCGGATGCGAACATCGGGTGGCCTTGAAGTGGCGGACATTTTCCGTCAGCACGGGCCTGTCTATCGAGAATCACATAAGTTGCCCCGCAATCATCTGCGGGTTATGGGCGCCATCGAGGCCTGCAGAACGTCTGCCCTGGGCGGTCACAAGGACAAGTGCGACCACTGCGGCCATCTGGAGATATCGTATAACTCCTGCCGGAACCGGCATTGTCCCAAATGCCAGACCTTACGGAAAGAAAAATGGATAGAGGCCCGCAGTGAAGATCTTCTGCCGATTGAATATTTTCATGTGGTCTTCACCATCCCCGCGGAACTGAATCCCCTGGTGTCCATGAACCGGAAGGTCCTGTACGATCTTCTTTTTCGCTCCGTTTCCGAGACGCTGATGGAACTTGCCAGTGACCCGAAACATCTCGGTGCAAAAGTAGGCGTCATCAGCATTCTGCACACCTGGGGACAGAACCTCATGGATCATCCCCACATCCACTGTATTGTCACCGGGGGCGGGCTTGCTTCTGATGGAATCCGCTGGGTATCCTGCCGAAAGGGTTTCTTCCTTCCCGTAAAGGTTATGTCGGCGTTGTTCAGAGGTAAGTTCCTTGACCTTCTCAAAAGATGCTTTACATCGAATGATCTTGTGTTTTCCGGCAGGATAAACCATCTCCAAGAGCCTGAAGCGTTTGAATCCTTCAGAAAACAGTTCTATCATAAGAAGTGGGTCGTATACTGTAAACCGCCTTTCGGTGGTCCCAAGGGTGTTCTCCAGTATCTCGGGAGATATACCCACAGGGTTGCTATCAGCAATAACCGCATCCTAACCAACCGGGACGGCAGAGTCTCCTTCTTGTGGCGGGATTATGCCGATGATAACCGTCAAAAGACCATGACGCTCAAGGCAGATGAATTTATCAGAAGGTTCCTGCTTCATGTATTACCCGAACGCTATGTGCGGATACGCCACTTCGGCCTGCTGGCAAACAGAAACCGCAAAAACAACATTGCTGCATCCCATAAGATGTTAGGCGGGAAAAATGTGACAATAGAAAAAAGGCAGGAAACCTGGCAGGAACAGCTCCTCAGAATCTGCGGAATCGATGTCACGGTCTGTCCCATCTGTCAGAAAGGAAAGATGTGTAGAATGGAACGGCTGCTTCCCGTCAGGTGTAAGAGTCCGCCGGAGTTGATGATGAGATGAGCACCGTTAACCTTATAACCCCTGTATGCCCGGCTTCCTGCGAAAAGAACACTCTGTTTCGCTACGGCATCTTATTGCCAAAAATCAAATGCCCTTCCTTTATCTGTTCAGGAATAGATCGATCAATAATGTTCCTGGTATCCATTACGGAGATGTTTCAATTAAAAACGGGCATCGGCAGTCCTGTGTCACCCTTTACCAATGACAAAAAACAGAAAAGACCCGTTTGAAACCCCATAGCTCACGACACGCGGCTTAGTTCTTCAAGCGTCAATCCAAAATCGCGGCAGCGCCCCGAATCTGATTCTGCGTCTCTGTTATCGCAACTTTGGATTGACGCTTATTCGAAAGCAACAATCGGCGTAATAATCGCAGGAAACCAACAAGCTCCTGACGAATGA
>CAYVFA010000209.1:0-3061 GCA_964450075.1 uncultured Smithella sp.
CGCTTTCCCACATAGATACCCCAAATATTTCTTGGATTTATTCAAGAAAATCCGAACCTCCGTCTAACCTTCCAACCGAAAATTGCACATACATAGGAGAGACGCTCTATAGGAATCAATCGGTTAAATTTGGTATTAGAAACGATAACGACGATAGACTTAGACATCTCTACGTTATTGGTAAATCTGGTACCGGTAAATCCTCCCTTTTTGTAACAATGATGTCTCAAGATATTGCTAATGGTCAGGGAGCAGCAATTTTGGACCCTCACGGTGAAACAATCGAAAGCATTCTTGATAGGATTCCTGACAATAGAGTAGAAGATGTTATATACATGGATCCGTCCGATACTGAATATCCAGTTGCTCTAAATCTTATGGAAATAGACGACCCTTCTCAAAAAAATCTAATGGCTTCGGGCCTTGTTTCTGCAATAAAACAACATTTTGATTTTTCATGGGGTCCTAGATTGGAGTACTTGTTAAATTACTGTGTCTTAACTTTGTTGGAAGTTCCCGGAACAACTATGTTGGGTATTACAAGACTTCTTGAAGATCAAAACTACTTAAACTATATTTTGCATTTTGTAAAAGACCCGTTAGTGCAAAAGTTTTGGTCTGATGAATTTAAACAAATGAAAGGAAACCAGAAATTAGTAACGGAGGCAATCTCTCCTATTCAAAACAAAGTAAACAGATTTTTAGCTTCTACAACAATTAGAAATATACTGGGTCAAAGAAAATCTACCATAGATATATGGGATGCTATGAACTCTGGAAAAATACTTTTAATGAATCTTTCTAAGGGAAAAATTGGTCAGGATAATGCAAACCTACTTGGCGCCTTACTGGTCTCTAGGATACAGTTTTACGCCTTACAGAGGGCAAAAATACCTAATGATAAAAGAAAACCTTTTTACTTATATGTCGATGAGTTTCAAAATTTTGCTACGGGAAGTTTTGAAGAGATTTTGTCAGAATCAAGAAAGTACAAACTGGGTTTGAATTTGACTCATCAATTTACAGGACAGCTTCCTGAGAACCTTTTAAAGGCGGTTTATGGAAATGTAGGTACAATTATGACCTTTTCTTTAGGAGCTCCTGATGCGAAGGAATTAGCAAAAGAATTTGCTCCTTATTTTGGAGAAGAAGACATCATATCTCTTGAAAGATTCCAGGTTTACACTAAACTTATGGTAGATGGGATGACTTCACATCCTTTTTCAGCTAAAATTACAGTTCCTTGGGCGGACGATTTTATTGTTCCCAAGACTAACAATAGAGAGAAGGTTTTACAAAGAAGCAGAGAAAAGTTTAGTATAAATAGAGAAGTGGTTGAGGGCAGAGTTAATAAGTGGTTAACCACAAAATTTGATAAAGGGATGGCAATTGGTCAGGAATATGCCGCAAAAAACCCAGTAACTGACAACATAGGTAAAAATTTAGAGAGTACGGAGGAGTAAAAAATGACAGATTTTAGAGAAGAAAAAAAAGATGACTTTGAGTTTAAGGGAACTTATCAAAAGAAATATGAAAATATAAAAAACCTTTTGCAATCAGCATTGAACCAGATTGAAAAGGTGCAGAATGCTATTGAAAACCTTGAGCAAGAGGATAGGAGGACTCACTATCAAAATATACCTGGTACAGAAGGTGTTTTTGATGGTCAATATTTAGTAGCTCAAGATGGTAGAAAGACCGAAGTTCCGGCAAATTACGCTGCTAAGTCTAAGTTAGTTTACGGAGATATATTAAAAGTTTTCACTGATTCAGGAAGACAGATTTTTAAACAAATTGATAGAGTTGAAAGAAAAAAGATCGAGGGTGTTTTGGCAAAAAAAGAAGGAAAGTGGTATTTACTCGCAGACTCAGGTTCCTACAAAATTTCAGACGCTTCAGCTGAGTATAATAAGGCTGAGTTGAATGATAGGGCTTCCGCTCTTATACCTGCGGAAAATCCTAAAGTGTCTTTTGCTTCACTGGATGTGGTTTTTAAGGAAAATGATGCTTTTAAGCCCAAGGAAAAAATCTTCGAGAAACCTTCAAGATCCGAAAAATATGAAAAAACCGCCGCAACATCCAAGAAAAGACCTTCAGGTACATCAGACACAGTAGTGAAAAAATCTTTACCCAGTAGTTTTTCAAAAAAAGGCGGGGATTATAAGCCAAGACCGAAAGCTACCCCGGTAGAAACAACAGAAAAGGAACTAAAAAAAGAAAAAACTGCTGAAGTTCCAAACAAAGAATACGTTAATAATATAATGGATGATGATGATTTGAGGTAAAAAATTATTCAGTTTCTTCTTCACCCTCAAGCTCAATCTCAAGCTCTGGTTCTTCAATGGTACCTTTTCTCAAATAAGGTCTAATTTCCACTCTATCTGGTTTGAAAACGGGAATAGATGTTTTGATTAATACTGTAATTTCTTTTTCATTCCACTTAATAAAAGTCATTTTTACGTTTGCGCCTTTATCAATAGTACAAGTAACTCTCTGAACAATATATTCGTTTGTAATTTCTCCTATCAACACTCTTTTATCTTTTCTATTAGCGTAAACTTCAATATTTTTCTTTTTGGCTCTAATAGAAAGTTCTTCACCGGAGGCTAGATCCTCTTTTTTTATACTTTTTGAATTAACCTGAAAGGTAGCTTCACAGGTTGTTCCCGGCTCTTTTAAAAGGGCTTTGGTGCTTAATTTAGCCCCATTTCCATTACACTCGGTCTTTTGATTTTTTGCTAAATCCATGTTTTTTAAAGCTATAGAATTAATTGGATCTTTTTCTAAAACTTCCTTGAATATTTTTTTAGCTTTAGAAAACTCTTTTGTTTGTAGGTAAGATCTTCCCAGTCTAATTTTTGCATCAATATTATCCGGATATATTTTTAAAATTTCAGAATTTAAACTAATAGCCTCGTCCCATTTTTGCTTTAGTGAGGCCTCAATTGCCTTTTTGGTAAGTACTGCTAGGCTTAAAGTCATAAGTGATAGCATATAAAAATATAGAGATTTGTCAATAAGCGCTTTCTTAGTAAAAATCTAAAAAAATGAATTTTGTGGT
>CAYVFA010000210.1:0-3013 GCA_964450075.1 uncultured Smithella sp.
AGCCATGTCCGCGCACCGGCCCTACCGTCCCGCGCTGGGCATTGAAGCCGCCATTGCCGAAATCACCCAAAAACGCGGCACCCTTTACGACCCTCACATCGTCGATGTCTGCCTCGACATTTATTCAGCTGAAGGTCAAAAAGGATTCCAGGAATAACGCACCTGTACCGGAGATTAAAAAAGGTACCTGCAACGGCATTGCATTCAGTAGCACCTTTGTCTTTGCCGCCGCTTTTTCCCTTGCTGCGGGTTTCATTTTTGCCCTCAAAACAGAGTATGGTTTGATTGAAGATAATATTTGAACAACACCATTGCTTCTTTCGTGTTCATGGTACACCTCTCATTCTTTATTCTGCGAGGTCTTGGGGGTTTTGGTCTTATAAAACTTTGCCGAAATAAATGAGATTTTTATTATTCGGGGAGGGTGCAAATAGCCGACAGACCAAGTGCTTCGATTTGTAATTGAGGCAAGGATTACCACTTCAAATCTTCAAGGCGACGGGGCTCAGATAAAAAATGATATTTGAAGCCCCCTTATTTTCCGCGATTAAATCGATTCCGCAGTATCCGACTTTTCAATCGCCACGCCGCTTGTCAACGTTTTGCACCTTCTCCGGTCGGCATGTCATGAAAAATGTTTGTGCGTTTTTTTACTTATGGTGAATTTATGGCACCTTTAGTCCAAAGGTCGGGGGGGAACCTGCACATTTGATGTTCACCGTGCACTTGTCGTAACACATGATTTGCGAGGATACGGTTTCGGGCTTGGTCCCGCAGATAGCTCGCAATCAATCAGGCAATCTCGATGTCAAGCATCCCTGAATTTTAAGTCATAATTTTTATTCCGATATTGTCTTTCGTATCGAAATCTATTCACAAAGGCATTTGTAAGATTTTACTGGAAGTTCCGCATCATAGCCAATTGAACATACATTGCTCCACTTTGGACGAAGATTAAAGCCGGCACGGTAACCATTATTTCTTTCACCTTCGGCCGCACACACATAATAATTCATGCCATTCCATGGCGCTACACCTGACTTAACTGCTCCCCCTCCCGATCATCGCAATTTAGTGTCAAATCTCTTCAAGGAAATTGAACCCACGGCCCGGGGCGGACATTGTTCTCCCATGTCCAGAAATTGTATTGACCGGAGGAGATTCTAAAGACCAGGATGGTCGGAGAATCCGGGGTTCCGGTGCCTATCTCTTTGAGCCAGCTGAATGTCGAGTAGAGTTTCTTGCGGATCGCCATCTCCTGTGCGAGCTCCATCCGGCCTGCGATACGAAGAACCATCCCGATATCCGGGGGCGGACCCGGTTGATGGAACGCTATTTCCACGCAGGGATTCGCTAGAAGCTGCGCTGCCAGGGGTTTCACCATGGAAGTGTAAAAATAGAAACCACTCCTGTCTGCCAACCAGACGGTCATGGGGCGAACATGCGGTTTGCCACCCTCCATGGTGGCCAAAAAACCATTGGGCGTTTTTTCCACGAATTGAATGCAGTCATCAAAATTCAATGCGCGCCCTCACTTTCTTCCTGACGACATCCGCTTGAATCCATACAGCATTTTTGAAGACACAAACGCGCCTCCCTGCACCCGACCAAAAAGAAAATAATCAAATAATCTATTTGCCCGACCGCACCGGCAAAGCCCTGTAGGCGCTGCTGTTGAGTGACCGCAGCTCATCAAGAGTCGGCATCCGCCAGCCGGATTTTCCGCCTCCGTTATATCCCTCACAATAGTTCTTGGCATTAGACCAGTTAATATTCGAGCCATTGTCATGATCCGCCCACATCAAGCCGGTTTGCGTGTCTGTAACTGTGCCGTCGTTGTTGTTTACTAAACGAGCCGCCTGGGCTTCGCCGGACATGACCAGTCCCGCCGCGCAGAACATCGCCGCCATTACCGCTATTCCAATCCATTTACCGAAATTGCGTCCCATAGCGAACCTCCTTCTGCCTCAAGATACTGATTTTTCAAGACCTGATGATTATATAAAAGGCACACCCAAAGTACAGCAGACCTCATTTCCTTCTAAAATTTTCGTCTGGTGCGTATGCATCAATCAATGGTGGGCTCCTGTTGGCAGAACCCCCTATACTGAAAAGCGACTAAAAAGTCTCTCTCTTTTCCCCGCATCTTGGTGTGGGTTCACCGCAATCACCCGCTTTACATTGGAACGACGCCTCGATCCATTTATAACGACCGCCACCGGAATATGGCTTACTGCATGCATATGCTGAATCATACATAACTTTATCAAATCCTGTTTTACTCGGCTCACAGGTAAAACCCTCGTCTTTCATCAAGGTTAATATTTTTTCTTTTGCAACAATTTTACGGCCATTCATTGGATCCGGCTGAACCATGGCTTTCTCAATTTTTTGACCAGAACGGCCTGCGACGACATCGCAGCTTCCTCCAGGAACAACGTTACCAGCTCCTTGAGTAACACCCTGCGTAGCTCCTTGAGTAACACTCTGCGCAGCTCCTTTTACGCTTTCCAGCCAACCGGCAGATGCTGGAGATGAAACACTAAAAAATAAAACGATCAGTAAAAGCAACTTTTTCATACTCACACCTCCTAAATTTAATTTTCTGACATTAGAAATATTTTTAAAGAATGTCCATTTTTTTCATCATTTATTCGATATACGATTTTTCGACAATCATGACTCTATGATTTCAATAATATCAAAAAGATAGTATTGATAGCAATGTCCCCCTCGAAAGGGTAATTTTGCTGAACATGTGTGTGATGGGTCTCCGGCAAAACATAAAGTTGAATGTAATTTTCAGAAAATTAAGAAAACTCGGTCCAACAACACGGCTACTCCTGGGCGATGTTCAGAAAATCCGCCACCAGGTGATGATTATCGATGTAGGTTCTGGTGATCCGGAACTTCACCTTGAGGTTCTTTTTCATTTCGTAGGGTTTGAGTTTGTCAAACACGGTTTTCGAGGCGTTGATTCCCACGGTGGTTACGCACTGCTGGCCGGTATGAA
>CAYVFA010000211.1:0-2996 GCA_964450075.1 uncultured Smithella sp.
CTTCTGAATTAAAGACAGGCGGCGGGCGGGCGCATTATGTCCTGATCGTCTGCACCTTCCTTTATATCGTCAACTACATGGACCGTCAGGTCTTCTCCGTCATTCTCCAGCCGATGAAAATTGATCTGGGATTGACGGACGCCCAGTGCGGCCTGGCTTCCACTGTGTTGATCTTCGGCATGGCGTTTTTTTCTTTTCCGATTGCCTACCTGATTGACCGCTGGAGCCGGCGAAAAGCCATGTGCCTGATGGCCATTCTCTGGAGCATCGCAACTTTTGCCACGGGATTGGCTAAAAGCTTTACGGGCGTTTTGATTCCCCGTTTCTTTGTCGGTTTGGGGGAAGCGGGTTTTGTCCCAGGCGGCACCGCGATGATCAGCGCTTCTTATCCCAAAGAAAAGCGCGGCTGGGCCATGGGCATTTTCCATATCGCTATCCCGCTGGGCGCGGCAGCCGGTGTGATTCTGGGCGGTATCCTTTCCGCAAAATACGGCTGGCGAACGCCTTTTCTTTTCTTTGCCGTTCCCGGCGTAATCCTGGGCATCCTGGCCTTTTTTATGAAGGATTATAAAACCGCTGAACAGCCGGATACCGCGGGCGGCATCAAAGGTTTCTTTGTCGCGCTCGTTGACGTGTTAAAGCTGCCGACCATGCGCTGGTATTATCTGGGGTTGGGTATCGCGGTCTTCATGACCTCATCGTTTCTGGTCTGGCTGCCGAGCCTGATGATGCGGATCTTGAATATTTCTGAAGCAAAGGCCGGACTCATTACCGGCGGCATCGGCCTGACCGCCATCATCGGCGCGCCGCTGGGCGGCTTTCTCGCTGATTTCTGGCAGAAAAAAAATCCCCGGGGCAGAATGTATATACCGGTGGTGGCTTATATCTTCGGCGGCACGATGTTGATTCTGGCTGTGCTCACGCATTTCAGTTATTTAGGCATCGCGTTTGCCGCTTTGTTCGGCATCGCGTCCGCAATGGCCATGCCGGCGATTGCCGCCATATCGCAGGATGTCGTGCCGGTGGCGCATAAAGGGCTTTCCATGGGTCTGGCGATTTTTGCACAGTATATGCTGGGCGGCGCCTGGGGACCTTACATTGTGGGGTTCGTTTCGGACAGGCTGGGCGGCGGCGCCGAAGGGTTGGGCATGGCCATTATGCTTTGCGGTCTCTTTGGCATTGCGGCGGGCATTCTCTTTTTTGTCGCATCGCGCACGTATCCCGAGGACTTGCAAAAAGTAAAAGATGAAGCCATTCTGGCGGAATAACAGGCTGATCCGGAGACAAAATAATTCCAACAGGATGATAAGCAGCGACGCTGCACTTAAGATTTTACAGCCAATATTGATGAAGTCGTAAAAAGTCACCTTTGCCCTTTTTTGTCATTCCCGCGAAGGCGGGAATCCAGTTATTTCAATATGCTCTGGATACCGGCCTTCGCCGGCATGACGGCTTTTCAACTTTTTACGGCCAATATTTCATTGACAGACATGACCGAAATTATTAAAGTTCATATGAGGAGCATCAAAATCGAGGTGAATGCTTCTTCCATAATAACGGGTTTATCGGCAATAATTTTATGAACGAATCTGATTTAAAAAAAACACCGGTTAACATTCAAGAACAGTCCCCGGCAAAGGAAGTGTTGCTTGTTGATGATGAAGAACCATTTTTAGCAACGCTGGCCGATGCATTAAGTATCTACAAAAAATATTTCATCATTCGTACTGCAATGAATGGTCTTGATGCCGTTAATATTCTAAAAAAAGGGCCCGGAATTGATTTGGTTATTACCAGTCTGGGCAACATCTCCAAAACGGACGGGTTTGAGCTTGTCGCTCACATGAATATGAATTATCCCGGAATCCCGGTTATTGTCATGGCAGCTTTTGATCTCCCCAAGCTAAAAGATGTGATGTATGGCATGGGCATTTTTCATTATATGGAAAAGCCTCTGGATATCACTTTATACCGATTAGGGCACAAAAGATGTTACAGCCCTTCTTTGACTTATGTTTTCATAGAAGAACTGGTGGAGCACATATTCATGGGGCTGGGAGCGAAACCTGTCAAATTGAATCCCATGCGGACGCAGATGAAAATATCAGCCGAGCAGAAGGAAGAAATTCTTGAAAAGATGGATTCTTCAAACGATTTGAAAAAGACGTTATCGGATATGGCCAACACATTCAAAAGTCAGCGGAGCTATGGTCAAGCGATATTCTGCTACAGAGAACTGCTGCAACGCACGGCCGACACGCAGGCCAACATCGCCTATCTTTTTGCGCTGGGAGAAATCATGGGGAAAATGCATGACTATGAGAATGCCGTCAGTTATTATCAGGAAGCGGCTAACCTGTGCAATATCGTGTCTGATATCTCATACTGGATTAACAATAATCTGGGATTCAGTCTGTGTATGCTGAGGCGTTTCAGCGAGGCCGAAAAATATTGCAGATTAGCCATTGAAATAAATTCCAGTCGAATTAATGCTTTTATAAATCTCGGCATTTCCATGGAAGGTCAGGAAAAATTTCGAGAAGCAATCAATGCTTATATAACGGCCATAAAAATTGATGCAAAAGACATCAGAGCCATGAATCTCTTTGAGATCATCATTGATAAACATCCTGAACTAAAAGAAGAATATCATGACCGATTAGAAGAATGCAGAAATATGGTTGAACAATCATATCAATATCGCAAGCCTGAACATTTACAATGATATCTAAACGGAAAATTTTGCGGCCATTTCTTCCAGCTCATCCCAGCGGGCGTAGGCTGTTTCCAGATCCGCCTCCAGCTCTGTCAGCTGATGGTTGGCGTCCAGCACGCGGGAGGGATTGTTGGTTTTATATAAATCAGCGGAATTCAATAATTCCACAAGCTGCTCTTTTTCTTTTTCCATCTTTTCGATTTTTCGCGGGAGTTCTTCGAGTTCCTTTGCTTCCTTGAAAGACAGCTTTGATTTTTCCTTCGGCTGTTTTTCTTTTTTA
>CAYVFA010000212.1:0-2956 GCA_964450075.1 uncultured Smithella sp.
CCCCAATACCGCATTGATGTGGACTGGGCAAAAGCGGGCGCTCTCGGAATTCCCATTACCTCTATCCATAGAACGCTTTCGGCGGCATTCGGCAGCGCCTATGCCAACGACTTCGTTCAGGGCGGCCGCATTAAGAGGGTTTACATTCAAGCGGATGCGCGCTTCCGCATGCTGCCCAAGGATCTGGAAAAATTATTCGTCCGCAATACCTCGGGTAAAATGGTGCCTTTTTCCTCTTTTGCTTCGGGACGCTGGACGTCCGGCTCTCCAAGCCTGACACGCTTCAACGGATTTCCCTCCATCAACCTATGGGGAGAACCAGCTCCCG
Source organism: uncultured Smithella sp. (assembly GCA_964450075.1). GTDB lineage: Bacteria > Desulfobacterota > Syntrophia > Syntrophales > Smithellaceae > UBA8904. Next base: position 329 of record CAYVFA010000212.1, read on the forward strand.
GCAAGAGTTCTGGCGAAGCCATGCAGGCCATGGAAGAAGCCATGGGAAAGCTTCCCAGTGGTTTCGGTTTTGACTGGAGCGGACTTTCCTATCAGGAACGGATGGCCAGTTCGCAGGCCCCTCTCCTTTATGCCTTTTCGATTTTCGTCATCTTTTTGTGTCTGGCCGCGCTTTATGAGAGCTGGACCATTCCCATCGCCATCCTGCTGGTGCTGCCGCTGGGGGCCATCGGTGGCGTCATCTTCTCCAGTCTCAGAGGACTGGCCAATGACGTCTATTTCCAAATCGGCTTGCTCACCACGCTGGGACTGGCCACGAAGAATGCCATTTTGATCGCCCAGTTCGCCAAGAGCGGAGTTGAGGAAAGAGGTATGGAACTGATCGAAGCCACAATTGAGGGCGCAAAGCTCAGGTTCCGCCCCATTCTTATGACATCACTGGCCTTTGGTTTCGGGGTCCTGCCTCTGGCACTCACCACCGGCGCGGGCGCGGGCGCCCAGAATGCCATCGGAACCAGCGTACTGGGAGGGATGATCAGCGCCACGGTCCTGGTCGTTATCTTTGCCCCCTTATTCTTCGTCCTGATTGAAAAGCTTTTCGGAAAAAGGCATCGACAGAAACCGGAAAAAACAGACCATGTGAATCCATCAGAGGTTGAATGATATGAACAGGACAGTGTTCCTTCTATTGATTATTGTATTCTTTCTGGGCGGCTGCACGCTTGCCCCTAAATATGAGCGTCCGGATGCTCCGGTGCCGGCCCAATGGCCAACCGGCGAGGCCTACAGCAAAACAGAGTCCCCTGCGCCAACGCCAGTTGCCTATGAGTTAAAATGGCGCGAGTTTATCACGGATGAGAACCTGCAAAAAGTGATCGAAACCGCCCTGAAAAATAACCGCGATTTACGGATCGCCATGCTGAATGTGGAACGGGCGGAAGCGCTTTACGGTATCGGAAAAGTATCCCTTCTGCCATCAGTCAATGCCGTTGGAAGCCTTTCTAAATCGCGCGTTCCGGCTGATCTTTCATCCTCCGGCAACGCATTTACCTCCGAACGATATGATGTCAACCTCGGCATCACATCGTGGGAAATAGACTTCTTCGGCCGTATCCGCAGCCTCAAAGACCAGGCCCTGGAACAATATCTGGCCACGGATCAGGCCGGTCGCAGTGCAAAGATGATGCTCGTCACCTCCGTGACACAAGCGTACCTGGCCCTGGCTGCAAATCGAGAAGCGCTCCTGCTGGTGTCAAAAACACTGGCAACTCAGGAAGCCACGTACAAAATGATCCGGAAGCGTTATGACGTGGGCATGATATCTGAATTGGATCTCATGCGCGCGCAAAGCCAGGTGGATGTGGCGCGGGGCGACGTCGCCCGCTACACGCAACTGACAGCGCAATCTGAAAACGCATTGAATCTCCTCGTCGCATCTCCGATACCGCCCGAGTTGCTGCCTTCCGAGTTAGGCGGTGTTCGCCCGCCCCGCGAAATATCCGCCGGTTTATCCTCCGAACTGCTTCTCAGGAGACCGGATGTTCTGGCGGCCGAGCATCAGCTCAAAGCTGCCAACGCCAATATTGGCGCTGCACGAGCGGCTTTCTTCCCCCGTATTTCACTGACAGCTGCTCTTGGAACGGCCAGCGCCGATCTGTCCGGACTCTTTAAATCCGGTTCGGGTGTCTGGAGTTTTACCCCGCAGATTGTCATGCCGATTTTTGACGCCCGCACATGGTTTGCCTACGATGTCACCAAAATAGATAAGGAAATATTCATAGCCCAGTATGAGAAGGCCATCCAGAATGCTTTTCGGGAAGTGGCCGATACCCTCGCCGTAAGGGGCACAGTCCATCAGCAGATCGCGGCGCAGCAATCGCTTGTTGATGCACTGACTATAGCTTATCGCCTCTCTGAGGCGCGTTATAACAAGGGGATTGACAGTTACCTGGCCGTTCTTGACGCGCAGCGTTCACTGTATGGCGCAAAGCAGGGTTTGATTATGTTGCAGCTTGCCCGTCTCAACAACGCCGTTGCGCTGTATAAAGCCTTGGGCGGCGGCGATCAATAAAGGAAAAGGAAATCGGCTTATGTCTGCTGCAAAGGAAATTAAATTTTTTTTAATCAACAATGTTTTTACATCGATCATCTTTTTCCTGTTATATATTTACGCCAAGACACTTCGTGTGCAACTTGAAGGTCATGAAAAAGTTCAGAAGCATCTGGAACGTGGCGGACGAATCATTTTTTCCAGTTGGCATCAACGGCTTTTCGGCGGCTTTTTCATTCCGCCGCTCTTTAAATGGTCACCCTGCATTATGATCAGCCAGAGCCGAGACGGAGATTTCATTTCAAAAATTGTCCAGCATACCGGCTGGATTCCTGTTCGGGGTTCAAGCTCCCGGGGCGGTATGAAAGCACTCCGAACGATGGTGCAGAAAGTCACCGAGAACCATATTGGCGCTCACATTGTCGATGGCCCTAACGGCCCACCCCGTGTCATCAAACCAGGCCTTATCTCCTTGGCACAAAACAGTCAGGCCGCTATTTGCCCCGGCATCATTTCTTATGAAAAGGCATGGACATTCAACAGCTGGGATCGTTTCATGGTTCCCAAACCATTCAGCCG
>CAYVFA010000213.1:0-2905 GCA_964450075.1 uncultured Smithella sp.
TGACTATGGAGGTGGTTTTGATCCGGATGTGGAGATTGATGAGACAAACCCATACGGCGAGGATGGAGTATATTATCTGCCACGGCCCTATGGGAGCCATAATGAATATCTTTATGCTGAGGCAGTAAAGATGATTACTGGAATTGATGTGATTTCAGGAAGCAACATTAGGGAAAGAATCAGTTATGAGAATCGTCTTAATGCAACAAAATGTATTACTCAACCGATTTATCGACCTGGGCATGACGGCATGATTAAATATTGATATTGTCTATTTTCTTTACATAATTTGGCATTTTGTAAAGAAAAGTTGTTTTTATGTGAAAACTATTACTACATTTGCGATATGTATTAGATGTTACATTTTGTTTTTTATGTGTTATTGCCAACGCGAGATGCATTGACCAATGAATGATAATCTATTAATAATTAAAACAGCGAGTGGTATGAATAGGGCTTTATTATTTTTATTCTGTCTGTTTTGCTTGAATTCAGCATTTGCAGTGACGTTTGAAGTGGGTGGGATTATGTATTCCACTATACCTGACAGTAAGAATGTGATGGTTATCTCAAAGGATTCAAGAGATGCTTATTCCGGAGATGTTGTTATTCCGCCGAGTGTGTCTTATGAAGGCACATCGTATATGGTAACCTCGATAGGTGATGATGCTTTCAACGCATTGACTGAATCATTGCAGATGATAGATGGGGCGGAGGCTCAGTATATGGTTTCGGTGTACGGCATGAATGGCTGTATCTGCAAGCTTTCGGCGAGTAGGTGCCTGTAGCATCGCTACCGAAAGGAGAGTATATTGTCCGGGCGGTTGCCAACTCGCTGTCTATACTGCTAAATTTGTCATATGATGTGAGAATCATCCATATAATAGAAAAAATACTTTTTTAGTTATTCATTCAAACTGATTATTTAAATAAATTCGGATTAATTGGTACGTGGCTAGTGCTTTATTTTAATTTGTTTTATAAATTTGCGTCAATATTGTGGTTTTTGATAAATTCTTGTTTTTAAGGATGAATGGTTTTAGTAACATATTAATGATATATTTATTATGAGAAAGTTTTCGTCTCTGTTTTTGATTACGGTTTCTATTTTGTTTCTTTCAAGTTGTGCCACAATTTGCGGTGGATCTAGGTATTATGCGAAAGTTCAGGTTCCCAATCATCCTGATGCTCGAATTGAATATAAAGGAGAGTATATGGGTAGTGGTGAAGTATCTTTTGCAGTACCAAGACGTGAAGCCGATGTTTTTTCAGTTACAATTAAAGAAGATGGTAATCCGGATTATTACAAGAGATATTATTTGAGAGAGTTCAGAGGATGGGCTTTTCTGGGTACGATTGTCGGATGGACTGGGGTGACACCAACTGGTATACCACTACCGTGGGGTTTGGTGGTTGATGGTGCGTGTGGTTCATGGTGGAAACCGGATATCAGTGAGCCTGGAGTATTAAAAAATGATTATAAACATTTTACATACAAGATTGATTATCCGTATGATCCGGTTAAAAAAGCAGCAATTAAGAAGGATGATGATATTTCGGTATCTGATGTTCCGATGGAATTGAGAAAACTGAAGGGCTTGTTGGATGATGGAGTAATCACTCAGGAAGAATATGATGCTGCTAAGAATAAACTCCTAGGACAGTATTAGGACAAGGATAGGAGTCCGACATCAGAATATACTAATAAGTCTTGTTTTTGCTGAAAACAAGACTTATTTTGTTTTTAGAAAGTGGACTTGTATCAGTATTGGAGATATTCAAGACTTTTTCGGATATGGTAGTGTACCAATTTGAGATAAATGATTAATTTTGAGGGAGAGCGGTGTTTCGCTTTTTTGATGAGGATTATTTACTAACAAAAACGATATGACAATTAATGATTTAGAGCCGAGAATTGTTTGGAACAATTTCTACGGTATCACTAGACAGCCTCGGCCTTCGAAACATGAGGAGAAGATCAGGGCTTATCTGTTGGAGTGGGCTAAGACGCATGGTGTGGAGGCTTTTGCTGATGAGACGGGAAATGTGATTATGCGTGCTCCGGCGACTCCGGGTTTTGAGAATAGAAAGGGTGTGATTCTGCAGGGACACATGGATATGGTTCCTCAGAAGAATGCGGATAAGGTGCATGACTTCGAGAAGGATCCTATTGAGACGTGGGTGGACGGTGAATGGCTGAAGGCCTGTGGTACGACACTTGGTGCCGATAATGGTCTGGGTGTGGCTATGGGTATGGCTGTTCTGGAGTCTAAGGATGTGAAACATGGCCCGATAGAACTGCTTGTGACTTATGATGAGGAGACGGGCATGACGGGTGCGGCTGCGCTGAAGCCGGGCATTTTGAAGGGTGAGATTCTGATTAACTTGGATTCGGAGGCTGAGGGTGAGCTCTATGTGGGTTGTGCCGGAGGTCTGGACGGGTCGGCCGAGGCTCGATATGAGCGTAAGGCTGAGCCGAAGGATCATGTATGCTATTCACTGGCAGTGAAGGGTTTCAGGGGAGGTCACTCGGGTTTGGAGATTGTCTTATATAGAGCCAATGCGAACAAGGTGGCTGCAAGAATTATTTATGCTCTTCTCACAAAAGTTGATGCGAAGCTGATTGATATGGAGGGTGGCACTCTGAGAAATGCGATTCCACGTGAGTGTTTTGCATCGGTGTATGTTCACAAAGACAAGGTGGCGCTGGCTGAGAAGGTGGTGGCTAAGGTGTTTTCAGATGTGAAGGCTGAGTATTCGACCACTGACCCTGACTGTAAGTGTGTATTCGAGCCTTACAAGTGCGTTGAGGGTAAGGTTTGCGATGCGCAGGACTGTATGTATGTGGATGAGGAGAGTGCTCTTCGTTTTATCAGGTCTATGATAGCATGTCCGGATGGTGTGG
>CAYVFA010000214.1:0-2811 GCA_964450075.1 uncultured Smithella sp.
CCGCTCATAAAAAAGGCTTGGTCTTTCCGGGGAAGGACCAAGCCTTTTTTGTTTTTTATCCTGCTATTTTTCGATGCCCGCTAAAAACCAACGGTTAGCCCGAGGTAAGGTCCCGTGTAGAGCGTATCCATCTTGTAATCGTTTTTATCCATCTTGAGCTGGAGCAGTTTGTAACCGGCGTGAATATCGAGAAAGGGAAAGGGTGTGACAGATAAGTCCGCTAGGGCTTCATAGGAATAATTGCCGGAACCGGAACCGCCAGCTGTTACCTGCGCCCTGAGTTCCAGCAGGTTGGCGATCAATCCGACATGGGCGCCGGCCCCGATCATCGGCATCCAGGAATCAAACGACCTCTTTTGGTCAAATCCATTTGCAGTGGCATTCAGCTTAAAACTACCGGTGGAATATTTGAGTTGAGCAATAGCGCCGACGGAAAAACCCGCCAGGATATTTTCCATATTGATGAGATCGCGTTGGTATTTGAGATCGAACATGGAATATTCCAGATCCGAACGGACGGCGGTCCCCGCGTTATAGGCCACACCATTATAATTCAGAGCAGCCGAAAGAATGGCATCCGATGAATAACCGAAGGGGGTGTACATCAGGCTCACATGATTTTTTCCCACACCGCCATAGGCTTCGACGGAATAAGTGATCTTGTTTCCAATACCCAGCATATCTCTTGTGTCGATGTTCGATTGCTCGACGCCGGCGGCAATGGTCTGGATATCCGCTTTTTTAAGATCGGGAATCCATAAATAAGCCCTCGCGCCTATTTCAAAAGCCTGGGCCTGAGCAGCAACCATTAGCGAAAAAGCAACGATAACGGCTAAAATAATGTCTTTCCCACCATTTTTCATAAAAATCTCCATTTCATGAATTTGAGTCCAGTGAAACCTTCTTCACCAGACGCAGCAATTTGTCATTTTTATCAGCAGCCCAATATCTCTTGACTGCACCAGCCTGTTTTAACACCATGAAATGTCATTTTGCATATTTCCTGAAATCCGTCAATCCCGGAGTAAAGGCGCTGCTAAAAAAGTTCAGCCGTAATTTTAGGAAGATGGTTCGATGACGTTTGACGTCCTCAACCTGGGGGCGACATCGAATAATCCGCTTGCAGTATTTCTGCGTCAACTGTTATATGTTGCACACGGTTCATCAACAATACTGTTTTGAAAGGATAAACAAAGGTCATGATTCGACGGATAACCCTCCCGACTGCCATGCTTGTCTTTCTCCTGTGCCTTCTGCCGCTGACCGGAGCTTATGCCCAGTCCTGCGAGAAGGTCGTCAGGAATATGAATGCGCGATTATCGCCAGCCATCGACGAGCCGGAACTGGTCGAAATTCTCCGCCATCTGAACCAGACAGAAAACAGAAGGCTGCCCGCGAAGTTCGTGAACAAAGGAACGGCCCGATCACAGGGATGGAAGCCCGGAAAGGATCTGTGGTCGGTCCATGCACTCAAAGGGAAAAGCATCGGCGGCGACCGGTTTGGAAACAGGGAAGGACGTTTGCCAGATAACAAATGGCGTGAAGCCGACCTGGACTATAGCGGCGGCCGCCGTGGCGCTAAACGCATCGTCTTTTCGCAGGATGGAAAGCGAATGGTCACTGTGGATCACTACAATACTTTCATAGAGGTGCCGCCATGCCGATAAAACAATACGTGTTAAACGGTTTTAAAATCCATTCACTCGATGATCTTTACATTCGGCTTGAAAAACAATTATCACTGCCCGCATCCTTCGGCCGCAACCTTGACGCGCTCTGGGACGTTCTTTCCGCGGATGTTGAAGGGCCGTTCAAGATCATCTGGAAACACGGCGATGCTTCAAAACAGTTCATGGGGAAAGATTTTGACAAGGTCGTGAAGCTGCTTAAGGAGTTGGAGGCGGACCGGAGCGATTTTAAGATGAAGATTGAGCCGTAACTCCTTTAAGCTTATTTTTTAATAAAATGATAATGGGACCCGAAACGTTCAAACGCCCCCCGATCCAGTTCTTCCTGATGATTCGGGTGGGCAATGCTGATGATCAAGCGGGCCCGCTCCTGCAGGGATCGGCCGTAAAGATTCACCGCTCCGTATTCCGTCACCAGCCAGTGGGCGTGGGCGCGTGTGGTCACGACACCCGCGCCGGGCAGTAAGACAGGCGCGATTTTGCTGATCCCCTTATCGGTCACCGACGGCATGGCAATAATCGCCTTGCCCCCCGGAGAGCGGGATGCGCCATAAACGAAATCGATCTGCCCCCCCACGCCGGAGTAAAAGGACGTCCCCAGGGAATCAGCGCAAATCTGGCCGGTCAGGTCAACCTGGAGCGCGGAGTTGATGGCCGTAACCTTCGGGTTTTTCGCAATAATGAAAGGATCGTTCGTATAGCCGACATCCATCATCCGCACCCGTTCATTTTGGTGGGTATAGTCATATAATTCTTTTGAGCCCAGCAGAAATGTCGCCACCATCTTTCCCTGATCCATCGCTTTATTCGCGCCGTTGATCACACCTTTTTCCACAAGCGCAATCACGCCGTCAGCAAACATCTCCGTGTGGATTCCCAGGTTTTTATGACCGCCCAGTTGACCGAGCACCGCATTGGGAATCGCGCCGATGCCCATCTGCAACGTCGCGCCGTCATCGACTAGCGCCGCGCAATGCTTGCCAATGGCCGCTTCGATGGCATCGGGCTTCGCGAAGCGGACCGTCTCCAAGGGGGTGTCGTCTTCGACAAAAATATTAATTTTACGAAGGGGAATAACCGCATCACCGAAGGTGCGCGGAACCTGCGGATTGATGACGGCAAT
>CAYVFA010000215.1:0-2789 GCA_964450075.1 uncultured Smithella sp.
CTTATGAAAGCGGAAATAAGATATCACGATACCCTGCTCAACGTGGAATTTCCCGACGCAAGCCGGATTTATCTTTCATCCTACGATACTCCCGCCGCATCGGCAGCAGAACTTGTCCTGGAGGCGATCAGAAATCCAATTGACTCGGTAGGTCTTGTTGACTCGATCAAAAAAATACCTCGCCGCAATGTTGTCATTGCGGTATCGGACATTACCCGGCCGATACCCTACCAGGATTTTTTGCCTGCCCTGCTTGAAGAAATCGAATCTACCGGAATAGATCGGGAAAGCATTACCATTCTAATCGCCACCGGCATGCACAGGCCCGGCACAGCAAAAGAGCGGCTCTTTATGTTCGGCCGTGAGGTTGCCGGCAGGTATAAAATTCTGGATCACGATGCCGAAGGCGAAATGGACACCCTTTCCGGCACAAGCTATTCCGGATCTCCCGTAAAGCTAAACCGCGTTTTTGCGAAGGCTGATTATAAAATAGTCATCGGGCTTGTCGAACCCCATTTTATGGCAGGATTTTCAGGCGGTCGCAAAACCATCTGCCCCGGGCTTTCCTCTCTGGATACCATAAAACAATTTCACGGACATAAAATGCTCTCCCACCCCAAAGCAGTTGCGGCGGTTCTTGATGGGAATCCCTGCCATGAAGAGGCTCTGTCTGTAGCCAGGCTTGCCGGTGTCGATTTCAGCCTTCAACTGGTCGTGAACCATGAAAAAAAGATCGTCAAGGCCTTTGGCGGGGACATCCTGAAAGCGCATGCCAGCGCATGCAATTATGTGCGCGATAAGGCCTGTCCAGTCATAGAAACACAGGCGGATGTGGTGGTCACCGGCTGCGGGGGGTATCCCCTGGACGCCACCTTTTATCAATGTGTCAAAGCTCTTGTAAACGCCGTGCCGTGTGTAAAAAATGGAGGTACGATGATTGCTGCAGGTGGTTGCGAGGAAGGCGTGGGATCACAGACCTATGAAAATATGCTTCGCAAGTACCAAAACGACTTCCCCGGCTTTATCCGAGACATCAAAAAGACCAGCGACGTTGTAAAAGACCAATGGCAGATACAGATGCAGACCAGGGTCTATGAGAAAACCGGATGGGATAAAATTCACTTTATAACGCACGGCATTGCTTCCGGCCACAGCGCATTTCTGGGAGTCAATATTATCGAGGCCGCTTTAGACAGAGTCGCCGAAAAGCTGCAAAAAACGGTTGACGATCTGGCCGATAAGGGTTGCTCCTTCGCCGTGATTCCGGAAGGACCCTATTGTGCGCCACAGAGCAAGGGCATGGTTCCCTGAAGCACGCAAAATTGACAATGTGCTACGTATGTGCTACATTTTCACAAAAGGAGGAGTATTATCATGCCTAAAACATCAACCAAAATAAAAAGCGCTATGGTTCGCGCCCGGATTGAGCCCGAATTAAAAACAAAAGCAGAGAAGTATTTTGATATGCTTGGCCTTTCAACGACACAAGCTATTACATTGTTTTTTAAGCAAGTTGAACTTCATCGCGGATTGCCTTTCGAAATCAACATTCCTAATGACGAAACGTTAACAGCTATGAAAGAAATAGAAAACGGTGGCGGCAATACCTTCAAAAACGCCGATGAACTTTTTAAGAATCTCGGTATTTAATGATGAAGCGTGTGCAGAGCAGTACTGCGTTTGAAAAAGATGTGGAGCGGCTGATCAGAAGAAATAAGGATATGGAAAAGCTTAAATCCGTCATATGTTCGCTAGTCCGCGGAGAAAAATTAGATCTCATCCATCGCGACCATAAATTATTAGGGAATTATTATGGGTGCAGAGATTGTCACATAGAATCAGATTGGTTATTGATTTATAAATGCAACGAAGAAGCTCTATATTTAATCCGAACCGGAACACATTCTGACCTGTTTAAAAAATGATGATAAATAAAATCTTGAAGCAAACCGTTACAGATTTCCTGAAGCCGCAGGTGACGGACTTTGGATTTGCATCGGTGGATCGTTTTGCCGACGCGCCCGAGGCACACCATCCCAAACGCATTTGCCGGGATGCCGAAACCGTGATTGTTTTCGGCATGACAGTCCCCCGTGGCATGCTCAAATCACCGGATTACAATCTTTACGCCCTGCACCGGATCTACCACAGCGCTTACACGCGCATTGATGACATATCCCTTGCCCTTTGCAATTATATCGAATCCCGGGGAAAGCATCTGGCCGTTCCTATTCCCAGCTATGCTCCAATGGTATTTCATCAGTTTGAACCGTGGGGCATCCTGTCGCTGAAACACGCCGCAGTCAATGCCGGCCTGGGCAGTTTCGGGCGCAGCGGTCAGACGTATCATCCGCAATACGGAGGGCTTTTGCGTTTTGGCGCCGTGGTAACCGACGCGGTGATCGATGCAGATCCGATGCTTCCCCCCGATCCCTGTCCTCCCAACTGCACAGCCTGCGCCAAAGTCTGTCCGGCCAAGGCTTTTGATGCGGATGGCAAATTCAATAAAATGACCTGCCTGGGGCATACGATCAAACATGCCATCTATCCCCTTGCCCTGAACAGTGAAGCGGGTTTAAAGAACATTGAACGGGTGATTAATACGGCGGGTCATAACTACTGGATTGGCTGCGATGAATGCCTCAAGGTTTGTCCGTTAAATGTGAAAAATAATCAATAATACAAATCTTTATAAAAAACGGCAGATACCGATGCGTATTTGCCGTTTTTATATTTCAGCCGAAACATCTTTTATGACAAAGGCTTGCCGCACTCCTTGCACTTGCCGT
>CAYVFA010000216.1:0-2693 GCA_964450075.1 uncultured Smithella sp.
CGCGTCTGTCATTTTGGTTTTGCCCAGTGGAATAAAGGGCACGACGTCAACCGCCCCCAGTCGCGGATGGACGCCGGTTTGTTTGCGCATGTCAATGAGTTCCAGAGCCCGACCCGATGCGGCCAGCGCTGCTTCCAGCACATCATCCGGTTTACCCAGAAAGGTAAAGACGCTCCGGTTATGGTCACTGTCCCCACTGTAGTCTATCAGGCGGATGTCGGGAAGCGCCTTCAACACACCGGCAATCGATTCGATTTTATCCGCATCGCATCCTTCACTGAAATTCGGCACACATTCGATAATTTTCATGGCTATACCTGATAATTTTTTAAAGTCGGCAACGCCACGCACGTGAGCATGCCGCCAAAAACCGCGCCGGTGTCAATGCCGATCTTATTTGCGGCAACCAGAGGCGCGTGGAAAAGATTGACCAGTTAATCTAAAAGGGCTGCTGTGAAATCCTTGCTATCAAAAATTCGTAAATCATCCAGGCCCTCACCGACGCCAATAAAGCGCACCGGAAGCCCCAGCTCACCTGCTATGCGGACCACGACACCGCCCTTGGATGTTCCGTCGAGTTTGGTGAGAACGATACCCGTCACACCAATATCCTCTTTGAACATTTTGGCCTGCATGACGGCATTCTGACCTGTTGTGGCGTCTAATACAAGTAATATCTCGTGCGGCGCTCCCGGCAATTCCCTGCTGATAACTCTTTTGACCTTCTTGAGTTCTTCCATCAGATTGGTTCGGGTATGCAGGCGACCTGCCGTATCCACAATGACAACACCGTTAAAACCGGCCTTAACCTTACCTGCTGCGTCAAAAACAACAGCAGCGGGATCGGCATTCATTTTCTGTTTGATAACGGGCACACCGACGCGTTTTCCCCAAACTTCCAGTTGTTCGATGGCCGCCGCCCGGAAGGTATCGGCGGCTACGAGTAAAATATCATGTCCCTCATGGTGTAATGAATTGGACAATTTGCCAATAGTGGTTGTTTTACCGCTACCGTTGACGCCGATGGCCATAATGACAAATGGCTGATTTTTCGGAATCATCAGAGGTTTTTCCATTTGTTGCAGAATCGCGATCATCCGTTCCTGTAAAACTTTTTTGATCTGCGATGCGTCCTGCAGCTCTTTTCGCTTCACCCGCTGTTTGACATCTTCAATCAAATCATAGGTAAACTGCGGCCCCATATCAGCCGAAATCATCAACTCTTCGAGTTCATCAAAAAGGGCCTGATCCAGAACCCTTTTGCCGAAAACAAGATGATCCAGATTCCTGGTCAGGACATTCCGTGTCTTGGTCAGCCCCGCCTTTAATTTGTCTAATAAACCCACGTGACTACTAATTCCTTTCTTCAATAATCATCTTTTGGAAGCGGCCTGCAAACCTTTCATGAGAGAAAAATGCTCGCGAAAAAATCAAGACCACCGCAGTTTTATAACGATTTTCTTTGCTAAAGTAAAGGAATGGTTAGTTCAGGTTGACGGAAACCAGAGACGATATGCCCTGCTTTTGCATGGTCACGCCAAAGAGCGTGTCGGCGACTTCCATCGTACTCTTATTATGGGTGATCATAATGACTTGAGATTTTTCGGCGACATCCCGGATCAAGCGGTTAAACAGGTTGGTATTGGCATCGTCGAGCGCCGCATCGACTTCGTCCAGGATCAGGAAAGGTGTCGGACGATACAGCAAAATGGCAAAAATCAGCGCAATCGCCGCCAGAGATTTTTCGCCTCCCGAAAGCAGGCTGACACTTTGCGCTTTTTTGCCTGGAATCTGAATATCAATATCCACACCGGTTTCCAGCAGGTCATTTTCATCGGTCAGGTGCAGTTCGCCGTGGCCACCGGGGAAAATATGAGCAAAGGTCTCTTTGAAGCAGGCATTGACAGCCGCAAAGGTTTCGGCAAACCTTTCACGGGATATTTTGTTGATCCGCGTAATGGTCCTTTGCAGTGACGCCAAGGACTCGTTGAGATCGGATAACTGCGTCGTCAAAAATTGATTGCGTTGATCAAGCTCTGCGTACTCGTTGAGCGCCAGCAGATTCACCTCGCCGAAATTGTCGATGGTCTGTTTGTCTTTTTCCAGAAGGGCACTCAGTTCGGCAATTCTTTCATCATCCACCATCTTGAAATCCGCCATAGCGGCCTTCAGATCAACATTGTGCTTTTCAGTGACTGCGTTTCGCAGATTCTCGAGGTTTAAGGTCACTTCGCGGCACTGCATTTCCAGCTCGTTTGTTTGCCGGTGTACATCATCGAGCTTCTTTTTGATGTCCCGAATCTCGTTTTCCTGAACTTTCAGCAGCTCATCCTCGTGCGCTCGCTTTTCCTTCATTTCGGCCAATACGGTTTCGCAGGACGCCAGATTCCTGTAAAGCTCTTGCAGTGTCGTCTGATCCGCTTCGACGGCAGAAGTCAATTCGGTCATCTGGTTTTGACAGACGACAATTTCTTCACTCTTTCTTGCCACTTCACTTTCATTGACGCTCAGATCATATTGCAGGCGCGAAACGGTTCTCAGATCCGCTTCCTTCTTCTCCAGCAAAGAGGCCAGCAGAACTTTCTTTTCCGTGAGCAGCCTTTCCTGCGCGTCAATGGCCGATCTCGATTGCTGACGACGGCTGTTTAATGCAGAGATGATTTCGTTGAGTTCTTTTTCCGTCGCTTCCTGCC
>CAYVFA010000217.1:0-2691 GCA_964450075.1 uncultured Smithella sp.
AAAGTTCCATTCTTGTCATGGACGATCCGAATGGAATCTTTCCACTATATCGTTCGAAGTATTCAAATACTCTTTCAATTAATTCTGTCAATATCGTCCGATATCTGTTCGACAAGTTCGGAAGAAAGGGCTGGTTTTGTGCGGAATATCGACCAATAACCGGTTTTTCCGGATTGCCGCTTATCATTTCTGAAGAGCCGCTCGACGCGATACCGTTGGACAAACGTGATTTTACCACTATCGATTTCATTCCTCTCTCGCGACATACAAGCGTATCAATCGCGATGAACTCTATCAATATCAATACGCTCGATATGATTCCACATTACGGCCCGATCTGTGTTTTACGTAAAAACGATGTTTTTGCCATTGCCCCTGATCCCGACAGCTTTTGCTATCTGGTTCGGCAAAGAAGCAATGATGGTGACGGGGCCCAACTTTCGCGGACAGTTGTTTACACTATAATATAGAGTTAACAAGGAGCGCGAAAAATGTCGAAAGAAGAACAGAGTGAAGTAAAGTCGCAGGGGCAGCGGAAGCGGTATTCGAAAGAATTTCGGGCCAATGCGGTGAAAATGGTAACGGAAGTAGGGCTGACCAACGAGACGGTGGCGGAGCGGCTCGGTTGTACGATTGAATCTGTTCGCCGATGGGTGATCGCTCACCGGCGAGAGCTTCGTCCGATCCAGTTACAGGAGGAACTGAACGCCGTAGAAGAGCTCAGGGCGTTGAAGAAGGAGAACGCCCGACTCCAAATGGAGAACGAATTCCTAAAAAAAGCGGCGGCATACTTTGCGAAGGAGTCGAAGTAAAGTATGCCTGCATAAGAAAAAACCGCGACTCCTGGCCGGTAACAATGATGTGTCGGCTCTTGCGCGTAAGTACAAGCGGCTATTACGCTTCACTTGCCCGACAACCGAATCGTGCGGAAGTAAAACGTGAATTGGTGGCAAGAGTCGCGTCGGAAATTTACCAAGAGGAACACCGTATTCCCGGATATCGAAAGATACATCGTAAAGTGTGTATTCGGGGGACAAAATGCGGAGTCGAGACAGTTCGTTTGGCATGTCGGCGTGCCGGAATCGTCAGTTGTGTTGTCAAGCGGAGGCATCGCCCCAAGACGACCGATTCCAGGCATCACAATCGCATCAACAAAAACGTTCTGGCCCGTAATTTTAAGGCTGAAAGGCTAAACGAGAAGTGGCTGACCGACATAACGTATATTGAGACGAAGTCCGGTTTCTGTTATCTCTCGGCGATCATTGACCTGTTTTCCCGTCGTGTGATTGGCTGGTGTATTGAATCGCACATGCGAACCGAAATGGTCGTCGAAACATTAAAGCGGGCTATCGAACTTCGTGGGGAAATTCCGACCGATTTATTGTTTCACAGCGACCGGGGAGTTCAATACACATCGGACGATTTTCGGGGATGTCTCGAATTGCTTGGCATATCGCAAAGCATGAGTGAAAAGGGACAGTGTTGGGATAACGCACCTTGTGAAAGTTTTTGGGGCAAGTTGAAAGCGGAATGGATAGACCAGCGGCCGATGTTTGAGAATATTGAGGAAGCGAGAGTGGCCTTGTTCGAATACATCGAAGGATATTATTACAATAAACGACTTCATCAGGGGCTCAATTATAGAACCCCGCGAGAGGTCGAAGAAGAATTTTCGAGAAAATGTCATGTACAACCAAAATCTCGTTGACACGCATGACGGTTTTCAGTAAAATGAAAGTGTTCGAAGAAGCGGAGACAGGCTCTGCCGGGAAGCAACCTGTCGAGGAATATTCGAACCAATGGAGTCATCTCCCATGTCTTTGAATGAGACTTGGGAGACCTCTTTAACAAAAGAAATGACTCTGTTGCCATGCCTAAAAAAATCCAATCGCCGCGTCTCGGTTGACGTGGCGTCAACTGTCCGTTTTTTCCATGGCACGTCACTATATTACAGTCGGACTTGTTCTTTTGCCTTGGGCGGTTGTTTTTATTTTTCTGGATCCGGTTGTTCTGATTCAACAGATAGGGATACGCCCTCTTCTGCTTGCGGCGATCTGTTCCAGTTGTTGGGGTGTGGCCAATATTCTTTATTATGCTGTACTTTCCCCGGTTTTTAAACGGCCACAATTTGATCGAACAGGCGTTTTTTCAGGTCGTTTAATATTTTGGGGGTTAGGGTTTTGGCGTATTTCGCCGAAAAATACGCCCAGTGTTCTTCGGTTTGCAGCGCCATTCGTTTGTTTTTGTGCGATGGGCGGCGTGCAATATCGTCCCACGGGGGACGATGCCGGGTTAAAAATGTTGCATCTTTATCCCAAGCCCAAAGTTCGACAATCGCATAGTTCATCGCAAGAATCTGGAAACAGGCAAGATTACTTTCAAGATTGCGGACCTGTTGCTTGCCAAGTCCACAAACTTCCTTCAAGTCCTTGAACATTTCCTCGATACTGAACCGCTTGCTATAACTCTCGATTATCTCCTCCGGCGTCAAATGAACATTTGTCGAAACGAACGTCCCTTGTGGACCGATCTTCTCTTTGACGGTGCCGTCGGATCGTGTTTCCTGTTTGACGATCCGGCTGACGACAACGCGAATCGGCTTTCCGTCCGAAACATGGCTGGTGAGAATCGCCGACTTGTATTCTATAAGCTCTTCTCTTCCGTACACGAATACCGTTGTCCGGGTCAAAC
>CAYVFA010000218.1:0-2679 GCA_964450075.1 uncultured Smithella sp.
AGTGTCCGTCCGAGAAAGCGTTCACCGATGGTCTGAAAACGATACGGCACGTCACTGACGCAAAACAGGTAGTCCGGCGACAGACGGCTTTGATTGCCGAGATTCTCCCGATTAATCAGGTCGGCGGCAATTTCTGCCATCGCTTCCGCCGAGTCGATGAGTCGAACCTCTGGCCCGCATATATCCTGGAACAGGGGTTTCAAAAGCGGATAATGCGTACAGCCCAGCACCAGGGTGTCAACGTGTTCAGCCATGACCGGTTTCAAGTATTCCTCCGCAACCAGCCTGGTGGCTGCATGATCAAACCAGCCTTCTTCCACCAGCGGCACAAACAGGGGACAGGCCTGTGAAAAAACCCGGGCGTCGCGATCCAGCAGATGAATAGCGCGGGCGTAAGCGTTGGAATTGATCGTTGCGGGTGTGCCGATCACGCCGATGGCCTTCGTTTGGGTTTCGGCAACGGCGATTTTTGCACTGGCTTCAATGACCTCCAATACCGGCACGGGGGACAAATCCCGTATGGCCAGGTAGGCGACGGCCGCCATCGTGTTGCAGGCGACAATCAGAAGCTTGACGTCTTTCTTCAGGAGATATTCCGTAATCTGCATCGCGTAGCGGTTGATGGTTTCGACGGATTTGATACCGTAGGGCACGCGTGCCGTATCGCCGAAGTAAATGATATTTTCAAAAGGCAGGCGTTCCATGAGTGCCCGCACGACGGTCAGCCCGCCGATGCCGGAATCAAAAACGCCGATCGCCCGATTTGCTTTACTGTCCATGATTTTTTCTCTCACATCCGAATCATAAAGTCATCGACTTTTTTTTGCTGTTCGTATAAAAAGATGGTCAGAAAGACATCTTGCAAGTCGATCAGAAAAAGTGAGGCTTTTTACCATAACTTTCTCAAACATGCCAAGAGTTCTTCGGAACTGATTTTCCCCCCGCTTTGGAAAGGAAAACCATGTCATGCGCCGTTCGGACAAGGAAATAAAAGATCCCGGAGCAATTGAAGCCATCTTGCGGGAAGCAATGGTCTGCCGGATTGCGATGGCCGCGGGCGATCACCCGTATATCGTTCCAGTCAATTTTGCGGTAAGCGGTCATCACCTTTATTTTCATTGTGCAAAAGCAGGCAAAAAAATCGACATGCTGCGGGACAATCCTTCGATTTGTTTTGAAGTGGACATTCCCGGCGATCTGGTTAACGGCGACGCGGCCTGTTCCTGGGGCATGAAATACAAAAGCGTGATTGGGTTTGGCCGGGCTTATTTTATCGAAGGTATAGGAGAGAAAAAGAAGGCGCTGGATATTCTGATGAAGAAATACTCGGGACGGGGGTCCTCTGATTATGCCGACGATGCACTGGACAAAGTTCTGGTGATTGATGTAAGGATAGAAACAATGTCAGGGAAACAATCCGGTTGAGATAACGAAGATTGAGCGTTGCTTTGTGGTGAAGAAGGCAACAAGCAAAATAATGTTTGTGTGAATGCTCTTAAAAAAGGAATAACCGCTGATGCCCGCTCCGCAAATTATTCTTGAACTGATTGAACGCTTCGAGCGAAATAAGGACGTTTACAAATCCAGCGCCTACAACGAAACGCAAGTGCGCCGGGAATTTATTGACCCCTTTTTTGAAGCTTTGGGTTGGGATGTCAACAACACCTCCGGCCATGCCGAAGCTTATAAAGATGTTATTCACGAAGACGCGGTGAAAGTCAGCGGCGTCACCAAAGCGCCGGACTATTCCTTCCGCATCGGCGGACAGCGCAAGTTTTTTGTCGAGGCCAAGCAACCCTCCATCAACATCAAAGACGCACCGGCGCCTGCCTTTCAAGTCAGGCGCTATGCCTGGTCGGGCAAGCTGCCGCTTTCCATTGTTACGGACTTTGATGAATTTGCCGTTTACGACTGCCGCATCAAACCGGATCAGGCCGACAAATCCGACAAAGCCCGCATCAAATACTACACCTATCAGCAATATGCTGAAAAATGGGATGAAATCGCGGCTGTCTTTTCCAAGGATGCCATCCTGAAAGGATCATTTGACAAATACGCCGAATCCAACAAAGCCAAACGCGGCACCGCCGAGGTGGACAGTGCGTTTCTGGCGGAGATTGAAGGCTGGCGTGAACAACTGGCCAGAAACATTGCCCTTCGCAATAGCCTTTCCGTTCGCGAACTCAACGATTCCGTCCAGCGCATCATTGACCGGATCATCTTTTTGCGCATCGCCGAAGACCGGGGCATTGAAGACTATGGCGCGCTGCGCGGAATTTGCAACGGGGCGAATATTTATAACCGATTGCAGGAACTTTTTGAAAAAGCCGACGACCGTTATAACTCCGGCCTGTTCCATTTCCGTCAGGAAAAGGATCAGACGGAACTGCCCGATAAACTGACGCCTAATCTCATCATCGACGACAAGCCGCTCAAGGACATTCTCAAGACGCTTTATTATCCCGATTCACCCTACGAGTTTGCCGTTCTGCCCGCCGATATTCTGGGGCAGGTCTATGAGCAGTTCCTGGGCAAGGTCATCCGTCTGACGAGCGATCACCGCGCCGTTGTGGAAGACAAGCCCGAAGTCAAAAAAGCAGGCGGCGTCTTCTACACGCCCACTTACATTGTCGAGTATATCGTTCAAAACACCGTCGGAAAACTCCTCGATGGGAAGAC
>CAYVFA010000219.1:0-2671 GCA_964450075.1 uncultured Smithella sp.
ATGATATGGCAGGGTACGCAACCATAATAGCTGGTCAAAATATGGTTGATGTTATTTTCAATACTCCTTATAATGAAGCACCGTTTGTAAATGTTTCTCCTATTTTAGATAGTTTTGTGGAAATGCCTAAATATATTGTTACAAATATAACAGAAAATGGTTTTTCTATTGAATTAGAAAACCCTGCTGTTGATAAAAATGGAAAATTTATTAATATAAAATTCTCTTGGATTTCTCTTAATATAAAAGACGGTCCAGTAAGTATTGAAAGTTTTATAGAGGCCCCAGAAGAGTCAGGTGGTGGTACAGGTACTTGCACATCTATAGGGACAGATACACCTTGTTCTAGATAATTTTTTTGTTATTTTTTATTAATTAATTTTTGTATATATGTTTAATAAAATTTTTAAATCAAATATTATAAAAAATAACAAAAAATACTTTTTTATAGGATTATTTTTATTTGTTTTTTTATTTAATACAAATAAGATTGAAGCTGCTATTCCTACTGTTACTATACCTTCTTCTCCTACTAATATTACTACAACTAGTGCTAAAGTATACGCGAATATATCAGGTGTATCAATACAAAACAATGGTTTTTGTTATATTGCTTCTTCAGCTTACCAGCCAGAATTTAATGGTTATGCAACATGTTCATATACTACTGCACAAACTGGCGGTGGCCCTACAAGTTTGACAATTACTGGGTTAGACGCCAATACTACTTATTATTATAAGGGGTTTGCTATAAATTCAAGTGGAACTGGTTATTCAGATAGGGATTCTTTTACTACTTCTGCTAAGAGCAATCAAGCAACCTTAACTGTTAATGATGCTTCTGGTACATATGGTTCAAGTATTACATTATCTACTAGTGGTGGTTCAGGGACAGGAGCAATTACTTATGCTTTAGACACGTATGGAGCAACTGCAACAGGATGTTCTGTTACTGCTGCTGGAGTATTAACTGCAACTTCGTCTGGAACTTGTAATGTAAATGCAACCAAAGCTGCTGATGCAAATTACAAGGCTACTACTTCTGTAAATAAATTTATTACATTTAATAAAGCCAATCAAGCAACCTTAACTGTTAATGATGCTTCGGATACATACGATACTACTAATGGTTACAGAGTCCAATTATCTACTAGTGGTGGTTCAGGGACAGGAGCAATTACTTATGCTTTAGACACGTATGGAGCAACTGCAACAGGATGTTCTGTTACTGCTGCTGGAGTATTAACTGCAACTTCGTCTGGAACTTGTAATGTAAATGCAACCAAAGCTGCTGATGCAAATTACAAGGCTACTACTTCTGTAAATAAATTTATTACATTTAATAAAGCCAATCAAGCAACTCTAACAGCTAGTGCTACAACAGCAAGTTGGGATTCTTCAATTACAATATCTACAACAGGTGGAAGTACTAACGGCACTAAAAATTATTATGTTAGTCCTGGGGGAACAGCTACTGGTTGTTCTATTGACTCTTCTACAGGAGTATTAACTGCAACATCTGCAGGTACCTGTAAGGTTTATGCAACTATGGCAGGAAATACAAATTATAATCTTGTAACATCTGCTATAATTGACGCAACGTTTACCAAAGCTCCACAAACGGCACCTATTATTTTTTCAGGGCAAACAATTACATTTGGACAGTCCTTTACAAACCTCTCTGCGTCGGGAGGGTCTGGCACAGGTTCATTTACTTATGGTTTTAGTTATGACGATCCAGCTGGAGCTCAGTGTTCCATTAACGGGAATCAACTTTCTTATGAGAATGTTGGGTATTGTGTTGTTATACCTACAAAATTAGGGGACACAAATTATGAAAATCTTACTAGTAGCCCTGCTAATTTTTATATTAATCCCGCCAATCAATTAGCACTAACAGCTAGCGCCACGACAGGCCCATGGAGTGGATCTATAACAGTTTCCGCTTCGGGTGGAAGTACTAACGGCACTAAAAATTATTATGTTAGTCCTGGGGGAACAGCTACTGGTTGTTCTATTGACTCTTCTACAGGAGTATTAACTGCAACATCTGCAGGTACCTGTAAGGTTTATGCAACTATGGCAGGAAATACAAATTACAATCTTGTAACATCTGCTATAATTGACGCAACGTTTACAGACCCTCTCTATACGATGTCTTTTAATTATTCAGGAAATTCTTCTAAAAATTATACAAGTCCTGGTAATAATGGGTCCGTTGAGATTGGGTTCGGAGGGACTGTTTCAATTTCTGTTTTAGTTGATACAGGGTACTATGCAACTATAAGTGGTTGTGGGGGTACCCCAAAGACAGTATATGACACTTCTTTAGATGCACCTGATGATACTTATTTAACTGGAGAGATGACAGGTGATTGTACTGTTACTGTTGTTTGGACAAAAAATTCATATGATCTTTCCATTACATCAAATGGTGGAACTATGGGCGGAACTTCAGCTGGAAGTAAAGAATACGGATCTCCTATTTCAATAACTCAAACACCACCAACAGGGTATTCATTTAATGGTTGGACATCAACAGATTCTTTTTGTACGGGTACAGGTGATTGTACTTTTAATATGCCAGCGAAGGCGGTGACAGTGACTGCTAATTATACAAAAAATTCATATGATCTTTCCATTACATCAAATGGTGGAACTATGGGCGGAA
>CAYVFA010000220.1:0-2601 GCA_964450075.1 uncultured Smithella sp.
CTATCAGGAACTTGCTGAAGTGGTTGAATCTAGAGGAAGAAGCCACTTTATTGCCGACGCAATCAAAAATGCCATAACGGAGAAGCGAAACCGTAGGCTTGCGGCTGATTACCTTGAAGCATCGCAGGAGATCAGCAGGGTCAACGTGGAGTTGGAAGGAGCCATTGCTGATGGGATTGATTAAACAGGGTGATATTTTCTGGGTCAATTTCGATCCATCGGTCGGATCTGAAATTAAGAAAATCCGTCCTGCCGTGGTGGTGTCGAATAATATCAATAACGATCATTCTCCCATTATTTCAATAGCGCCGGTCAGTTCTAATGTGAACCGCGTTTATTCGTTTGAAGTCGAAATTCCCGCAGGAACATCCAATTTAACCAGCAGGTCCAAAGTGATGGTCAACCAGACAAGAGCTGTTGACAAGGTGCGGCTGGTTAAATTAATCGGCAGTTTACCCGTTGAACTGGTGGTACAGGTAAAAGCGGCGCTGAAACTGCACTACGACATCTGAAAGCATTTCTTGGAAAGGTTCAACAACGAAATCACCGGCGCGTGGAACGAGCATCCGGTGGATTGATTGGTTCATTAATTCGCTCTCTTGAATCCTTTATGGCCTGAAGAATATCTTTAGTGGTCGCTTTGGTTTTTATACCAGGTATTGTAAAGGGAGAACGGGATATTTTTTTGAAGGCAATTGTAAAAACTTCACCTCCACGCCTTTGGATAATCACATCTTCCTCACGGGCGATGTTAAGAATTTCGGCAAAACGCTGTCTTGCTTCCGAATAGGTATATACTTTCATAAACTCACTCCATAATTTTAATGCCGATTTTTCTGGCAATCTCTCTCATCTGCCTATCGAGAGTTAATAAGGGGCTTCGCTGGCTAAGAGCGCATTCTAAAAAATAGGCATCGTATGCATAAGTATTGTGTTCTATGGCGATCTTCAATGCCGCCGCAATATTAATGCGTCGCAGGTCAACTGGAATATGTGCTATCGAATCCCATGCTAAAACAGCTTCATCGGCCAGTAACGCTCTCCTTTTTACCATTGCCGTCAATGCATTGCCAATTTCAAAGGGCAACACTTCCGGCGCAAGCAGATCATGTCCCTCCGTTAAGCTAATTACTAATTTTTTTTCAGGCTCATTTAGAGCGACCGCAATAAAAGTATTTGTATCCGCGATAATTTTCATGAGTACAATTGTACGCTAAAAATTTGTTTTGTCAAGCCGAACAGGCAACACGGTTTTAAATCCAGCAAACCTTTTGGGAATTTATTAATAGCAGTAACTTCATCTTGCAGTGACAAGCGGCAAGTGATAAAAGCCGCTTGTCATTTTTTTATAAGAAAGGTTGTTACACTGTCCATGAAGAACAAACTTGCTGATCTTATCGCCAATTCTGTGGCAGCCTGCACGCAAAAAGGCCTGTTGCCGGATGTGAACCTGCAGCCTATTGAAATCGAGGTGCCGGCCAATCCGGAACATGGTGATTATGCTTCCAATGTGGCCATGATTCTGGCGTCCCAGGCCAAACAAAATCCCCGGAAGATTGCGCAGGCGATCCAGGAAAACCTGACGGATCCGGAAGGAATTATCGAAAAAACGCAAATTGCCGGTCCCGGCTTTTTGAATTTTATGATTAAAGACGATCTGTGGCGGAAAATTCTGCAAAATGTTCTGGGACAGAAGGAAAAATACGGCTGCCTGAATATCGGCCAAGGAAAGAAAGTTCAGGTGGAGTTTGTCAGCGCCAATCCAACAGGACCTTTGCACATCGGCCATGCGCGGGGCGCTGTGGTCGGCGATGTCCTGACCAATCTTCTTCAAACAACAGGTTATAACGTTACCAAAGAGTATTATATCAATGATGCCGGTAACCAGATGAATAATCTGGGGAAATCGGTGTTGTATCGCTATCGGGAGCTTTCCGGCGAGAAAATCGAATTTCCCGAAAATTGCTATCACGGCGATTATATTAAAAACATATCGGCTGATATCATCAAAAAAGAAGGAAATCGCTATCTGACCGAACCCGAAGAACAGACGGTTCCGTATTTCAACGGCATTGCCGGCGGGGTTATTCTGGAAGAAATCAAGCAGGATTTAAAGGATTTCGGTGTGACCTTCGACTTCTATTTCAGCGAGAAGGAGTTATACAAAGATAACGGTGTGAGTAATCTTTTGTCCTCCCTGCAAGAGCAGGGCTTTATTTATTCGGACGGCGAAACATTATGGTTTAAAACAACGGCCTATGGTGATGATAAAGACCGTGTCGTTATCCGTAAAAATGGTGAACCGACGTACTTTGCCGCTGATATTGCTTATCATCAAAATAAATTTGCCCGCGGTTTTGATATCCTGGTCGATATTTGGGGCGCGGATCATCACGGATACATGCCCCGTCTCTGGGCCGCGGTTCAGGCGCTGGGCCACGATAAAAACGATCTGAAGATCATTCTGGTGCAGCTGGTGAATCTGCTGCGGGCAGGCGAGCCGGTGGCGATGTCCACGCGCTCCGGTGAATTTGTCACGCTGCGCGAAGTGCTCGACGAGGTGGGTCGTGACGCGGCCCGCTATAATTTCCTGATGCGCCG
>CAYVFA010000221.1:0-2571 GCA_964450075.1 uncultured Smithella sp.
ATAGGCTGAAGGCTGAAGGGAAAAGATGAAGATTTTACTGACGAATGATGATGGGATTTATGCGCGTGGCTTAAGTGCCCTGTATGAGGAATTGTCGAAGGAAGCGGATTGCCTGATTGTCGCGCCGGAGATAGAGCAAAGCGCCGTCGGACATGCCATCACTTTATTTCGGCCTTTAATGGTGCGGAGCGCGACGAAAGACGGAAATTTTCTGGGTTATGCCGTTTACGGGACACCGGCGGATTGCGTGAAAATAGGCATCAAGGAACTGGCCTCGCAGGTGCCGGATCTGGTGGTTTCCGGGATTAATCGGGGTTCCAACTGCGGCAATAATTTGATTTACTCCGGAACCGTTTCGGCTGCAACGGAAGCGGCGATGATGGGCGTTACGTCGATAGCGGTTTCTCTTGATACCCATCAGGAGGCTGATTTTAGTTTTGCTGCAAGGTTTGCCCGCCGGATGGTGCGGTTAATCAAGAACCATAAACTGTTGCAGGGATACACTCTCAATGTCAATATTCCCTGCCTGCCTGAAGAAAAAATACAGGGCGTTGCCGTCGTGAGGCAGGGCAGGGGCAATGTTATAGAAACGTTTGAAAAGCGTACGGATCCACGGGATAATGTTTACTACTGGATTTCCGGAGAAAAGATGATGGCCGATCTGGATTTGCAGACGGATATCGGCGCCCTGTCGCAGGGCTATGTTACCATTACGCCGATTCAATATGATCTGACCCGGTATGATTTGCTGGATGAATTTCAGAAATTAGTCAGCCGGAAAGAGGTCTGATTTCTAGGCGCGTCAGCGGATCAGCAGCACGGGAACAGGACTTTTCTGGATGATGTGTGATGTCGTGCTGCCCAAAAGCCATTCACGCAGACGGTTGTGGCCATAAGCGCCCATGACCATTAACTCCACCGATCCTTCCTGTATGAATTTGAGAATTTCATCTGCTTCACGGCCGGTGGACACAATGATCTCGCAGTCCGCGATGCCCTGTTGAGCCATCTCCTCAACCTGCGCGGACAAATCAGCGGCTTTTGCCGTATCCGCGTTGATGAGGACGGTGATCGGCCATTTGGCTTTTTCCGAAATATTCAGGGATAGCGCAAGCGCCTTTCGGGCGGGAGCGCTGCCATCATAGGCCAGTCCCATGCTTTCGATCTCACGGTACGATTCCGGAATGACCATGACGGGTTTTCCTGAATGACGAATGACAATCTCTGCGACCGATCCGATCATCCCCCCTTCTTTTAAGTGGAAGTGCTCCCCTTTTTTAGCCATCAGAATTAAATCAGCAGTTTTGGCTTCTTCAATGATGGTATCGCTGATGGCGCCGATATTTTTTTTCGTTTGACAGGCAATGCCGGCCGTTTTGCATCGATCTTCAAAATTCTTCAAGATGAAATCAGCTTTATCTTTCAGCGACGATTCGACGGCGTCAAAAAAACCGTTGCACGATGGCGGTATGCCGACGGTCGCGGAAATGTCCGTCATCATCGGTCCCTGAATCAGATATACGTCGATGACATGAAGTCCCGTAAGGCTTGCTTCGAGTTTTGGTGCGATATAGATTCCATAATCGATTGTGATCGAACTGTTGGCTGATCCGTCCACCGGAATGAGAATCGTTTTGATCATGATGTCTATTTCCTTCCTGACATGCAGGCTGGCATCATTTCTGCTTTTTATCAAAATGGGTCAGGTCATGCAGTAAGTTGGCCACGTCCTTTTCATTCCAGCTGCGCGCCGCTCCATCCGCTTCGCTTGCGTCTTCATCGATGTGGACGCCATCTTCGTTGAAGGTTAGAAACTTGCCTGCCAGATTGCCGTTTCTGTAAGTCGCCTGTTCTTTGATCTGTCCGTTTTTGTAGTAGGCGATATAGTCGCCTTCACGTTTATCTTTTATAAATATTCCCTTTTCTTTAATTTGCCCGTTTTTGTAATAGCAGACATACGCTCCCTCAAATTTTCCGTTTTGAAAATTTTCTTCTTCTCTCAGGTCTCCCGTTTTATAATACCGATGATAGGGACCATGCAGTTTCCCGTTTTTATAAGACTCTTCTTCACGCACCTGGCCATTTTCATAGTAGGCAATGTAGAGCCCATCCATTTTATCGTTGATAAAATTTGCCTTTTCCCGGACTTGTCCATGGGAAAAATAGCTGATGGCGGGGCCGTTTCTTTTGCCGTTTATGAAATGAAGCTGTGCCATGATCTGGCCGCTGGGAAAGAAAGTCGTATATTCACCTTCCATCTTTCCATCCTGCAGATCTTTCTTTTCCTTGACCGCCCCGTTTGGATAATGAATAATTTTTTCCTGGGCCATAAAATTATCGTTCGCCTCAAGTGTTGTGTTGTTTTCTTCCGGTTATTAGCTTTTCTAAACAATCCTCCGGGATAATGCAACTGAAAACAGTCGAATTCCTGCAAATTTTGTTTTACTTTTGGACAAAAGGCAATTAGGGTTTGACATCCGGATAATTTGTTCCATATAATAATACTTTAAAAACAGTTAAGAGTGGACAGGAATGATTGTTTCAAACTTAGACACGACAAGAGTCGCCATC
>CAYVFA010000222.1:0-2564 GCA_964450075.1 uncultured Smithella sp.
ATTTGAATGTCGATTGCGGCTGCTTTGGTGCCGAAGAACTGGACAAGCAGGCGGGATTACGCGCGGCATTTTACCGCGACTTGCTGCTCATCGGCATGGTGATGCCTTACCTTTACCTTTCCCGATGGGTCCGGGTCCGGGCCGAAAAGGGAGAGTAGCGGACAGTAGTTTGTTTGGATGGTTTCAAAGAGAAGCCTGATTTAATTTAACACACGAAAGGAGAAGAAAGTATGAAGTTCAAGAGAAGTATGTTGAGTGTTTTAGTTGCGGCCCTGCTGGTATTGGGTGTCGCCGGAGGCGCCATGGCGGCTTGGGGAACCAAGGAACTGGATACGGAGAAGATTGCCGTAACCTTTGCCGCAGAAGTGCAGAGAGGCGGTTATAAGGTTGTGGGGACACAGGAACTGAAAAGCTGGATCGATCAGAAGAAAGCCATGCTGATTGTCGATACCATGCCCTTTGAAGCCAGCTACAAAAAGCAGCATGTCCCCGGTGCTGTCCAGATGGAATTTCCCATTCCTGAAATGACCAAACTGGATGACAACACCAAAGCAGCCTTGGAGAAACTTCTGGGGCCCGACAAGGACCGCTTGATTGTTTTCTATTGCGGTTTCGTAAAATGCACAAGGAGCCATAACGGCGCCATGTGGGCGGTAAAACTCGGTTATAAGAATGTGTATCGCCATCCGGGCGGAATCAAGGCCTGGGCCGAGGCGGATTTCCCGATTGGGACAGTAAAATAATCCGTGGGTACGTTTCAGGAGACATGCACGGGATGCGGCATCTGTAAGAAAGAATGCCCTTTCCTGTCGGAATATGGAACACCGGATGAAATTCTCGCCGGGCGGCCGGAGGCGTCTTTTTATTGCACCTCCTGCCGCCGGTGCGATTTGGTTTGTCCTCTGGAACTGTCGCCGTCGGTCGCTTTCTTTAATACAAAAGAGCAGTTAATTCGAGATGGCAACATGCCCCAGCCGGTCGAAAAGGCGCTGAACGGTGCGCGGGGATTTGCCAAAGCCGGACACGGGTTTCCTTTTTCCTTTTACGGAAAAGCGGAAACAGTTTTTTGGCCGGGCTGCGCTCTCGCGGCCAACCGTCCCGATCTGATAAGCAATATTTGCAAAGCGCTGAGCAGCCGTTTGGGTCAAAAGATTGGTCTGGCGCTCGATTGCTGCTACGATCCGGTTTTCGGGCTGGGCGACACGCAAACGGCCCTGGCCGCTTTGCAGGACATCAACAAGCGACTTCATGAAGGCGGCGTGAAACAGGTGATTACCGGTTGCCTGAATTGTTATAAGCTTTTGTCGCAACATCTGGAGGGCGTGAGGATTGTTTTTATACTGGATGTCCTGCCCGCTGATCTTTTTGAAAAGAACTGGAATGGTTCAGCGTGCCTCCATCACCCTTGCCCGTCTTCGCGGTGGAATGAGGTGATGAAAAAGGCCAGCGGCGTTTTCAGTCATCTCCAGGCCTCCTCAGTAGATACAAAATCAGATTCTTTCGAGCCATCCCAAGCTCTATGCTGTGGCAATGGCGGCAGCGTCAGTTCCTCCGCGCCTGCGCTGGCCGACAATTTTCTGGACCAGATCATGAAGGAAGCAAACGGGAAAACTCTGGTCACATATTGCTTCGGTTGTCAGAACCGGTTTCTGGGCCGGGGGGTAAAATCGATCCATCTGCTGGAGGGCCTGAGCGGCCGGTCTCCCCGCGGGAAAGTTGCTTCCATGCCAGTCCAGTGGGTCAATCGTTTTATGCTGGCAATGACGGCCAGGGTCAAAACGGTAAAATTTTTATTAGCTATCCTGATTGTTCTTCTGCTTTCAGGCGGTGTTTATCTGACGGGACAGAACATTTTTTCGGCGGAGGCGCTGACGGCTCTACTGGCCGACTACCCCATCGCGGCGCCACTCATTTTTCTGGGAATCTATGCCGTTGCGCCTTCCTTGTTTCTGCCCAGCATCCCACTCACCCTTGCAGCGGGGTTCTTCTGGGGGCCCATCTGGGGTGTAATCTTTTCCATTACCGGCGCGACAATCGGTTCCTGTCTGCCCTTCTTTTTGTCTCGCTATCTGTTTCAGGATACCATTCGAACCAAAATTCCGGAAGAACGCTGGAACTGGCTGCAGGACAAAGTGAATCAGCATGGCTGGAAAGCTGTCGCCTTCACCCGCCTGATCCCCGTTTTTCCCTTTAACTTGCTCAATTATCTTTTCGGCTTGACTCCGATTCCCTTGCGCCACTATCTGTGGAGCACCTTTGTTTTTATGCTTCCGGCCTGCATCGCTTTTGTCGCGTTCGGAAGCTCGCTTGGCGAACTGCTTCTGCGGGGAAATGTTCGCGGTCTTATCATCGGCATTGCCATTGCCGTCTGTGCGTTTTTGATCCCCGTGGCGCTTCGGCCTCTCTTCCGGAAGATCGGCGAAAACAAAAAATAGGGCTATTTGCATTCTAAGGTTGGAAATGCCTCATAATTCGAGTCAGCTTACCTCCCTCGACTGATTTGTCCATGGTTGGAATACAGAACTTACGTTCGGTTGATTGGAATGAAGTACTGGTTAAAAATG
>CAYVFA010000223.1:0-2547 GCA_964450075.1 uncultured Smithella sp.
TCCTGCGAGGTCAGCAGCGTAATCTGTTCCCGGATAAATTCTCCTGCGATAAACCGCTCGGTGGCGTCAGTTGCGATATCGTCGGGGAATAGTTGCGGACCTTCCGGCAGCGCTTCTTTCAGGGAGGCCTGCAGCGCGTCGAGACCGATGCCTTTCAACGCGGAAATCGGAAAAATGCCGGCGAAGTTATAAAGCCTGCTGTACTGATCGATTAAAGGCAGCAAAGAGGGTTTTTCAACCCGGTCGATTTTGTTGATGGCCAGAAACACCGGCACTTTGGCCGGGGCGAGCGCTTCCATTAAAAAAAGATCGTGCGGGCCGATCGCGTTGTCCGCTTCCACGATGACCAGCACAAGATCGGTGTCACCGATGGTATCCTGAGCCGCTTGAACCATGGCGCGGTTGAGCGGCGTCTTGGGTTTGTGCATTCCCGGCGTGTCCAGAAAGATCAACTGCGCGTCGGACAGGTTTTTGATGCCTGTGATGCGGTTTCTTGTGGTTTGCGGTTTGTTGGCAACGATGGAAATTTTGTCGCCGACAATGGCATTAAAAAAAGTGGATTTGCCCACATTCGGGCGGCCTAAGATGGCTATAAAGCCGGATTTAAACACAAATATTCTCCATTAATTTAGATGATACCTGGAATATCGAAAGAAATAGATTGCCCTGTTTCGATGTCAAGCGTCAGATGGCCCGGTTGGCCTTCGCGGACGGAGTCTATAACGATTCGGGCGTCAGGGTAAAGCTTTTTTATTGCCGCGATATTCTTATTGCCGTGGCCCCGAAAATTGGACAGGTCATGTGTGGCCACCTGAAAGCGCAGAATATTGGTATGTTTAGGAATATTGCCAAGCAATTTCAGGGTTGCCGAATAGTAAATGGCCGAATAAACCAGACTGCCGAAAGACGGGTGCGCAGGTCCCGCCAGCACGGCGCCATTTTTGTTCATTTCCGGGGTTGTCTGAAGGCCGAAGCGGATAATCCGGACACCTGCGGGA
Organism: uncultured Smithella sp.; assembly: GCA_964450075.1. GTDB lineage: Bacteria > Desulfobacterota > Syntrophia > Syntrophales > Smithellaceae > UBA8904. The sequence continues at coordinate 999 of CAYVFA010000223.1, forward strand.
GTCAGAGTTTCCCAGGCCAGAAGGCACCAATCGACCGCTTCATCCAAATTGAGCGGCTGATAGAGCCCGCGACGATATTCATCGGCCAGCGGCGTATCGGCAAAAACAAGCGTCGGGTGAATGCGCGCGGTATCCGGTCGAAGTTCAACAACGCGTTTGAGCGTTTCCATAAAGCTTTTTGGCGTGTCGCCGTTCAGGCCGGCCATTAGGTGCAGGCCGGTTTGGAAGCCGTGAGCTTTAAGCAATTGCATGGCCCGGATCGTGGCCTGTCCATCATGACCTCGATGAGCGGAGCGCAGAACGTCGTCATTGAAGGATTGAGCGCCGATTTCAATTGTCCGGACGCCTGCGGCGTGTAAAAAAGTCAGTTGGTCGTCGTCAATGTAGTCGGGTCTTGTGGAAATCCGGATCGATTCCACCTGGCCTTTTTCAATATAGGCACCCGCCCAGGCTAAGAGCCGCTTTTGATAATCGGGTTCCATGCCGGTAAAATTGCCGCCGTAAAAAGCGATTTCCACAGGCCTGCGCTTGTCTTTGTTCCACTGCAGATATGAGGCGACTTCTTTCTCCAGAAAGCTTTGTGTAACTTCCGGAGCAAAATCCCCCGCAGCAATCTTTTCATTACAGAAAATGCAGTGCTGCGGACATCCGCTGTTCATGATGAAGATCGGGATAACTAACGGTTTTACGGGTTTTTGGATTTCAGACGCTGTCTTCAACGTGCAGACTTTCCCAGGCTTTTTGCGCTGCCTGTTTTTGCGCGTCTTTTTTGCTTTTTCCCCGGCCGATTTGCCGGATTTCGTCCCCTGCGGTTACTTCCACTTCAAAGGTTTTGGCGTGATCAGGTCCGCTGGAGGTCAGCACGGTATAAAGCGGAGCGGATTTGTATTTTTTCTGACACAGCTCCTGCAGAGCTGTTTTGAAATCGAAACATTGCGCATTCAATGTTTCATCATTCAGAAGGGGCTTCATGAGTTGCTTGAGAAAAGTTTTTGTTTTGCTGAAATTGGAATCCAGGTAAATCGCGGCAATGACCGCTTCCAGCGCGTTGGCCAGCAGCGATTCTTTGGCGCGTCCGCCGGAGTGTTCTTCACCTTTTCCTAAAAGCAGGCATTCCCCCAGACCCAGTTTTACCGCCAGATCCGCCAGCGGTTTTTCGTTGACCATCAAGGAACGGATTTTGGAAAGGGTGCCTTCATCAAAATCGGCATGTTTTTTCATCAGCAGGTCGCTTATGCACAGCCCCAGAACCGAGTCACCCAGAAATTCGAGCCTTTCATTATCGCTTGCACCCAAATGCGGATTTTCATTGACGTAGGAACGGTGCGTCAAAGCGGTTGAAAGCAGCTCCAGATCACGGAAAACGTAGCGCAGTTTTTCCTGAAGCGCTGCTAATCGTTGTAATCTGTTTTTACTCATGAACAACCCTGCCTGTCAGTTTGCCTTCCCGATAATGTTCGATCATGACCGGGACAATCGTATTTACTAAAGAAGCGGGGTGTTTGTCCAGTATTACCGGAAGATAGTTGTGTGAGAAGCCCTTGGCAAG
>CAYVFA010000224.1:0-2537 GCA_964450075.1 uncultured Smithella sp.
TTTTAGCGCTTACGCCGCCAATTGCCCGTGACGTTCTGATTCATCATCTGGCTATTCCCAAGCTTTGGCTGATTCATGGCGGGTTTTATGAAACACCGTGGGCCGGGTTTTCGTATTATCCCATGAATTTATCTTTGCTTTATCTTGTGCCGTTGTATTTCGGCAATGATATTATCCCCAATTTTATTCATTTGAGCTTCGGGATCGGTACGGCTGCCTTGCTTTATGTATATTTGAACAAAAAATCAGGGCAACTGGCCGGTTTGCTGGGGGCGTTGATTTTTATCAGTCTGCCGACGATCCTGCGAACGGCCACCACGGCTTATGTGGATGTCGGTCTGGTGTTTTTTACTACGCTCAGTGTTTTGGCTTGTCTTTACTGGAGAGATTCTGAATATAAAAAGACCGTCTGGTTGTTGATTTCGGCTATCGCTATGGGGCTGGCGCTGGGCACAAAATACAGCGCGCTTCCGGCCTGGTTTTTTTTGACGCTGGCCGTCGTGTTTGTCAATTCCAGAGATACAGGCGGGCAGGGCAGGGCGCTGTTGTATGGTTTGGTGTTCTTTGTGGTTTCGCTTTTGGTGTTTTCTCCGTGGCTGATCAAAAATGCAATGCTGACGGGAAATCCGCTATATCCTTTGTATCAGGGTGTTTTTAATGCCGGCGGAGCAAGTTTGTCGGAAGCCTATGTCGAGGCCTCCGCCGGTTCAGGCATGGGCATGTTTAAAATGCGGCAAATGTTTTTCGGCGATAACTTTCTGGAAACATTGCTGATACCACTTCGTTTTTTTCTTCAGGGTCAGGATCATAACCCCCGATATTTTGATGGGGTCTTAAATCCCGTGCTGATTTTTATCGTGCCGTTTGCGTTTATGAACCGTAGGATAAAGACGGACAAGCTCCTTTTGTTGGCTTTTGCCGCCTTTTTCATCCTGCTGGCTTTCTTTATGGATAAGCACCGGATTCGCTATATCCTGCCGGCTGTGCCGTTGGTGATTATCCTGACGGTCATTGGGTTTGTGAATATTTTCAACTGGATCATGGAGAGGCCCAAGCATCTGCGGATGTTGGGTTTGGCTGCCTTTGCCGGTGTGCTGGTGGGCATGATCGGTTTTAACGCGGTTTATGCGAAAAATTATTTTTTCAAAATTGCGCCGGTAAACTATATTCTGCAAAAAGAGTCGCGAAATGATTTTATTGCCCGCCACGACGGCAGTTATCGGGCGGTGCAGTTTATCAACAAACACACACCTGCCAATGCTAAAATCAGATTGATTCTGCTGGCCGGTCGCGGTTATTACCTGGATAGAAGTTATGACGACGATGCTTCATTCGGAATGGATGTGATCAGGCGGATGGTTTTGTTTGCTTCGGATGAGAGGGAATTTCAGAAGTATCTGCGTTCATTAAATTGCACGCATTTTTTGATTCGTTATGATTTGTATCAAAAGTTTCTAACGGATAATTATTCACCGGAAGAAATGAATCAGTTGATTACGCAATTCAATAAATCAGCCACAATGATCTATCGTGATGATTACTATGCCGTTATCTGGTTAAAATACAGATTGTAAAAATATTTAATAAATGTGTTATAATTCAATATCTTAGTGGCAATCATCTTTGCGGTTCAACCCTTTTTAATTTGCCTTGACATTAGTTTCTGTTTGGTTTAATAATCACCCTGACCTTTAGTCAGTAATTGACTTAACGCTATGGAAAACGGCTTAAGGTTATCTCGCGGGGTAAAGAGTTTTAACCCCCTGCATGTCAGGAATTGATACCCGAATTTATCCGCAGGGCAAAATCAATTTCAATAATGTTTTTTGACTTCTCTTCAAGGTGGAAAGGGAGCCACGGAATGCCTGAAGTCCTCACTTTTATAACTTAAGATGACCAATGAATCGGTGATTTCACGGTTCATGAAATATTGAATGAAGTATTAATTTTAAATGGGGTGCAGTTTGGCCTCAAACAATTTATGAACCGTAAACCAAACAGGCGGTTCATAAGAAAATGAAGGAGGAGAATAATGTCATTTAAGATCAAAAAAGCGGCTGTTTTAGGTGCGGGAGTCATGGGCGCGGGCATCGCGGCTCATCTGACCAATGCCGGTATCGAGTGCTACCTGCTCGATATCATCCCATTTGAACTGACAGATGCTGACAAGAAAGCAGGCCTGACAGAAAAAAGTCCTGCATGGCGAAATCGCTTCGCGGCAAACGGTCTTGCCGCCGTAACCAAGTCGAAACCCGCCAGTTTCTTCAGCAAGAAAAACGCGTCGATGGTTAAAATCGGCAACTTCGAAGATAACCTGAAGTGGCTGGCCGACGTGGACTGGATTTGCGAGGTTGTTGTCGAGAACCTCAAAATCAAGCAGGAACTTTTTGCCAAAGTTGAAAAAGTCATCAAACCGACATGTATTGTTTCGACAAATACCTCCGGTATTCCGATCAAAGACATCAGCGAAAAATTCGGCCCGGCTCTGAAAAAACGTTTCCTGGGAACCCATTTCTTCAATCCTCCGCGCTACATGA
>CAYVFA010000225.1:0-2519 GCA_964450075.1 uncultured Smithella sp.
ATCCAACTTCTTTAATTTTCAGAGATTTTTATATATAAATAGCTCTCAAAATTAATATACTAAAATATATAGAAAAAGTGACCTTCCCAGACAGGGACAGGCCACTTTCACCAAATTTATCTGCTTCAAACCTGGGACGAAGTCTGAGAAGAGATAACAAAAGATTTATAGTTTTATTTAAAACTATGTTAAAATATTAAAATGAATGAAAGAAAAAATAACCTAGCTTTTATAGATGGACAAAATCTATATCTTGGAACTAAACAAGACGGATGGTCTATAGATTTATCCAAATTAAAAATATATCTACAAGATAAATATAACGTAAAAGAAGCATATTATTTTATAGGTTATTTGCAAGAAGAAAACAATGAATTATACAAAGAAATTCAAAAGGCTGGATTTATAGTAATTTTTAAAGATCATAATGAATATGCTATTTCTAAAAAGAAAGGGAATGTAGACACGGATATTGTTTTTGAAATAATGAAAAACTTAATTGAAAATATTGATTTTGATAAAATAGTATTAGTTTCTGGTGATGGTGATTATAAAAAACTAGTTGATTATTTGATAGAAAAAGATAGATTTAAAAGGATTCTATTCCCGAATGGCAACAAAGCATCATCTTTGTATAATAAGCTTGATAATAAATTTAAATTATCATTGGATAGACAAACAATTCGCCAGTTTATAGAAAATAAATAAAATGAAAAGGGGGCGTCACATAAGTGAAGCCCCTTTTCGTATTGATATTAGTATTATATCATATTGCACATTTTATGCAAGTATTTATAGTTTGAACTTCTAAAAAGGTACCCAAAACAACCTTTGATAAATAAGGATTAAAATTCTGCTCCAAACTTGGGATGATGTTCGAATGGCTATTATTAAAGATAATATAAATATCTGATATAATATTATCTATGAGTGAAAAAACTTCTATACCGTATTCTCACATAGGTGTCTACGGAATTTATATAAAAAATAATACTGTTTTGCTAATAAAGAAATCGCGAGGGCCATACACAGGAATGTACGATTTACCTGGAGGAAAAATCGAACAAGGTGAGACAATGGAAGAGGGTCTCAAAAGAGAATTCATTGAAGAGGTTGGGTCTGAAGTCACCAACCAAACTTTTCTGTCTGAAAATGAATACACAACTGAAAACTATAGAGGTAAACCTTTTCGTCATTTCGGTACATACTTCACTGTTTCGCTTTCTTCTGGTGATATTAAAACTTTCCCCGATGGAGAAGATTCTCTCGGGGCAGAATTTATTAACATAGATACATTAAATACAATAGAAATCTCTCCGATCGCTAAACCTATGATAGAAAAAGCTATAAGTTTTTTAAAAGATAATAGTTAGGTTCGAACTTCTACAAACCTCCCAAAAATAACTCATTCGAGTTTGAAGACTTTCAGAGTCTGAACGACCATTATAAAATATGGCTTAAAATTTTGCTCACTTGGAAAGATAACTTACGAACTATTAGGTGGGAAGTGGTATTCCCTAGCCCGAGTGTTTCGTTGGGGGAGATAAAAGAATTATTATCTTTTATTTAATTAACCAGCACAACCATCAGGACCATAAAATTTTTTTATTTGACCATTCTCTATCTTTACTAATTCTTCAAGATGGCCCTTTGTATTATAAGTCTGAATATAAGGATCAAATGAGTAATCTAAACCCCTTATATTGTCTACCTCCATTTTTATTTTTTCAGGTGTAGTTACAGATATACTACTTACTCCACAGATTTTAATCTCTCTTTCTATTTTATCAGCAAAAGGGAGAGATCTAATTAGTGGATTTGAATTAATAAACATTGTGGGAATTCCACCGTCTGAAGACCATATTCCTTGCCAATCATATCCACAGTTTACGACAAGTAAATTATCTTGTTCTACATAATTCTTAACTGTATTTTTTGCATATTCTAACATTTCATTTTTTGTCATTCCTGGTATTACACAAAAACCCTCATTAATCTCTTTCATCATATGTTCAAGAGGTGTTACTTTGGTGACATAATCAACATCTGCCCACCATTTACCATCTCTTTGATAAACACTTTTAATAAATAGAGGTGTTTCTATATTTTTTAAATCTAAAATAGATTCTTCGTCAACTCTTTGTTCTTCAGAATCATTCTCTATAACCTCAGTAAATGTTTTATCTCCGTGTCTACACTGACGAGGATAGGATTCCATAGCAGGATTTCCTGCTTCAATACATTCATCAAAGTTTGTAACAACTACCTTAGTATCAGTCTCTGAATTATTTGTACCTACATAATAAGCTCCACCACCTACAACCAAAACACCAACTATTATTAATATAATACCTATTACACCGATTCCTTTGTTATTTTTCATATTTAAATTATATCACGAAAGTTCGTAATATTTAAAAGTCTCTGCTCCCAGAACATGAGATTATTATAAGTATATTTTCCGACAAAAGTTATATGGAAAGCTTATATAATCAGCTGATGTTTATTAAAGAATTACA
>CAYVFA010000226.1:0-2505 GCA_964450075.1 uncultured Smithella sp.
TATCTATCTATCTATCTATCTATCTATTATTCCTTGTTAACGTAAAACAGAGCCAGGCCGACGAGTTTCATATCTACAATGAGTTTTCGTATAATTATAATGACATATCGGGACCGGGCAACGCCAGTTCATCCCTGACGCAGGGGTGGCGTTATTTAGACAACCTCAGTCTTACGGGCAATGGCAAGGTGGCTGGCTATGACTACAGCTTAAACATTGGCGCCAAAGCCACTGACGATCGCCGTAATGATGTCAAAACCATCTCCCTGACAAATCTCCAGGGTAGAATAACCAACAAGATACACACCATCAATCTCGGGGACACCTTTGAGAGTTTCTCGCAGTATTCTTTAAACAGCGCAGTCAAGGGTGGTTCCTACCGGTTTGCCTATGACAAGAGCGCGATTCGACTTCCAGAGGTTACGATCATATCAGGAATTGCCGCACCCCGCTGGGACAGTGTGTGGCGGGACAGTGAGACGAGAGTGGTTGAAAGGCAGGTGTATGGCGGGCGAATCAAGTATGCGCTTTTGCCGGATCTGAACACGGGCTTCAATATCGTCACGACCTCTGACGATAGAAGGGTATTGTCAACCGATCCATTATACAAGAGCAACATCTACTCTTTTGACGTTGAATATAAGCCCCTGCAAGGCCTGACGATAAGCGGCGAAATTGCCGCGACCGATACAAAATTACAAGCTCAGGAAGGTGCGGTTGACACAAAGTCATCGGGTAATGCTTACCGGATACAGGCGATAGGCGATCAGGACCCCAGCCGGGTTTCGCTGGAGTATGAACGGGTCGAACCTAATTTTCTAACCCTTTTAGGTTCGGCAACACCCGACAGAGAAAAGGCTAAGGCAAAATGGCGCTATAAGTTTTCCAAAAAAATAACCGTGAATACCGCATTTTTATGGTTTCATGACAATCTGGATCATCAGAAAGCCACCACCACGCAAAACTATGTCCCGGAAATCGGCTTATCAGTAAAAAAATTATTCAACCGGCAATACTCCGTCGTTGATTTATCCTACAAATACAACAGACGCTACAGCAACACGCAAAGCACGGTTGACCATATCACCGCCCTGAACTACCGCGATCGTCTCGGGCCTTTTGACAGCGATACAAACGTTGGCTATAACCTGTACGACACAAGAGACGTTACGAAGAACTCGGAATGGACATACAATACATCGTTAAGCTCCCGCCACACCCTGGGAGATGTTGTCTTGAAACCTTCATTAGCGGCCGGCGGCTGGAATGCAAGCGATGAACTGGCCATGACCAGGGACAAAATATACCAGTATTCAGCCGGCATGGGCATCGAACTGCCGAAGCTCAAAGTCACTTCCGAACTGCGTGTCGGGCAAAACAGGCTGGAAAAAGAGACAGCCGGCAATGACTCGATGAAATCGTATGGCAGTTTCAACCTTAACTGGCGGCCGAATTTTCTGGCAAAGCTTAACGAAGGTATGATTTTTGTCAGGGCGATGGTTAACGACTACAACTATTCTACATTTTCCAAAGACTATCGGGAAACAAGCGTAACCATGGGGCTCAATTTCAGATATTAACCAAGTAAATTCTTTTCGTGCCGGTCACCCGCCCCCGGGTGCCTGCCCGAAAAGACTGATAAAAAATGAATTCAATAAAAAATAGGAGCAAATCAATGAAAATAATCAAATATCTGGGCATAATCATTCTGCTGATGGCACTGGCTGCACCCGCCGACGCCAAGTGGTGGATATTCGGGAAGTCGGAAGACGAGGTCGCGACCAAGTATTTATACCTGGACAATATCAGCTTTGATGAAATCAGCGGGAAGGCAACCCTGTATAAAGAAGCGTTGGTTAACGGAATGGTCACGATCAAGGGCAAGGCAACGTCCGGGAAAAGCAAGATTGTTGCCGCAGAAGTGACCATCGACGGCAAGGCAACCTGGAAAGAAGCGCAACTGAATCCCGACACGGGAGATTTCATTTATACCTTCACGCCGGAACTCAACAAGCTCTACAGCGTTTATGTCAAGATGATTGATACCGCCGGAAAGAGCAACAAGATCGAGGATACGTTTCGTGAATTTATCGTCACCGACCAGCGGATTGCAGAAATAGCCAGAGAAGCCCTGAACCGGCTCATCAGCGCGTATCAGAATAAAAGCAGAAACCAGTTCATGGCCTATGTGAGCGATGACTTTGCCGGTGACGCCAGTACGCTTGACCGGGCGATAAGCAAGGACTTCAGCTTTTTCGACAACATCAAAATCAGTTACACGATTAACAATATCACCGCTGCGGGCGGGAAGGTTTTTATCGGCATTACCTACAACAGATCAGTTTATTCTTTAAAAGGCAACCGCACCCTGACGGACAATGGCTGGACGGAGTTTGTCTTTGAGGTGAAAGAACAAAAGCCGAAGCTGTTCAGCATGAAGAACCCCCTCATGTTCGGTTTAAGCGACGCGTCTAATGTGGCGACGGGGAATTCGTCCAATACGGC
>CAYVFA010000227.1:0-2504 GCA_964450075.1 uncultured Smithella sp.
CAGGCAATTCGTCAGAGGCAAATGTTGCCCTGCCCTTTGGAGCGATTCAAGTATTCAAATAAACAAGCCGATATTAAATCCGTAGCTGATTAAAAAATCGTGAATATCCTCGTGTATTTCTTGAAAATTAATGCAGTAAATACTATTTCACATCACTTCATTATCGAGCCTGTTACTAATCTAAATTAAGGAAATATTTATGAACATCGAAGACATTAAGAGGCTGCCCATCAGCGAGCTCAACAATTTGGCTAAAGAGTTGGAAGTTCCGGGAGCCAGCGGCATGCGAAGACAGGATCTGATCTTTGCCATTTTGCAAACCCAGGCGGAACAAAACGGGGTCATCTCCGGTTCCGGCGTTCTGGAAATCCTGCCCGACGGTTTCGGCTTCCTGCGCGCGGTCGATTATAACTACCTGCCCAGCCCCGATGATATTTACATTTCACCATCACAGATCCGCCGCTTTAATTTAAAAACCGGAGACACCATCGCGGGCGAAGTCCGTCCCCCCAAAGAAGGTGAAAAATATTTTGCCCTCTTAAAAGTTGATGAAGTTAACTTTGAAAGCCCCGAATCGGCCCGTGATAAAATCCTCTTTGACAACCTGACGCCTCTTTATCCCCAGGAAAAACTGAATCTGGAATTTGATCCCGAGAATTTCTCGACACGGGTCCTGGATTTATTTGTTCCCATCGGCAAAGGACAGCGCGGCCTGATCGTTTCGCCGCCTCGCGCCGGTAAAACCGTTTTACTACAGGATATCGCCCACAGCATCACAGCCAATCATAAAGAAGTTGTTTTGATGGTACTGCTGATCGACGAGCGTCCCGAAGAAGTGACCGACATGCAGCGCAGCGTTAAAGGCGAGGTCATCTCGTCAACCTTTGATGAGCCGGCGACACGACACGTTCAAGTTGCTGAAATGGTTATTGAAAAAGCAAAACGACTGGTTGAACACAAAAAGGACGTCGTCATTTTGCTCGACTCGATCACCCGTCTGGCACGCGCTTACAACACTGTTGTGCCGCCTTCCGGCAAGGTACTCTCCGGCGGTGTGGATTCCAATGCCCTGCACAAGCCCAAGCGCTTCTTCGGCGCGGCCCGCAATATCGAAAACGGCGGCAGTTTAACTATTATTTCAACCGCTTTGATTGACACCGGCAGCCGGATGGACGAAGTTATTTTTGAAGAATTCAAAGGCACCGGCAACATGGAACTGCATCTGGACCGCCGGATCGCCGACCGCCGCATCTTCCCCGCATTTGATCTGATCCGGTCAGGGACACGTAAAGAAGAACTGCTGATCCCGAAAGCCAATCTCAACCGCGTCTGGATTTTACGCCGACTGCTGCAGGAAATGAATCCGGTCGATGCCATGGAGTTTATTATCGGCAAAATCAAGAAAACGAACACCAACAAGGAATTTTTGGATTCCATGAATTCATAATGATTAAGGATGGCAGGTTTTAAACCCGTTAATAATTATCTTGAATTTTTACGGCTTATAGGATAATTCAGCGCACCTGCTTAAAATTACAGCGACCTTTATCAAGCATTGCTTCATAAAGCATCAGGAGGAAGAAAGAGAAATGAAAGAAGGTATTCACCCGGACTATAAAGAAACAACCATTACTTGCGTTTGCGGCAATGTCATTGAAACAAAATCCACTAAAAAAGACCTCAAAATAGACATTTGCTCCAATTGCCATCCGTTTATCACCGGCAAGCAAAAGATTCTTGATACGGCGGGACGTGTGGAAAAGTTCAAGAAAAAATACGCGCCCAAGGCAGAAACTGCTCCGGTCGCAAAGAAAGCAAAAAAAGCTTAGACATAACTTGCTGCCTGCGGGCATGCAACTCCGGACTTTGTCCTCATGATAAACAAGTTTCAACAATCCCGACATTTATAGCTGCGTCCTCCCGCAAAGAGGACCGCTGTAAATGCGTTTTCTTACCTCCTCAACCAACTTTTTTGAAAAACAATACCAACAACTATGGATATTTTACTCAACAAACTTCGCGATATTGAACTCCGTTACCGGGAACTTGAAGGGCTGCTTTCCGATGCCCAGGTGGCTTCCAAGCAGGGGCTGTATCAGAAATACGCCAAAGAACACTCTGACTTGACGGATCTTGTCGAAATCATCCGCCAGTACGAAAAAATCAAGGCGCGTCTGGCCGAAAATCAGGAACTTCTTCAAGAAGACGATGAAGAGTTGAGGGCCATGGCCAAGGAAGAAATCCCGCTCCTCCAGCAGGAAATGGCTGATCTGGAGGCGAAAATAACGATTTTACTCCTGCCCAAAGATCCTAATGACGATAAAAATGTTTTTCTAGAAATCCGCGCGGGCACGGGCGGCGATGAAGCCGGCCTTTTTGTCGGCGATTTATTCCGCATGTACGCACGCTACGCCGAAGGGCAGGGCTGGCGTGTGGAAGTGGTCAGCTCATCTCCGGCGGGCGGCATGGGCGGTTTCAAGGAAATCATCGCCCAGATCGAAGGC